>NZ_JAPIYN010000009.1:0-169868 GCF_035617725.1 Mycobacterium sp. 94-17
CACCGACTCTATGAGCCAGACATCAGGTGATCAGGATCCAACCACCGCAACAAGCGGCAACATCACCCTGACACTGACCGGACTCTATGGCGCGGCACCGACATTTGTTCGCTACCAATCATTCCCTGACGTGGTGAGGCAGTCATCGCGCACACTGGGACGCGTATCCGACGCCTGGAGGGCCGATACCGGAATGAACCCGGTCGCCGAATTCGACTTCATCATCGTGGGAGCGGGAAGCGCGGGCTGCCTGCTCGCCAATCGTCTCAGCGCCAACCCGGATCGCCGTGTGCTCCTGATTGAGGCCGGCGGCAGAGACGACTGGTTCTGGATCAAGGTGCCGGTGGGCTATCTCTACACAATCGCCAACCCGCGCACCGATTGGGGTTTCACCACCGAGGCCGACCCGGGCCTGGCCGGCCGCAGCATTCTCTACGCGCGGGGCCGCGTGATCGGTGGCTGCTCGTCGATCAACGCGATGATCCACATGCGCGGACAGGCCAGCGACTACGAACTGTGGGCGGAGGCTACCGGTGACGAGAGCTGGCTTTGGGGCGGCGTGGACCGTCCAGGCGAGACGCTGGAGATCTACAAAAAGTTGGAAGACTATTTCGGCGGCGCCGACGAGTGGCACGGCGCCGGTGGTGAGATCCGCGTCGAACGACCACGCGTGAACTGGAAGATCCTGGACGCCTGGCAGGCCGCCGCCGCCCAGGTGGGCATTGCCCCGATCGAGGAGTTCAACCGGGGCGACAACGCAGGCAGTGCCTACTTTCATGTCAACCAACGGCGCGGCCGTCGCTGGTCGATGGCCGATGCGTTCCTGCATCCCATCGCCCACCGGCCCAACCTCACCGTCTACACGAAGACGCAGGCCTTGCGGCTGCTGATGGACTGCCAGGTCCACGAGGATCAGCGTCACGGTGCCTGGACCACCGCACAGCAACGCGTCACCGGCGTGCGGCTGCTCAAAGATGGCCAGATCGTGGACGTGCGAGCCCGCCGGGAGGTGATCCTGAGCGCCGGAGCTATCGGCTCGCCGCATCTGATGCAAGTCTCCGGTCTGGGCCCGGCCGGCCTGCTCGCCCACCATCAGGTGCCGGTGGCCGTCGATCTGCCGGGAGTAGGCGAAAACCTGCAGGACCACTTGCAGATTCGAACGATCTACCGGATCCGCGGAGCCCGAACCGTCAACACGCTGTACCGGAATTGGATCACCCGCGCGGGCATGGGACTGCAGTACCTGCTGTTGCGATCGGGACCCATGACCATGCCGCCTTCCACGCTGGGGGCTTTCGCCAAAAGCGCCCCTGCGCTACGCAGTCCCGATTTGGAATGGCATGTGCAGCCCTTGTCGTTGGCGAAATTCGGCGAACCCCTGCACCCCTTCGGTGCGATCACTCCCTCGGTCTGCAATTTGCGACCCAGCTCGCGTGGCCATGTGCGGATGGGCAGTGCAGATCCACTGAACCACCCGAAGATCTGCTGCAATTACCTGTCGACTGACGCCGATCGTCAAACCGCCGTCACGGGCCTCCGGATGACCCGGCGGATCATGGCGGCGCCGGCTCTGACCCGCTACGGCCCGCAGGAGTTGCTTCCCGGCCCGCAACTGGTGAGTGACGAAGAGTTGCAGAAGGCGGCCACCGAATTGGGTACGACGATTTTCCACCCGGTGGGCACCTGCGCGATGGGAGCCTTTGACGCACACGGCCGGCCGCGCTCGGCCGCCACGGTGCTCGACACCGACTGCCGCGTGTATCGCGTCGCCGGTCTCCGGGTGGCCGATGCGTCGGCGATGCCCACCATCACTTCCGGCAACACCAACGCGCCGGTCATGCTCATCGCGGAGCGCGCAGCACGGGCGATCGTGGGATAGGTCGACGGACGCGAGTATTCAAGTGCGACAGCGCTTTACACTGGCGTCTTGCTGCACAACGGTTTTCAACCACCCGACGTGTGCAGTTATTTCCAATCTGTTCGTGTCTGCGCGCATCGACATCGAACGAATTGCAGTTGGTAATCGGCTGATTGGGCTACAGCCCGGATGGCACGACCTTGCCGTTCACCGTCACCTCGACCTGGTCGGTCTTCGCGTTGTACCCGATGGTGCCGTGCTCGAAGTTCGACACCAGCAGGTCGCCGACGGGGTTCGCGTCGCTGGTGGGCAGACCCAGCGGACCTGCCGAACCATTGCTGCCGGTAATTGCAGGCGTGCCGTCCGGGCCGCGCGGGACATTCCAGGCCTCCCGGATTTTGCCCAGCGTGATAAATGCGGGCGTGCCGGCCTGGTCGTTCCTGGCGGTGATCACACCGCCCTGAAACTGCTGGAATACCACGCCGCTTTCCCGTGTCCCGGCGTTGCGGTCACCGGTCAGCGGCTTGCCCAGAGCATCCTTCTGCTTCTGGGTTGCCGACGAGTACTTGACGGCGATCGGACCAGTCAGCGTCACCTCGACGTCCCTCTCCCCCATCAGCTTCACCTCGGTGGGCGGCGCTGGAGAGTTAGACACCGACGTGGTGTTCACCCCGGTGTGAGGCGGTGCCGACGCGTCGACGCTCTTGCCGTTGGTGCAGCCCGCAGTCATCAGCGCGACGGCGACCAGGCCGGCTACGGCCGTGTGGCGGTATGCGATCGTTCTCATCTAGCTTCCTCTCGCGTCTTCTGTGGTGTGGGCCAAGTTGCGGCTGACCGATTCGCCCGGCCGGGGACGATTACCCGGCCACTGATTGGTGCAGGCGGTCGCGGTCTTCGTAGCTTCGAACGAACTTACAACGCGGTCATAGATGGCAGGCCAGAGCACCCGAGTATGGATCGCCTGTGCTCGATCAATATCCCGTCGATGTCCGGCACGGGCGCGATAGGCAGGAGTTGAATATGCAGCTTTACCGGTAATGAACGGCTTAGGGAGGAATCGCTCCGATATCGAGCTAATCAAGGAATGTGCGCGCAGAATCGGCGAGCGTTATCAGCAAACGTCAGGTTTGAAATTTCGAGCTGTGGATACACCTTCGATTCAGCTGCCGCTCCTGAAAGTCGGCACATCACGAAGGGAGCCCGACGTGGCGATCTCACACATTGCATCGAAAACAACGGCAGCAACAGCTGCATTGGCGGCGGCCGGAGTGCTCGCCGCAGCACCCGCATTCGCCGATCCGCAAACGCTGCAATTCGGCCAGATGGCAGAGATTTCCAGCATGGGCGGCACCATCGACTACACCGTGAGCAACCTGCAGCCGAGCGGTCACAACGACGGCGTGTGGTATTCCGACGTCACGGCTAAAGGTGTGAGCGGTAACGCAACTCCGAACATTGCAGACTTCAACGCTCGGGCCGTCAACAGCTCCACGTTCGCGGTTATGAAGGGCAACCAGACCGACGGCCTTCCTGAGGGGCCACTCCCCTTAGGCAACCCGGTTACGGGTCGGCTTTACTTCAACGTTCGCAACGGTACGAACCCCGACAGCGTCGTCTACCGGGACGCCGGAGGCACGGACAAGGTCGTCTGGAAAGGCTAGCGCCGCGTACCGGATGGCCCTCTAAGTCGGGAATAACTACGCAGACCTGGGTCCAATACACCTCGCGCGAATCACTATTCAGCGTTGCCACATCCAGAACAGCTTGGCAACAGTCAAGTTGCCGGCCGAAGAGATCTCCATGCCGCGGCGGCAGTCATCGCGACGTGTGGACGGCGTCAATCAAGACGTCGGCGGCCAGCAGGCCGAGGCTGTTCGAGGCGAGTGGGCTATCCCCGTAAGTAGCTTGCGGTCACGACGACCGTGTTCGCGCGTACATGCGGGATCTCGACACGCTCGGATTTGGCGTATTCGCTTCAAGCGGTGAGCAATCCGATTCCGAGCGAGGTCAGGCCGGCCGCCAGAGCGACTCCGCCGAAATAGACCAGTGCGATGAAACGGCTAGGCGATGTCCGGCCCTCGCCCGTCGACGCCGCGAAGAAGCCCGCGGGCATGAGCAACGCCGCCACCGGCACGCCCAGGCGCGCGAGCCAGTCCCAGGGCGCGCTCAGGTGCGCGGCGTCGGTGTAGAGCAGCGCGGTCAGCGACAAGATGAGCAACACGCCCGCGTGGGCGTGCCCGGCGCGGGCGAATCCGAGTTGGAACGGTGTTGCGGGCGCCGCACCCTGGACGAGGCGGATCAGGTAGAGTCCACCGGTTTCCACGGTGACCAGGGATAACAGCAGGATTCCCGAGAGCAGGCGGGTGGCATCGGACACGACGGCCTCCTTATTGGCGAGTTTCACTCTCCAATCATTGGATAGCTTGAGTATCTGATATGTCAAGATAGAGGCATGCGACTAGCTGATCTCTCTGCGCGCAGCGGCGTTGCCTCATCGACGATCAAGTACTACCTGCGGGCCGGCCTGCTGCACTCCGGCCACCAGCAGAGCAGCACCTGGTCGACGTACGACGACTCGCACCTGCGTCGCCTGGCACTCATCCGCGCACTCAGCGAAGTCGCGGGCCTGCCGCTGGAGTCGGTGCGACGAGTACTCGAGGTCGTCAACGACGAGTCGGTGCCGCTGCACGACGCGCTGGGAACCGCGCAATGGCTCCTATCCCCCGTCGTCGCCGAAGAACCGAGCGCCCGGTCGGCCCGGCGAGTCGACGCCTTTCTCGCCCGGCACCAGTGGGAGCTGGCTCCCGACAGCCCGCACCGCCGAGTGCTTGCCGACGCGCTCGACCGCCTCGACCAACTTGCCTTCCCCGTCCCCGACTCACTGCTCGACCAATACGCCGCGATGGTTTCCGCCCTCGCCCCCAGTGAAGTCGAACCGATCACGACCGACACGGACCGCGCGGCCGCCATCGAGCATCTCGTCATCGGAACCTTGCTCTACGAACCGGTTTTGACGACTATGCGACGCATGGCGCACGAGTCCGACTCCACTCACCGCTCCAAGCCGTCGTAACCGGTTGCGGTCGAGGCCGAAGACACGTAAAGCCCAGGGAGACAGGAGATGCCGCGACCACCGGGCCACCGACCCGGGGGTGCCACCGTGAGAGGTGCGACGATCCCGCTCTGACGCGACTCGCCATGAACTCGATATCATGCTGCGGTCCGACCAAGTGTTTTCCGCAACCCGTTTGGAAGGCCGTCATGACCACCGCCCTCATCACCGGCGCGTCCACCGGGCTCGGACGCGAGTTCGCCCGCTTGTGCGCGGCCGACGGGACCGACGTCGTCACCGTGTCCAGCGGGCGCAGCAGCGATCAGCTGAGCCAGCTCGCGGACGAACTGCGCACCGCGCACGGGGTGCAGGCCCACCCCATCACCATGGACCTGGCGACGCCCGGCGCCGGTGCCGACCTGGTCGCCCGCGTCGACGAGCTCGGCGTCGACGTCGAATACCTGATCAACAACGCCGGCATCGGCATTCTGGGCCTGAAGATCCACGAGTGCGACCCGGCGGCCGTCAGCCAGATGCTGCAGCTCAACGTCATCACGCTTACCGACCTGACCATGACCTACGCGGCGCGCATGGTCGCCGCAGGCCACGGCGCGATCCTCAACGTCAGCTCGGTGGCGGCCTACATCGTGCCGCACGGGCTGGAAGCGGCCTACGCGGCCAGCAAGGCCTACGTCAGGAGCTTCTCGGAGTCCGTGGCCGATGACCTTCGCGGCACCGGGGTCACCTGTAGCCACGTCGCACCCGGGCCCACCGTCACCGAGTTCGCCGCCACCGCCGGCCTTGCTGATGCGTCACGCTTCAACCTCGCCGCGATGTCGGCACCGGTCGTCGCCCGCGCGGGCTACAAAACCATGCGCGGGGGCCGGCGCGCATCGATTCCGGGCGTGGGGACCAAGATCATGAGCGTCGCCGCGACGGTGTCCCCGTCGAAACGGTTGACGGCCTTGGTGTCCGGCTACTTCGTCACCCGCCACTGACCTCGCTCTGGGGCAACGCGATACCGCCCATGGGCTTCACCCTAAGCGCCGAGCGTGTGCTCTATGCACCGTGACGGCCCCAATTTGATCCATAGCCCCCACGCTCGACGAGTCGGTGAACGTAGGCTTTGCTCATGCGCTCGTATGGTTATGCCGTCGGGGTGATCATCAGCGTTGTAGCGCCTGGTATCAGCGGTACGGCGTGCACCAAGAGCACCGCCGGACACGCGACTCATACCACTAGCGGTGTGGCCGGCTCGCTGATCACCACCCCGGCGCCAACGGCGCCGACCTCGGTGGCGCCCAACGGCAACCCAGTCGGCACGGCAGTGATGAAGGTCAGCGGCGGCAGCGGCCCCGTGACGATCCGTTACCGGATCAACGGCGGCCCCGAGCAGACCGAGACCAATGTGCCCCTGCCGTGGGAAAAGCAGTACCCCGTCTACAACGAACTGGAGTCCCGGGTGGCCGCCGACGGTGGGGACGCTGCCCTCATCTGCTCGATCATCATGAATGGCGACAAGCTGGTGTCGTTCAAGAGCGAACCGCGGCCCGTATGCAACTTCTCTTACTGGGGGTGACCGTCGACGTCATCCGAACCGCGGGCGGCGGGATCGCCGTCGGCGGACCGCTCGCAGACCGTCGAGGGCGGCGGTATCGGGGATGATCCGCCGCGATAGATGTCGAGATATGGTGCGGCGTAGGGGTTTTTCCACGGCTGCACGCCGCCCCGGCGCCTGCGCACGTACCTCACCGTGAGGACGCCGCAGCCCACCACGAGGAAGGCCACCAACAGCACTTTGAGGACCAGTAGCGCAGTCATCTAGCGAAGTCTAGGCTTCTTCGGGCCGGGAATCGCGCGTGGGCTGGCCGCGAGACGCGTTGTCCCACATCAGGTGCCACGAAAAGTGTGCCTATCAGCCCGCCGGTGGCCGGCACACGTTGGCGCCCGGATCCCACCACCAGCCGTTGTCGCACGCGAGCGGTTGCGGACCGACACCGAGGGGTCTGCACACGTTGGCCGTCGGGTCCCACCACTGGCCGGGGTCGCACGCCAGGGGTTGCGGGCCGACCCCGAGCGGTCGGCAAACCTTGCCGGTCGGGTCCCACCACTCCCCGTCCCCGCAGTCGGCCTTACTTATCGCCGGCGTCATGATCGTCACGGCGGCGATCGATGCGAACGCCAACATAGTGATGACTACGCATTGTCGAATGAACGTCCTCATGTGGGCCTCCCATCGTCTTTCCACTATCGAACCCAGTGCGAGCACGCGGGTCAAGAGTGTTTTTGCGATCCAGCAAAGAAAAGGGACAACCCTTCGCGAACGAATATGGCGCCGCGGGAGGCCTACCACCACATGTGCTCCGACGACACCCGGAGGCACGGCCGCGGATGTCCGGCTTCGCCGGCGTTCAAATCGCTTGTACCCCAGCGATATAAGCGGCCACCGCTGACTTTGCGCCAGGGCATCCCATCGGCGCCCGGGATCGTTGATCTTTCGACACGGCCGCGAACAGGGCGCACACTTGTCACATGGAGGAAAGTCATTTCGTCGCCGATGCGCTGACCACGCCACTTCTGGCCGCTCCCCGACCCGCGAGCCGGGTTCGGTACTCGATGTCGCGGTTGTTGGCGTGATGGCCCACGAGCCGCGAACGCTGAACGGACTCTCGGACGTGCGCGCGTTCTTCCACACCAACGCCGTACCGTTGTATTTCATCTCACCGACGCCGTTCAACCTGTTGGGCATCGACCGCTGGATACGAAACTTCTTCTACCTCACCTACTTTGACTCCTTCGAGGGCACACACTCGCGCGTGTTCGTGCCCCGGCGGCGTGACCGCCTCGATTTCGACTCCATGGGCGACGTGTGCAACCACCTGTTGTCCGATCCCGAGACGCTCGAGTTCATCGCGGGCCGAGGACCCGGCGGCAAGGCCTGCTTCGTGATGCTCGACGGTGAGACACAGTCCCTCGCGCGCCAGGCCGGCCTGCAGGTCATGCACCCGCCGGCCGAGCTGCGTCAACGCCTGGGCTCCAAGGTCGTCATGACGCGGCTGGCCAACCAGGCGGGCGTGCCCAGCGTGCCCCACGCGATCGGCCGGGCCGGCTCGTACGACGAGCTGCTGACGCTGGCGCGCAATGCCGGACTGGGGGACGACCTCGTCGTCTCACTCGCCTACGGCAACGCCGGCAGCGGGACATTCTTCGTGCACGGTCAGCGTGACTGGGACCAGCACGCCGGCGACCTGACCGGGCACGAAGAGGTCAAGGTCATGACGCGGATCCGCAATGTCGAGGTGTGCATCGAAGGTGCGGTGACCCGCCACGGCACCGTGATCGGACCCGCGATGACGAGTCTGGTCGGCTACACGGAACTGACCCCGCACCGCGGCAGCTGGTGCGGCAATGACATCTGGCGTGAAGTGTTGCCGCCGGACCAGACGCGCGCCGCGCGCGAAATGGTGCGGACGTTGGGTGGCGTCCTGAGCCGCGAAGGCTACCGTGGCTACTTCGAGGTGGACCTGCTGCACGACCTGGACTCCGGCGAGCTCTACCTCGGTGAGGTGAACCCCCGCCTGAGTGGCGCCAGCCCGATGACGAACCTTACCACCGAGGCCTATGCGGACATGCCGCTGTTCCTCTTCCATCTGCTCGAATACCTGGACGTGGACTACGAACTCGACATCGAGGAGATCAACACCCGCTGGGAGCGGGGCTACGGCGAGGACGAGGTCTGGGGCCAAGTGATCATCACGGAGACCTCGTCCGAGGTCGAGCTATTCACCGCCACGCCGCGCACGGGTGTATGGCGCATCGACGACGACGGTCGCGTTACCTTTGCGCGTTCCGCCAACGACTGGGCCACGCTGCTCGACGGCTCCGAGGCCTTCTACATGCGCGTCGCGGCGCCCGGCGACTTACGCTCCGAGGGCGCCCAACTCGGCGTGCTCGTCACCCGCGGACACCTGCAGACCGAGGACTACCAGCTCAGCGAACGTTGCCGGCGCTGGGTCAAGGGCATGAAGGCGAAATTCGTGTCGACGCCGTTGGTGCCGGCCGCGCCGATCGTCTCGCGGCTCGTTGCACGAGCGTGACCGGCGGTCGCACGCGGCACCTTCCGGCCGGCATCTCTCTGGGCAACTGGATGTCGGCACCGTATGCTCATTGGTCCTTCCAACACGTCGAAGACTTTGTGCCGACGGCCGTGATCTCGCGTGGGACCGGACCGATCGCGGCGCTGCCCCCGGCCACCTCGCCCCTGTCCGCCATCCCGGTGACCAGTGCCGACGGGACGGCCACCACGGTGGGGGCGGTGATGGCCACCACCGGCACCGACGGGTGGGCCGTCTGCCACCGCGGGTCGATGGTGGCCGAGGAATACCTCCACGGTCTCAAGGCTCGGACGCGGCACCTGCTGTTCTCGGTGAGCAAATCGCTGGTGGCGGTCGTCGTCGGCGCGCTGCACGGGGCCGGCGCCATCGAGCTCGATGCGGCCGTGACGAAATATGTTCCCGCCCTGGCGAACTGCGGGTACGCGGGCGCGACGGTGCGCCACCTGCTGGACATGAGGTCGGGCATCGGCTTCTCGGAGGACTATCGAGATCCGGCGGCGGAGATTCATCTTCTCGACCAGGCGATGGGCTGGGCGCCCAAGACCAATCCGGGTGCTCCCGAAACGCTGCAGGCATTCCTGTTGACCTTGCGGCAGAAGTCCGCGCATGGCGGACCGTTCCAATACCGTTCGTGTGAAACCGATGCGCTGGGCTGGATCTGCGAGGTCGCCGGAGGCGAGCGGATGCCCGAGCTGATGTCGCAACTCGTCTGGACGCGCATCGGCGCCTGTCGCGACGCGACGATCGGTATAGACGCAAGTGGCACAGGGTTTTTCGACGGTGGTGTCAGCGCCTGCGTTACCGACATGATCCGGTTCGGTGCGCTGTTCTTGCGCGACGGCGTCTCGTTGACCGGCCGGCAAGTGATACCGGCGGCGTGGGTCGCCGACACTCTCGGCGGCGGGCCGGACTCGCGCCAGGCGTTCGCCTCCAGCCCCGACGACAACGAAATGCCCGGCGGGATGTACCGCAACCAGATGTGGTTCCCCTATCCGGGCAGCGATGTCGTGTTGTGCCAAGGGATGTGCGGTCAGATGATCTACGTCAACCGCAGTGCGGAACTCGTCGCCGCCAAGTTGTCCACCCAACTGGACTCTCATGAGCCGCACATGCTCGACACATTGCGCGCCTTCGATGCCGTGACACGCGAATTGGCGGGAAACGCGAACCGGCCACCGGCGCGTTGAGAATTCCGACGGGCCGCGTCTGCGCATGTTGGCTATTCTGCTGACGGACTCGCTGTGCGGCGGCCCTCCTTTGGCGATTTGGATCGCGTCGGCGAATGAAAGGGAGTTACATGCCCTCACCTCGAAGGCTGGCCAAAGCGGCCGTCCCCATCATGGTTTGCGCCGCGGTCTTGAGCAGTCCCGGAATCGCGGCCGCAACCCCCCAAGACGATGCGTACCTCGCGCAATTGCGCGCCGCCGGCCTCACGTGGCCGCCGAGGACGGAAGAAGCGCTCATCGCGGAGGCGCACGACGTGTGCTACGACCTCACGTGGGGCTGGACACCGCAACAGATCGCCGACGACCTGCACGCCCGCCTGGACACCAAGGGCGTGACGCTGCTGGAAATCGGAAGCCTGGTCAACGCGGCCCACTCGGTCTATTGCCCCGGCAACGTGTGCGACGCCCCCAGCCTGTGCACGTGACCGACTGGGCGTGGCTGTAGCGTGACGGCCGTGAAGCCTTCCCGGATGTATTCCGCCGCCGCGCTGGCGGCCTCTGTCGCAGCAACCGCCCTGAGCCTCGCGACAGCGGGCACGGCCACCGCGGCCGGCTCA
Organism: Mycobacterium sp. 94-17; assembly: GCF_035617725.1. Classification (NCBI taxonomy): domain Bacteria; kingdom Bacillati; phylum Actinomycetota; class Actinomycetes; order Mycobacteriales; family Mycobacteriaceae; genus Mycobacterium; species Mycobacterium sp. 94-17. The sequence continues at coordinate 10,809 of NZ_JAPIYN010000009.1, forward strand.
TGCCCCACCGCGGCACCGCCGAACGGCGGAACGCCTGACTGGACGCTCAGCGGCACCACCGGCAGCGTCGCGGTCACCGGGTCGACCGACACGACCGCCCCGCTGATCAACGTGACCACCCCGTTCAGCGTCGGCCAGACCCAGGTGCACACCCTGCACGCCGGAGACGGACCGGTGGTGTCGAGCACCGCCACGGTCTCCGTCTGCTACATGGGTGTCAACGGGCGCGACGGGTCCGTGTTCGACAGCAGCTACCAGCGCGGCGCCCCCGTCGACTTCCCCCTGACCGGCGTCGTGCCCGGCTTCCAGAAGGCCATCGCGGGGCAAAAGGTCGGGTCCACAGTGGCCGTCGCGATGGTGCCGGCGGATGGCTACCCCCAGGGCCAGCCCAGCGCGGGGATCCGGCCCGGTGACTCACTGGTGTTCGCGATCAAAATCCTCAGCGCGTCAGGTTAATCCGGACCACCGAAATCCCTTGTGCCGTAGGTCAATCAGCCAACGGTGCGAACATGAGCGCGGGATCTATGCCGAGCTGCGCGGCGACGTGAGTGGTGTCCCAATACTCACGCCAGTGGGTGATCGCGCCGTCGCGAACCTCGAAAAGCGCAGTGACGTAGAACGTGACCGCGACGCCGTTCATGGAGTTGACGTCGACCCGCTCGACGACGACGGTGTCGCCGTCGGACACGATCGTGCGGATTTCGCTGCCCTCGATCATGCCCGTAGACAGGGTGCTGTGTTTCTCGAGTTCCGCGCGCGCCGCGTCTCGTCCGCGAACCACCGGTGAGAGCGGCACGTGCAGTTGCCACACGAAGTCGTCGGCCATGAGCGCGGTCATGGCGTCGATGTCCATGCTCTGGCCGTAGGCGGCATGGATGAAATCGACGACCCTTTTCTCGTTGTCATTTTTGGCCGCAACGCTTTTCGGCATCACATCGTTCCTTCAGGATGATCGCAGTTCGCTATTGGTCGAACTGTAGACGGCTGCCGGTCGATCGGGCGGTGATATACGAACCGCTTAGCGACGGCTCAGGGACGCCGCAACGTGATGATGGTGACGTCGTCGTCGGTGTGGCCCGACGCCATCGCCGTCCAGATCTGGGTAGCCGCCGTGTCGGCCGCCCGGCCCAGTAACCCGGCCAGCAGGTCGAGCCCGTCGTCGATCGATTCGCCGCGGCGTTCCACGAGACCGTCGGAGAACAGCACCAAGCCGTGTCCGGGTTCGAGGGTGAAACTGCTGGGTGCGTATCTGATACCCCTGATGCCGATCGGTGGTGACAGCGTGATCGGAGCGGGGACCACCTCCGTGGGCGCGTTTGCCGTCGCGTCCGTCAGGTACGGCATCAGGTGGCCCGCCGAGGCGGCCTCCACCTGGCCCGAGCCGAGGTCGACTCGTGCCGCGATCACGGTGGCGAAGGCGCCCGGCAACATGTGCAGGCAGAAGTCGTTGAGTTGGTTGAGCGCCTCGGCCGGCGCCGCGCCGGCGAACAACTGGGCGCGCAGCGCGTTGCGCAGCGCCGCCATGGTGCCGGCGGCCGCGATGCCGTGCCCGGCGACGTCGCCGATCAGCACGATCAGCCGGCCATCGCGGAGCTCGAACGCGTCGTACCAGTCGCCACCGACGTTGTCTCCCGCGGCCGGTTCATAGTGCGCGGACAGCTGCCAGCTGTCGAGTTCGGGGATCGACTCGGGCAGCAGGCTGCGCTGCAGCGTCTCGGCCAACCGCAGCGCTCCCCGGGTGCGGCGGTACAGCGACTCGACCAGGTGGCGCCGCAACGCCCCGGCGGATTCGGTTTCGCTCAGCGACCACGGCTCGCTGCGCTGGTGGACGATCTCGCGCCACCGCTCGAACGATTTGCGCGGGCTGAGCCGAACCTGGTCGTCCTTGCTGACCGCGATCGCCTTGTTGTACGGGTCGCCGCCCCAGTCGACCGAGCGCAGCACCTCGCGGCGGAACCAGATGGCGTACTGCCCGTCGGGCAGGTTGAGGGCGAGCGCGCCGGCGGCCAACTGCGGGTCCAGCTCGAGTTCGGGCAGCGCGCGGGCCAGACATTCGCTGCTCGCGATCTCGTCGTCCGCGTCACGCGCCCACGCGGCGACGGATGCCACGACCTCCGGGGGTGGCACCGCCCCACGCATCCGGAGGTCGCCCCCGATGTTGACGACCACTCCGTCGGCGGGCACCAGGTCGAGCAGGTCGGGCGCGCCGAGCAACGCCGTCGACAGCGGCTCGCCGTCGTCGAGCGTGACGGCGAGCAGCTTGCCCAGGACGGCCTGCGCCGCCAGCCGCTTGTGCAGCTGTTCGTCCTCGAACCGGTCGACGAGTCGCAGCGACAGGGTCGAGCCGAGGAACTCGGCCGCCGCCCGGGTGCCGAAGGGCGGCAGGTGCGGACCGGCGTAGTGGTGGCAGGCGATCAGCCCCCACAGCCGCCCATGCCGCAGCAGCGAGATGGACATCGACGCGTGCACACCCATGTTCTGCAGGTATTCGATATGGATCGGCGACACGCTGCGCAAGGTGGCGTAGGTGAGATCCAGCGGCGTGCCGCCGGCCGGGTCGACAGCGGGCACCAGCGGTGCGGGCGTGTAGTCGACGTCCGAGATGAGCCGAATCCAGTTCTTTTCGTACAGTGCGCGTGCCTGCGCGGGGATGTCGGTGGAGGGATAGTGCAGGCCCAGGAAGGAGTTGAGGTCGTCGCGCTTGGACTCGGCGACAACCTCGCCGTTGTACTCGTCGTCGTAGCGGTAGACCATCACCCGGTCGAAGCCGGTCAGATCGCGGACGGCGCGCGCGGCGGTGGCGTACAGGTCGGTCAGCGTGGAGGCACGGTTCAGCTCCTCCACCGCGCCGCGGACCGCTTGGTAGGTGTTCGGGAACGAGAACGGCCGATCGCCGTAGGCGATCTCGAGTTCCACCAGCAGCACGCCGCCCGGTTCACGGTGCAGGATGGCGTCGAACGCCCGCGCCTCGCCGGCGACATCGATGGTGACCTCGACCGGGTTGTTCTGGCGCAGACTGCCGAAGGTGGCCGCGACCTGCTCGACGCGGGCGGCTTGCTCGGTACCGATCAGCGCCGACAGATGCCGGCCCAAGACTGCGTCGATGGGACGACCGAGCAGGTCGGCGACGTTCGCGCTGACCTGACGCACCTCGAACGCGGGCTCCTGCACCACCGCGAGCGCGCCGCGCGGCTGGATGCTGCCGGGGATGTGGATCGGTTCCCGCGCACAGTTGTCCAGGTCGATGGGGGTGCCCACCGGAACCAGGTCGTCGGTTGGCTGATCCGCGGGTGCCGATGGCCAGACCAGCCGCTCGTCGTTCGTCACGTGACCGGCGTTATCGGGGGGTGAGGGGTAGCAGCCAGGTCTCCAAACTATCAATGTGCGTGGTCATTGGGGACACGGCCGGCCGCGGTTCGCGATTCAGGGGCAGAAATGTCGGGCACCGGTTGTGCCGCGCGTTCAGCCCGGTGCAGTAACCGCCCCGCTGTGCTCACCAATGTAATCTGAGCAGCGTCATGTGCTCGAGCGCCGCCCCAGCAAGCCGCCGTCTGTCGGTCGCGATGAAAGAGGGCTCGGCGAGCGAACACGACGCCGCCGAGCAGAGTCCCTTCATGTCCGAACTACTCGCCGGGCGGATCGGCGCGGCGGGCTATTCCGAATACCTGTTGCGGTTGCGCGTGGTGTACGCCGCCCTGGAAGACGCCGTGCGGGCCCGCCGTGACGATTCCATGGTCGCCGCCGTGTACGACCCCGCGTTGGAGCGCCTGGCCGCCATCGACGCCGACCTCGAACACTGGCTGCCCCAAGCCGCCGAACGGCGGGTCGACTCCCCCGCGGCGGCGGCCTACGCCGAGCGGCTCGGGTCCCTCACGTGGGGCGGTGGGCTGGTCGCCCACCACTACACGCGCTATCTCGGTGATCTCTCCGGAGGTCGCGGCATCGGCAAAATCTTGGGGCGTGCGTTCGAGCTGCGCGGCGCGGGTCTCGCGTTCTACGAATTCCCGGTGCGGCCCAAGCCGTACAAGGACGCCTACCGGGCCCGCCTGGACGCCCTGCCCGCCGACGCCGACGAGATCGATCGCATCGTCGGTGAGGTGAAATTCGCCTTCGGCCTGAACCAGGCCCTCTTCGACGAGCTGGCCGAAAACTTGGCGGATCACCGAGGCTGAATCATGCCGGGGAGCGGCCCCAGCGAACCTGCGCGGCGACAAACCAGGTGCCGTCGAACAGCACCTCTCCCCCGAGTTCGTCGGCAAGTTGCCGACCGGCAAGGTAGCGCTTGAACACGCGGTGACGCGATCCGTCGTTGAGGATCCGCTCTTGCCACTGTTCGGATTCCGCTCCGGGGCGTCGCGCCGAATCGATGACGACCAGTTCCCCCGCCACCCGGCGTGTCTCGGCCAGAAAGGCTTGGCGTTCATCGGCGGGAAGATGCCCGTAGAAGTGTCCGGTCATGACTCGGTCAAAGGCGCTGTCCGCAAAAGGCAACGCCAGAGCGTCAGCCACGACCGCAACGCCGTGCGGCAACCGCGTCTGGGCCAGTTCGACCATGGCCGGGCTCTGGTCCGCGCCCACCACAAAGCCGCGTAGGTGGCGGGTCAAAAAGCCGCTGCCGCACGCGACGTCCACCGTGCGGGCGACCGGCAGCCCGGCAACCAACCTCACCACTTGATCGACTTCTGCGCTCCAACCCGGCCGGTCACGCTGAGCGAATTGCCCTCGGCCTAAATACCACTCGTCGTATTCTGCGGCGCGCCGGTCGTAGTAGTTTGCGGTGGCGGGGTCTCGGGCGAAGGCCGGGGAGATTGGCGACATCCCGTCAATCTTCGTCGAGGCGACGGCGGATCGCCACCGAATTACCCGCGCTATCTCGGAGATCTGTCCGGCGGCCGTGGCTGCGCGGGCAACTATTGCCGCACCACTCGAACAAACATAGGGTTGAGAATACCCAAGTAGTTGATTGGACGCGGACTCCAACGACCACATCGCTTTCGGTTCCGGAAACTGCGGGGGCTGCGATCACCGCCGGTCACGGTTGATGCGAAAGGGCTTGCATGACTGCGCCGTTCCCTCGACCCAGAAATCCTCGCATCGTGATCGTCGGGGCCGGTATGGCCGGCATCGCCGTCGCCCATGTCCTGCGGCAAGCCGGCTTCACCGACTTCACGATCCTGGAAAAGGGTTCAGACGTCGGCGGCGTCTGGCACTGGAACCGATACCCGGGCCTGAGGTGCGATATACCCTCGCATGCTTACCAATTCGCATTCGCGCCGAAACCCGACTGGAAGAACGTCTGGGCCACCGGGGACGAGATACAGCAGTATCACCGGGACGTTGTCGAAAGCCTCAACCTTCGTCAACATCTGCGGTTGGGCTGCGAGGTCACCTCGGCGGTGTTCGCCGACAACCGGTGGCGGGTGTGCGTCGCCGGCGGTGAGCAGCTCGACGCCGACTTCCTCGTCGCCGCCACAGGTGTGCTGCACCATCCTTTCACCCCGGACATTCCCGGCTTGGATTCCTTCGCCGGACCCGTTGCGCATACCGCCCGTTGGACGGGCATCGACGCGGCGGCAAAGCGTATCGCGGTTATCGGCACCGGATCTACTGGCGTTCAGGTGTTTTCCGCGATACAGCCGCACGCGGCGCACATCACTCATTTCGTCCGCAGCCCGCAGTGGGTGATGTGGATGCCGATGGGGTTACCGCAGCCGCGTCTCGTCGGTCGGGTTCTTGCGGTAATGCCAGGGCTCGGGCGATCGGTCGACCAGGCGCAGCGCCTCGGTTCCGACCTGTTCGTTGACCTGGTGACCAAACCGACCTGGCGACGACGGCTGGCCCAGCGCTATGCGCGCCTGTGCCTGCGAGTTCAAGTGCGCGACAAGGATCTCCGCGCTCGACTCACCCCCGACTACCAACCGTTTTGCAAGCGACAGGTGATATCCGGCAGCTATTACCGAGCGATCAGCAAGCCCAACGCCAGCTTGGTCACCGTGCCCATCACGGCGGTCACGCCCACCGGCATACGAACCGCTGACGGCGTGCACCATGACCTCGACGCGATCGTGCTGGCCACCGGCTTTCACGCGCACAATTACATGCGTCCGATGAACCTGCGTGGCCGCGATGAACTCTCTATCGACGACGCCTGATCGAAAGGGCCTCGCGCATGGGCGATGACCGCAATCCCGGGGTTTCCCAACCTGTTTACCGTCATGGGCCCGAACTCGCCGACGGGGGTCTTGGCCATGCAACTCGTCGCCGAACTGACTGCACGCTACATTGTGGGATGGCTGCGGCGATTCCGCGACGGCGAGATCACCACTGTGGAAATCACCGAAGAAGCCACCAGCCGCTTCGCCGACGACGTCAGCGAGGCGATGGGTCCAACGGTGTGGAACACCGGTTGCAACTCCTGGTACTTCACCGACGACGACCACATCGACCTCTGGCCATTCGACCGCAAACGGCTCACCAGAATGCTGACCGATCCGGACGACGCCGACTATCTCCTGAAGGTCACACCTGATTGAATCCGCCGTCGGCAGTAACCGTGGATCCGGTGCTGAAGCTCGACAGATCGCTGGCTAAAAAGACTGCGGCATTGGCAATCTCGACAGGGTCGGCGAAGCGGCCCAGCGGGATCGTGGCGATCCGACCGGCGCGGAACTCTTCGATCGAAGCGTCGGGATCGGTCTGCGCGGCCAAAGCGTTGCTTCCCGGCGTGGCTGTGGACCCGGCCACGATCACGTTGACCCGGATGTTGCGATCGGCGAGTTCGTTGGCCCACGCCCGGGCCAGCGACCGGACGGCCGCCTTGGTGGCAGCGTAGATGCTCAGCCCGGCCCGGCCCCGGTCCGCGGTGGTGGAGCCGGTCAGGATGACCGAGGCGCCGTCGTTGAGCAGCGGCAGTGCTTTCTGCACGGTGTAGACGACTCCCTTGACGTTGGTGGTCAGCAGCGCGTCGAGGTCGTCGTCGGTGATCTCCCCCAGCGGGGCCACCCTGGTGGAACCGGCGTTGGCCATCACGATGTCGAGGCCCTTGCCGGCGGCCGCGACCTCGGCATAAAGCCGGTCAACGTCCTCCGGCGTCCCGACATCGCCGCGCACCGCGGTGGCACGCGGGCCCAATATGGATGCCGCACTGTCGAGTTCGGGCCGGCGCCGGCCCGTGATGAACACGCGGCCGGCGCCCTCGGCAATGAACCGCCGCGCGGTGGCCAGCCCGATGCCCGAGTTGGCGCCGGTGATGACGGCGATCTTGTTGTCCAGCAAGCCCACGCATCGATAATGCCGCCCGATGCATGCCCCGACGCCGGCGCCCCCGTATCGCCCACGGTGAGCGCGATCACGGGCGACAACGAACTAAAGTCTGCACCATGATCGCCGCCTTGATCGTGTCGTCGTGGTCAGTGCGCAGCCCGCTGCGGGCGGCCTGGCTATCCGCACGCTAGGCCCGGTACCGACGCGTGGTAGCACTGGCACTGGCGCTTGCCGGACTGGCGTTTCTCGACTCGCTCAACGTGCTCAACCTGGGGGTCGTCTCGGCCGTCATCTTCGACAGCCGACTGGGTCGCCGGTCACCGATGCCCGGCGCCCTGAGCTACATCGCGGGCGTGTTCGCGGTGACGACCACGTTCGGGATGTGCGCGGTGCTGGGCCTCGGCTTGGTCACCGAGGTGCTCGACTTCCACCTGACACCGGCGATTCGCTTCCGGGGCGAACTGCTGCTGGGGCTCGTGCTGATCGGTCTGGCGTACTTCCCGCTGACCGCGCAATCATCGGCACCCGGGTGGGCGCTGGCCGCGATGCGGCAACGGCCGTGGCTGCTCGGGTTTTTGGGGCTCGCGGTGGGCAGCGGCCAAGCCCCGACCGCCGTGCCCTACCTGACCGGCCTGGCGATGCTCGCCGCCCTGCACCCACGACCGCCGCTGTGGCCGCTGGTCATCATCGGGTACTGGGCGATCGCGCTCTCGCCGCCGCTGCTGATCCTTGCCCTCTCGACGAGGAAAAGCCTGCGGGCCAAGCGTATTCAGCGCGCCATCGTGCGTGCCCTCACCCGCTACGGCCCGATATCGGTGCGGCTGTTGTTCTTAATTTTCGGGACGGGGCTCATCGGCGACGCGCTCATCAATCACAGCGCGTTGTGGTGACGCGTCGCGGTCTCACATGTCATGCACAGCGAGCTGGATTACCTTGTCGCGTGTGACCGATCGTCAAGAACGCGCGATGTCCTTCGGTTCGATCGCCGAAGACTACGACGGCCTGCGGCCGCGCCCTCCGCGCCAGGCGGTGGGCTGGTTGCTGCCCTCGCCGTGTGCGGTGGCCGTCGACGTCGGTGCGGGCACCGGGCTGTTCACCCGCAAACTGGTGGGCAGAGTGGCGGACGTCATCGCCGTCGAACCCGACGCGCGGATGCGCGCGGTCCTGGCCGAACGATCCCCCACCGTTCGCGCCGTGCAGGGCACCGGCGAGGCGATTCCCCTCGCCGACCAATCCGCGGATGCGCTGTTCGTCTCGTCGGCGTGGCACTGGATGGATCCCGACCGGGCCGTGCCGGAAATCGGCCGGGTGCTGCGCGACGGCGGCCGGTTCGGGTTGATCTGGACCAGCCGGGACCGCGACGTGGACTGGGTCCGCGACCTCGAGGTGCTGCCCGGCGACGACGCGCCCGCCGCTGACTCCCCCGATCGTTTCCGCCGGCGCCATGAGAACGTCGTACTGCCCGATCCGCAGATCTTCCACAACATTGCCCGCGAGACGTTCACGTTCGTGCGCACCATGAACGTCGACGACATCGTCGCGATGATCGGCACCTACAGCCGGGTGATCATCGCGTCCCCCGACGACCGCGCCGAACGTCTCGCCAGGGCTCGCGCGGTCTTGACGGAGCGTTTTCCCGGGGCCGACACGATCGACATTCCCATGCAGTCCCGGTGCTGGCGTGCCGACCGGATGGCCCGCGGCCGCTGAGCGCGCGGTCGCGTTTCTTTCTTCCGAATGTCTTGCGAATTACAAACAGTCCGGCTGGGGCCACGAGTCCGGCAAGGCCGGCATCGAAACCTATCTCCAGACGAAAATCGTCTGGGTCCAGATGTAGCGGCCTCAGGCCTGGGGGCCCTCCGGCGGCCAGTGCGTCCCGGGCGCCGCGTCGCCGGGCCTCTCGTGATCGCCACGGGACAACGGCACCCAGCGCTCGCTGGGGGCGGGCTGCTCGGACGAGGGGAAGTCGCGCAGGCTGCCGGTCGGCTTGGCATCCCACTTGGCGAACGTCAGCGGTGTCTGCAGCCAGGCGTGCAGCAGCTTGTAGGCCGCTTCCAGCGACTCGATGTGGGTGCGTTCCCAGCCGTGGCTGCCGTCGAGGCCGAAGCCGACCAGCGCGGCGCGGGTGTTGGCCCCGGCCTCGATGGCCGCCGCGGCATCGGAGCGGTAGTAGCGAAAAACGTCGCGGGCGAACGGAATTCCCTGCTCCTGCGCGAGCCGGCAGAGCTTGCGCGTCAGGTGGTAGTCGAACGGGCCGTGCAAGTCGGCCATCGGGATCGTCACGCCGTCCTCGAGGGAATGCTGGCCGGGCGCGCACACCGCGTTGTCCACCGAGATCAGCTCGGCGACGTCCGCGGGCAGGCCGTGGCTGGCGCCATGGCCGACCTCCTCGGTGATGGTGACCATGATCGTGGTGCGGTGCGGCAACACCACTTTGTTCTCGGAGAAGTTCTTGGCCAGGGCCAGCGCGATCGCGACCCCCGCCTTCCCGTCCAGGTGACGGGAGACGACGAAACCGTCGGCGGTGAGCTCGGGGCTGGTGATCAGCGCCACGAAATCGCCGATCTGCAGGCCTAGCCGAACGAGGTCCTCCCGCGTGGACACCTTGCGATCGATGCGAACCTCGACGTGCTCCCAATCCGTGGGTTGCGTGTCGATCTCGTCGCCGAATGCGTGCCCACTGGCTTTCAGCGGCATGACCGTGCCGGTGATGAACTCGTCGGGGTCGTCGATGAAGATGCGCACCCGGGCGCCCGCCGCGAACCGCGCCGAAAACGTGCCGACCGGAACCAGTTCGAGGCGGCCGTTGTCCTTGAGCTCGCGGACCATGCAGCCGATGGTGTCGGAGTGCACCACCACGGCCCGGTCGATGGTCGGGGACTCACCCGGGAGCTCGGCGGTCAGCGCGCCGCGCCGGGTCAGCTTGAACGGCACCCCGAAGTCGTCGAAGATGTCGCCGATCAGCTGCATCACCGCGTCCGTGCGTCCCGACGGGCTCGGGGTCTGCAACAGCGCGAGCAGCGTGTCGATCATCCACGCGCGGTCGGCCTCGGCCATGGCCGCGGTCTGGCCCACGTCATCTCCTCTCGAGTCGTCCGGACGCGTTCAACCTACCGTGTGGCCGGCGATACCCGCCCGTTGTGGGCGGCCGTCACGCGCTCGACATGTCCAGGCACCCTACGGGGCGGATTCCATTTCGGCGATCACATCCGCAAGGGCCAGCAGCCGCTGGGCGTCGCGGACGTGCAGGCTCTCGATCATGCGGCCATCGACCGTGATCACGCTGGTCCCGACGGCCTGCGCCTGCTCGTACGCGGACACGATCTTGCGGGCGTCTTCCAGCTCCTTGAGTGACGGACCGAACAGCTCGTTGGCGGGGGTGATCTGCGACGGATGGATCAGGGTCTTGCCGTCGAATCCCATCTCGCGGCCCTGCCGGGCCTCGGCCCGGAATGCGCCTTCGTCGGTGATGTCGTTGAAAACCCCGTCCAAGATGACCTTTCCGGCCGCCCTCGCTCCCAACACGGCCAGGCCGAGCGCGGGCAACGCGGGAGCGCGGCCCGCGACGTGCAGGCCGTGCAGCTCGTTGACCAGGTCGTTGGTGCCCACCACCAGTCCGGCCAGGCGGTCGCTGGCCGACGCGACCTCCTCGGCCCGCAGGAATGCCCGGGGCGTTTCGATCATCACCCACAGCTGCAGCGACGGCGGCGCGCCCACGGACTCGAGCGTGTCGGCCAGCGCTTGAACCTGTTGGCCCGTCTCGACTTTCGGCACCAGCACGCCGTCGGCGGCCGATGCGGCCACGGCGGCCAGGTCATCGTCGTGCCACTCGGTGTCCAACCCGTTGACACGCACCACCACCTCGCGGGGCCGGTAGCCCGGCGACGAGATCGCCTCGCACACGGTCGCCCGCGAATCGGCTTTCGCATCGGGCCCTACCGCGTCCTCGAGGTCGAAGATCAGCACGTCCGCCGGCAACGACTTGCCCTTCTCCAGCGCGCGAGGCTTGTTGCCGGGCAGATACAGCGCGGATCGGCGCGGGCGCAGAGTCGGTGCCATGGAGGGAGTTCACTTTCCGGTCGTCGGGCAGCGGGGCGGCAGTCACATGCCTGCGCGACGGGTGCGCGGTGCGCACGGCATAGGCAGAAAGTACCCTTCAGTACCGGTGGTGCAGTCGCCGGTGGCGGACGGCGCCGGGGCTGAATCGGCCGACGCGGCGGGGTGGATCCGGAAGGGGAAGACGAATGTCATCAGTGGGCTCGGCGCGCGCCGAGGGCGACAGCTGGGATCTGGCCTCAAGCGTGGGGGCGACCGCGACGATGGTGGCGGCCTCGCGGGCGCTGGCGTCGCGCGAGCCCGACCCGCTGCTCGACGACCGGTTCGCCGAGCCGTTGGTGCGGGCGGTAGGGCACCCCTTTTTCGTTCGCATGCTGGACGGCCAGATCCCGCTCGACACCGAGGACATGCCGCTGACGCTGCGGCAGCGATGCGAGCAGATGGCGGCGCGGACGAGGTTTTTCGACGACTTCTTCGGCGCCGCCACCGCCGCCGGGATCCGGCAGGCCGTCATCTTGGCCGCCGGGCTGGACGCGCGGGCCTATCGGCTGCCGTGGCCGTCGGGCGTGGTGGTGTACGAGGTCGATCAACCCGCGGTCATCGCCTTCAAGACCGACACCCTCGCCCAGATCGGTGCCGAACCGACCGCCGAGCGCCGGACCGTCGCTGTCGACCTTCGCGATGACTGGCCAACAGTGTTGCGCAGCAGCGGTTTTGACGCCGACGCTCCCACCGCCTGGATCGCCGAGGGCCTGCTGCCGTATTTACCGCCCGAAGCCCAGGACCGGCTGTTGGACAACATCACCGCGCTCAGTGCCCCGGGCAGCCGGCTGGCCACCGAGAACATCACCGACATGAGCGTCTTCACCGACGAACGGGCCCGAGCGATGCGCAGCACCTGGCGGCGGCATGGACTGGACATCGACGTCGCCGAGCTGGTCTGGCTCGGGGAGCGCCGCCCCGCTGCCGAGCATCTGGGCGCCACCGGCTGGAACGTCACCCGTCACCCGACCGAACAGGTCTATGCCGACTACGGATTCGTGTTGCCCGACAATGAAATTCTCAAGGAATTCCGTCACGCGATCAGTTACCTCAGCGCCGAATTGAGCTGAGCCCCGGCGGTTTCGGCGCTACCGCTAGGACTTGGCTTCGCGCCACTCCCGCTCGAACGGCAGCCGCCACGCATTGGGCGCTATCAACTGGTGGATGGCATTCGGTCCCCACGTGCCCGGCTGGTACAGCTTGGCCGGCGGCGGATCGGTGAGCAGATCTTCCGAACGCTCCCACAATGATTCGATGCCTTCGGCGGTATTGAACAAGGTGTGGTCGCCCCGCATCGCGTCCAGGATCAGTCGCTCGTAGGCCTCCAGCACGTCCACCACCGTCTCGATTTCCTGCGAAGCAAACTGCATGGACAGCTTGTCCAGCTTCATGCCGGGTCCGGGCCGCTTGCCGTAGAAGGACAGCGACACCTTCGAGTTGTCGGCGAGGTCGAACGTGAGGTGATCGGGCCCCTTGGTGCCCACCCCGGAGCCCGGCGGGAACATCGTTCGCGGGGCCTCCTTGAAGGCGATCGAAATGATGCGGATGCCCTCGGCCATCTTCTTGCCGGTCCGCAGGTAGATGGGGACCCCGGCCCATCGCCAGTTGTCGATGCCGACCTTGAGCGCGATGAACGTCTCAGTGTCGGAATCCCTTGCCACGCCGTCCTCGTCGCGGTAGCCGTTGTATTGACCGCGAACCACGTTCGCGGGTTTGACCGGCAGCATCGAGCGGAACACCTTGTTCTTTTCCTCGCTGATGGCAAACGGTTCGAGCGCCGTCGGCGGCTCCATCACCACGAACGCCATCACCTGGAACAGGTGGGTGACCACCATGTCCTTGTACGCGCCGGTGTCTTCGTAGAAGTTGGCCCGCTGTTCCAGGCCCTTCTCCTCGGGAATGTCGATCTGAATGTGGTCGATGAAGTTGCGGTTCCAGATCGGCTCGAACAAGCCGTTGGCGAAGCGGAACGCCAGGATGTTCTGCGCGGCCTCCTTGCCCAGGAAGTGGTCGATGCGGAAAATCTGGGATTCCTCGAAGGTTTCGTGCACGAAGTCGTTCAGCGCCACCGCACTGGCCAAATCGGTGCCGAACGGTTTCTCCATCACCACCCGCGAACGTTCGACCAGCTTGGCGTCGCGCAGCATCGTGATCACGGCGCGCGCCGCCTTGGGCGGGACCGAAAGGTAATGCAGCCGCCGAACGTTGGCACCCAGCTTCTCCTCGGCCTGAGCCACCGCCTCGGCCAACGCTTCGGGACCCTCGCCCTGCGGGACGTAGCGGACGATTTTGGCGAAGTTCGACCACTGTTCGGACGTCAGCTTGTGCGTGCCGAAAGATTCGATCGCCTCCTTCGCGAGTTCGTGGAATTCGTCCTGACTCAGGTCTTCCAGTGACGTGGCGACGATCTGGATGTTGGGTGCCAAATCGGACTGGTCCAGATATGCCAACCCCGGAATCAGCTTTCGTTTCGCCAGATCGCCCGTCGCACCGAAAAGGACGATGACGTGCGGATCGAGCGGGTCGGGATGATGGCGACGCGGGCGCGCGTCGGCAGCGGGGTATGAGATGGTCTGAGGTTTCTCGGTAGCCACTCCTGCGATACTTCCATCGGCGCGGCGCAATGTCTTCCCTGTTCGGCGGCGGCGGGTTAGCGATCGTGCGATCGGGTATTGGATAGCGGCGGGTTCCCGGCGCGCCGGGGCCTGGTTCCTCCCACGCCAATGGAAAGAGATATGACCGACCCCGACAAAGATCCGCTGAGCCGCAGTCAGGAGCTGGAAGACATCGTCGATCAGCTCGAGGAGAAGGTCACCGAGGAAAGCGAAGCCGAAGGCGTGCCCGGCAACCGCACCGAGCGGGACCAGACGGTTGTCCGCGGCACGGCACAGGAGCCGCCGGACTAGGGCGTTTACTCGCTCGGCAGGTCGACGGCGTGTGCCTTGAGCGTGGCCAGCATCTCGGCCGCCGGCCAGTCGGAGGCCCGGTAGCGGACCGGGTTGATCCCCGCGACGGGAAGGATGCCCACCGCTTCCACCACCGTCGGAAAGGGCACGGTGAACGCCTGGGACACATTCGACGGATCGCCCACCAGAAACGTCACGTAATCGGTCTGCGGCAGCTCCCATGCGATGCCCTGCCCCCACGTCGTCGTGCTGCGCGGGCCCCAGGGGGTGTCGATCACCTGCGCGTTGCCGACGTATTGCGGGAACAGCTCACGCTCATAATGCTCGCGCAGAAATTCGGTCTGATGGCTGTATTCCCTTGTAACCAAGAGGGTTCGGGCCCGCAACCCCAGTGCCCGCAGGGGGTGCGGGCCGGCCTGATCGAACGGCGCGATGATGTCGCCCGCGATGGTGTAACCCTGCGGCGAGACGGGCTGATCGGCATCGAGGTACATCTGCTCGGCGGTCTCGAAGAGGTCTGCGGCGTCCTCGGGTGCGTCGGTGCCCAGCAGCAACACCCCGTCGCCCGGGGAAAACACCAGTGGGCGGGGCCCGCCTGCCACCGCCAGCGAACCCAGCCAACCGGTCGCCAGGATCATCGAGTCGACATAGGTGCCGCCGTCCGCGTCTTTCAGCAGGAACTTCGCCCCCGGCTCGAACGCCTGCTGGCGCGCGGAAAGGTTCTCCCTGGCCGCCGCGAACGCTTGATCGCCGCTGATGCCCCACCCGTCCGTCTCGGCCGGGGTCACCATGGCCCGAACCGTGGGCAGATCGACTACGACCATCTCGTTGATGAACGGGAACACCGGCCGCACCCAGGGCTGAGCCCCGGTGTTGACCAGGTGGTTGACGTAGCTTTGCGGCCGCAGCACCGACCTGAGCAGAGGTCGGGCCTCGGCCCAATCCATGGGCGGTTGGTCTGTTGCCATGTCCACGGTGAATGCTTCCTGCTCTTGAACAGCAAACTCGGACGTTACACCTGCGCCTCCCGAGACAAGTCAGCTTTTGTGGTATCACCAACGCTCGCACGAAACCGGCCGGCAACAGCCGATCCAGCGGGTGACCGGCTGGGTTGACGGCCGGCGGATGCGGGTACCACATGGCGAGTGCATCGGATGGGATGCCGGCTGGTGGGGGAAGTGATCAGCGATGGTCGGTTGGCTGGACGAGCTGCAGCGGCGTAATCGAGCCGTCGGCGTGATCATCGGTGTTGTCTACAAGTACAACGACGATCAGGGCGGCTACCTGGCCGCCCTGATCACCTACTACGGGCTGGTGTCGCTGTTTCCGTTGCTGCTGTTGTTGACCACCGGTCTCGGGGTGGTGCTGGCCGGCCGGCCCGACCTGCAGGCCCAGGTGCTGCACAGCACGTTGAGCCAGTTCCCCGTGCTCGGCGCCCAGCTGCACCACCCCGAAGGCCTCAGCGGAGGAACGGTGGGCGTGTTGGTGGGCTTGCTCGGTGCGCTCTACGGCGGTCTGGGTGTGGGGCAGGCGCTGCAGAACGCGATGGACACCGTGTGGGCGGTCCCGAAACACAAGCGGCCCAACCCGATCCGATCCCGCGTACGCAGCTTGATGTTGCTGTTGGTGCTCGGCTCGGCCGCCATCGCCGCCACCGTGCTGGCCGCCGCGGGCCACGCCACCGGGGCCCTCGGCGGTTTCGGCAAGATCGGCCTCGCGCTCGTGGCGGTGGCGATCAATGCGCTGATCTGCCTGGTGGCCTTTCGGGTGACGACCGCGCGGGCCCTGACGTATCGGCAGGTGTTGCCGGGAGCGGTTGCCGCAGCGTTCATTTGGCAGATGCTGCAGTGGTTCGGGGCGGGTTATGTGGCGCACACCGTGAAAAGGGCCAGCGCTACCAACAGTGTGTTCGCACTGGTGCTGGGTGCGTTGGCGTTCCTGTTCCTCGCGTCGGTGGCGCTGGTGATGTGTGCCGAGATCAACGTCGTCCTGGTCGAGCGGCTCTACCCGCGCGCACTGCTGGGCGCGTTCAGCGACGACGCCGATCTGACGGTGGCGGATCGGCGGACCTACACGAAAAAGGTCAAGGCCGAACGGGTCAAAGCCTTCGAGCGGGTGCATGTGCATTTCGACGACGTCAAGCGTCTGCCGGCGAAAACCGTTGGGCGACTGGCGATGTTCCATGATTTTCGCCGCCCGCGAACGCCGTGAAGACGCGCTTTGCCCGCCTAGGGCCTGCTCCCAGGACCCGGCGCAATAGTCTGCAGTCATGAGTCTGGTCACCTATGAGCTGCAAGACCACGTCGCCACCATCACGCTGAACCGTCCCGACGCGCGCAACGCCATCAACGGCGCGCTCCGCCAAGACCTCAACGCCGCCTGGGATCGCTTCCGCGACGACCTGGACGCGTGGGTCGGGATCCTGACGGCCACCGGCAGCGTCTTCTGCGCGGGCGGCGACCTCAAGGACGGCGAAGGTTCGGTCGGAACTTTCGGCGGTACGTTCTGGGAGAAGCCGACCATCAACTCGTTCGAATCCGGCATGGAGTTGTTCAAACCGACCATCGCCGCGGTGCACGGTCCATGCATCGGTTACGGCGTGACCGGGGTGCTGTTCTGCGACTTCGTCATCGCCAGCACCGAGGCCACGTTCTGCTACCCCGAGGTGTCGATCGGGGTGCCCACGATCGTCGGAGCCATCCGGTTGCCGCACCGGGTCGGCTGGGCCAACGCCATGGAGTTGCTGCTGACCGGAAAACCGATCAGCGCCGAGCGGGCCAAGGAGATCGGCCTGGTGTGGAAGCTGGTCGAACCGGACCAGCTGCAGGCCGAAGCCCAAGCCTGGGCCCGCACCCTCACCGAGGCCGCACCGCTGGCCCAGCGGGCGACCAAAGAGGTGGCGTGGCGAACCGCCGACATGGGCTGGATCGAATCCGTGCGCTTCGGCGAGACCATGCGCAAGGTGGCCGGTGCCACCGAAGACGTCGCCGAGGGGCTGCGCGCCTGGGCCGAGAAGCGCAAGCCGCAGTGGCGGGGCCGGTGAGGGCCGGTGCCGGCGTCGTGAGCGAGCGATTGCGTGCCGAACTGAGCCGCGTGCGCGCCGACGGGGGTCGCGGCGCCGAGCACGCCGAAACGGCCCTCGGCGACGGGCCGATGCGGCAACGCATCGAGTCCTCGATCCGTGCACTGGCTGAACATCGCGGCCCGAGCAGCAGCACCTGCCCGTCGGACGCGGCCCGCGCGGTGGGCGGCGACCACTGGCGCGAGCTGATGGACGACACCAGGGCGGCCGCGCGGCGCCTGGCCAGATCGGGCGCCGTGGAGATCATGCAGCGCGGCAGGATCGTCGACCCCGACGGCGACTGGTCCGGCCCCATTCGCATCCGTGCCTGCGGGCCCTAGCCGCGGCGTTGCGCCGCAACGTCATTCGTGGATCGAACACGTTGCCCGTTGCCCGTGGGTCAACCGCGGGCACGGCCGTGGCCGACGATGTGACAGGATTTCGGCATGAATGCACGCAGATTTGCTCGCTGGGTTGGTATCGCGGTTGTGACGACGTGGGCGCTGCTGAGCGCACCCATCGGGACCCCCACCGCCGCTGCCGACGGGTGCTCGGACGTCGCGGTGGTTTTCGCCCGGGGCACCCATCAGGAACCCGGGCTCGGCAACATCGGGCAGGCGTTCGTCGACTCGCTCACGTCCCAGCTCGGCGGCAAGTCCGTCGATGTCTACGCGGTGAACTACCCCGCCAACGACGACTACCACAACAGCGCCAACGCCGGCTCCAACGACGCGAGCGCACACATCCAGGACGTCGTGGCCAGCTGCCCGAACTCGCGGATCGTGCTCGGCGGCTATTCCCAGGGCTCGACGGTGATCGACTTGGCCACCAACGCGATGCCGCCCTCGGTGGCCGACCACGTGGCCGCCGTCGCCCTCTTCGGCGAGCCCACCAGCCAGTTCTCCAGCATGTTGTGGGGCGGCCAGCCGTTGCCGACGATCAACCCGGCGTACGGCTCCAAGGTCATCAGCCTGTGCGCGCCCGATGATCCGATCTGCTCCGGCGGCGGCAACATCATGGCGCACGTGTCCTACATCGACGCCGGGATGACCGCGCAGGCCGCGACGTTTGCCGCCAACAAGGTCAACCAGGGCGCGCCGCGCGCCTGACCCGCGTGACTCGCCGGACATCGGACAACGTGGTGGCTGGATTGAGTTCACAAGCGGCGCACTATGTTTCGCATTCGAAGTCCGGTGCGGTGCGCGGGCCGGCGATCCGGCGGTACCGTGGCCGGCGCCACCGCCCGGTTGAGGCCATCGCTCGCGGGTATCTGGGCGTCCATTACCTCGAAAGGGAGGCGTGATGCGAGGAGCTGTCATCTACGGCGCCGGTGATGTCCGCTTCGAACAACTGCCGGAACCCGAGATCATCGCCCCGACGGACGCCATCATCCGCACCGCGGCGACGTGCGTGTGCGGTTCGGACCTCTGGGACTACCGCGGGATCAACCCGGTGCCCAAGCCCAAACCGTTCGGGCACGAGTACTGCGGTGTCGTCGAAGCCGTCGGCAGCGACGTGTCCTCGGTGAAACCCGGCCAGTTCGTCATCGGATCCTTCTTCGCCTCGGATGGGACGTGTCCGAACTGCCGCAACGGAGTTCAGACTGCGTGTGTGCACCGCGTGTTGATGGGCGGCTGCCAGGCGGAGGCGGTGCGCATCCCCTGGGCCGACGGAAGTCTCGTCGCACTGGCCGATCACCCGGACGAGGAATCGATCCCGGACTTGTTGGCCCTGTCGGATGTGATGGGCACCGGCTGGTTCGCCGCGGAAGCGGCCAACGTGGCCGCCGGCATGACCGTGGCCGTGGCGGGAGACGGTGCGGTGGGGCTGTGCGCGGTGCTGGCCGCTCGTGAAAAGGGTGCCGAGCGGATCATCGCGATGAGTCGCCACGAGCCGCGGCAGAAGCTGGCCCGGGAGTTCGGCGCCACCGACATCGTCACCGAACGCGGTGACGACGGAGTCGCCGTCATCGAGGAGATGACCGAGGGCGTCGGTGCCGACGCGGTGCTCGAATGCGTGGGCACCGGCGAGGCCATGCAGCAAGCGATCCGATCCGCTCGTCCGGGCGCCTTCGTCGGGTTCGTAGGCGTCCCGCACGACGTCGCGATAACCGGCGAGCAACTGTTCAGCACCCACGTCGGGCTGCGCGGCGGACCCGCCCCCGTCCGGCACTTCCTGCCCTCGCTGATCGAGTTGGTGCTCGCCGGACGAATCAACCCCGGCAAGGTATTCGATCTGCGCCTGCCCCTCGAGCAGGTCGCTGAGGCCTACCGGGCCATGGACGAGCGCCGCGCCATCAAGGCTTTCCTACAGCCCTAGGTGAGAACGGTCACCGCGCGCGACACAGGGTCGCCGTGTCGTTTCGGCTAACGTCGAGGCTATGTCCAAAGTCTCCGGCAACGACTTGATCGACGACGTCAGCCCTGGCGACATCATCGCCGTGGACCGCGGGTCGGGTGAACAGCCTTACAAGGTGGTCTTCAAGGACTCCACCGACGCGGGGTATCTCATCACCTTCGAGGCCGACGGCGGGGAAACCTTTCAGCTCGATTTGGCGGCCGGCACCCGGGTGACACGGTCGCCCGAGGCCAAGTGGGAATCTGCGCAGAGTCCCACGCCGAACGCGGAGAACTAGGGGCGGGCTGCGGTGGTCACGCTTGGGTCGCCCACCGTAAGGCAGGACGTCACCGGCGTCCGGGCCCGGATCAGCCCGGCAGCAGGCGTTTCTTCTGCTCTTCGAATTCCTGCTGCGTCAGGATTCCGGCATCGCGCAGCGACGCCAGTTCGCGTAGTTCGGCGGCGATGCTCGTGATCGGACCACCCGCGGCAACCCGCGGTGGTGTCGGCTCGTCGGGCTGATCCTTCGCCGGCTCGCGCGGCGCCTTGACGGCATCGCCCGCCCGGGCCCGCTCGCGACCCAGAGCGCCGCCGGTCCCGGCCATGGCGCGCCCGGCCATGCTCGCCACGGCCATCTCGCCGAACAGGCCTCCCGCGCCGGTGGGCGCGGCGGCGGCCGCGGCCGCGGCTTCCGTCGCGGCGCCGGCGGTGGCAGTCGGAAGAACCAACGCTGCCGGGCGGATGGCCGGGGCGGCCGCCGCCCAGCCCGATGGCACCGACAGGCTGCCAATACTGTTGGCCTGACCCAGCTCCGCGGACGCCAGCGACCCGAATCCGCCCGCCGGGTTCGTGATGACCGGGAACGGCGACGGCGGCACCGGGCCCTCTCCAGGCCACGGCTGCACTCCGGCCCACCCGCTGACGATGTCATCGGTGTGGAAACCGGTCAGAGCGCCGGCCACGTCGAAGGGCAGGGTGATCAGTGTCCCCGGCGCGTCGATGCCCAGGCCGGTGACGCTGGCCGGTGCGTCGAGGAAGACCGAGATGAGATCGGCCAAGGTGTCCAGGCCGGATGTCGGATCGGAGACGGCGCTCGGGTCCACCGCCGCCGCGCTCAGCAGGTTCGGTACCGCCGACAAAGATTGATTCGTCACGGCGTTGCGCGTGCTTCCGGCAGCGGTTCCGGTGGCCTGAGTCACCGCCTCGGACTGTGCGGCATCGGAATTGGTCGTCGGGTCCGGCTCGGAGAATGGCGTCAGCCGCGTCGCCGAACTGGTCGTGCCGGCATAGCCGAACATGGCCGCGGTGTCGGTCGCCCACATCTGCGCATACTCGGTCTCGGTGGCGGCAATCGCCGGCGTGTTCTGCCCAAGGATGTTGGTCGCGACGAGCGTCGCCAGCAGGGTGCGGTTCGCCGCGACCACCGGCGGCGGCACCGTCTCGGCGAACGCGGTCTCGTAGGCGAAGGCCGCGATTCTGGCCTGGTTGGCGCTTTCCTCGGCCTGGGCGCCTGCGGTCCTCATCCACCCCAGGTAGGGGGTGATCGCCGCGACCATGGACACCGACGACGGGCCAACCCACGGTCCGGAGGTCAAGGCCGTGATCTCGGCCTGATACGAATCCGCGGTCGATTGCAGCGCAGCGGCCAACTCGTCCCAGGCCATCGCGGCCGCCAGCATGGGTCCCGACCCCGGACCGGCGTACATCCGCGCGGAGTTGACCTCCGGCGGTAGTACTGCGAAGTCCATGTCGTTCTCCTCCGATCGCTGTCAGGGCCGCGAGGGCGTCGACGGCCACGATGCGCGTCGAATGTGGGTAGCCAACCAAGCAGCAAACAACTCGCATCCCCTCCGGTGCTGCCAGTGCCTCGAATGAACACAATGAGGAAGGCAGTCCCTCGCGTTGGCGGACCGGCCTCTCACTCGTTTGCAGGCGCTCCCAAGTTAACCATTACAGCGAAATTGTTGCCGAGGGTTAACGATACGTTACCTGCACATCACGGCGGAAATGCGCGAGCGTTCGGCCGGTATCGCGCACATCACTCCAGCCCCGACCTTGACGGGGAACAACAGGTGTCGCCAATCTTCCCCGGTCCGTCTTCCCTCGCCCGATCGCGCCAAAAGCGCAGCTCAGCCGTGCGGGGCGGGCGCCAGGCGGACCTGGATACGCCGGTTCTGCTTGGATTTGTGGCATCCCCGCAAGTGAGGTCTGGTGATGAAAATTGTGCTGGCCGCCTACGGCGGCCGCGGCGACGTCGAACCCTGCGCTGCCCTCGGCCGGGAGCTAATGCGGCGGGGCCACCAGGTGCGCCTGGCCGTCCCGCCCAACCTGACCGGCTTCGTCGAGTCGACGGGGCTCGCCGCCGTCGGATACGGGCCGGACACGCAACAAGGGATGAGTGTGGCTCAGGAGTTGCTCGGCTCCCTCCAATGGGGGGTCGGCGGGCTGTCGCACATCGTCGAACGCGTGACCCGGATCTGGATGGACAAGAGCGCGACGCTGGCGTCGCTGGCAACCGGTGCCGACCTGCTGGTGGCGCACATGAACGATCAGGCGCTCGCCGCCAACGTCGCCGAACACCACGGCGTTCCGCTCGCCGCGTTGCACGTCTTCCCGGCGCGGATCATGCCGTCGAGCCCGCTGTATTCGAGCATCACGCAGGATGCCGACGTCGCCCAGCGTCGAGCGCTGGGCTTGCCCGAAAGGACGCCGACGAGACCGGCGGGTGGGCCATTGGAAATCCAGAGCTACGACGAGCTGTGCCTGCCTGCGCCGGCGGCCGACTGGCTGGAACCCGGTGGCCGGCGTCCTTGTGTCGGTTCCCTGACCCTGGAGTTGCCGACCGACACCGACGACGAGGTGCTGTCCTGGATAGCCGACGGGACCCCACCGGTGTACTGCGGGTTCGGCAGCACGCCCGTCAGCTCTCCCGCCGAAACGGTCGCGGTGATCAGCGCGGCCTGCGGTCAGCTGGGCGAGCGGGCGTTGATCTGCAGCGGCGCGAATGACTTCACCGACGTCCCGCTGATCGATCACGTCAAGGTGGTGGAGGCGATGAATTATGCGGCCGTCTTCCCGGCCTGCCGGGCCGTGGTCCATCACGGCGGGTCGGGCACCACGGCCGCGGGCCTGCGCGCCGGAGTCCCCACCCTCATCCTGTGGACGGTGTGGGACCAGCCGATGTGGGCGGCCGCCGTCGAACAATTGCAGGTCGGTTCCGGACGCGCCTTTGCCGAGAGCACCTTGGACTCGCTGGTCGCGGACCTACGCATGATCCTCACACCGGACTGTGCCGCCCGCGCCCGCGAGCTGGCGCCTCGGCTGAGCACACCCGCCGACAGTGTGGCCCGCGCCGCCGATCTGCTGGAAGAGCAGGTCGGCGCGGCGGTGGTGCAAAGCCCGCCGGTCGTGTAGAAGGTTCTGGTGCAGGATCCGCCGAACAGGTCGTTCGATCCGCTGGTGCTACGCGAGGCGATGATCAGGCGGCTCTATCGCCGAACGGCGGCCGAGGGCCAGATCTGGGTGCCGGCGGTGCCGGGCCTGATCGACGAATATGTCCAGTTGTGCGGCAACGTCTGCGCCACCTTGGGTGTCTGGTACACACCCGAGCAGGCCGCACACCTGCGGGCCGCGCTGGAAGTCGAGTTGGCGAAGGCCTTCAGGGCCTCCCCTCGTTCGGAGGTCCTCATCTCCTATCAGGCGCCCTACGGGGAGGGCGTGAACTTCCGCGTCCAGGCCGAATGGCGCACCGTGGAGGCCGATTACGACAAGTGGGTGGCCGTGCGGCCGCCGCCGCTGTTCGGCACCGACCCCGACGCACGCGTGTTGGCGCTGGCCGCCGAGGCCGGTGACCCTTCCACCTGTCGGGTGCTCGATGTCGGTGCGGGAACAGGGCGCAACGCGCTGCCACTGGCCCGGCTCGGGCATCCGGTCGACGCGGTCGAGATGACCGCAAAGTTCGCCGAGGCGATTGGTGCCGAAGTCGCCCGTGAATCCCTGCGCGTGAACGTCATTCAAAGCGACGTCTTCACCGCGATGGAAGGCGTGCGCGAGGAGTATCAGCTGATGGTGCTCTCGGAGGTGGTGCCCGACTTCAGGACGACGCGCGAGTTGCGCGGCATGTTCGAACTGGCCGCCGACTGCCTGGCTCCCGGTGGACGGCTGGTTTTCAATACCTTCCTGGCCCGTGACGGCTACGTTCCCGACGACGCCGCGGTGCAACTCGGTCAGCAGTGCAACAGCATGATCTTCACCCGCGACGAGGTGAGCGCCGCGGCGGCCGGGCTGCCGCTCGGGTCCATCGCCGACGACTCCGCCTACGAGTACGAGAAGGCGCAGTTGCCGCCGGATGCCTGGCCGCCCACGGGCTGGTTCGAGGGTTGGGCCGGCGGCCTCGATGTGTTCGACGTCGAGCGCGGCGACTCGCCAATTGAGTTGCGCTGGTTGGTTTTTGAGAAGAAGCCCTGACGTCGCGGGCTACGCGGTGAGGTCGCGGGTGGCCGGACCTTCCAGCAGCGTGCCGTCGGGCGTGACAGGCCCGTCAGCTTGCAGACCCACTTCTGGTCGGGTCGGCGACCGGCGCGTAGTGCACCGAACGGGTCGGCGAGTCGGTGGAGATGATCATCGGCCGGGTGATGGTGCCCGGAACTTTGAAGGCCAGGCAATAGGACCGGCTCGGCTTCACCCGCGCGAAGTAGCCGCCGCGATCCAGGATCGGGATCCCGGTCGCAAGCACCAGTTGGCCGGCGTGAAGCTCGATGTCGGCCCGGCGGCGTCGGTGCCGTGTACGCGCACCTTCTCGCCGCGCCAGGAAACTCGCCGCACCCGGGTGTGCTCGACCAGCCGACCGCCGTGACCCAGCAGCTCGGCGACCAACGAGTCGAGGAATGACACCGGGTCGAACTGGGCCTGATCGGCCAGGCGCACACCGCCGTGATAGGCGAACGGCACGTCGGCGTCGTCATCCCACACCGCGGGCAGGCCGGCCGCTTTGCAGGCCGCGAGTTCGGCGCGCGCCGATGGCACGCCCAGCACGGACTGGGCGTAGGTGTAGGCGTCCTCGCGCTGCACCGCCACGCCGTGCTCCTCGCAATGGCGCAGCACCCACTCCTGGCCCTCGCGATTGCCGTCGACGTATGCGCGCGTTACATCCCTGCCGTGCCGCGGTAGCACCTTGGACAGCTGACTGCCCTGCAGCAGACTGATTTTGGCGGTGGTGTTCCCGGTGGCGCAGGCCCCCACGGTGCGCGCCTCGAGCACTAGCACATCTTTGCCGGCGCGGGCCAGCAAGACCGCCGCGATCAGGCCGGTGATGCCCGCGCCCACGACGATGACCTCGGCGGAATCGGGGCCTTGGTCAAGCCGGCTTGCGGCCCACGGCTGTTCGGGTTGTTCGGCCATCCATAACGAAGTCACGGCTGGATTGATACCCCGGCCCGGCCCCGGGAAACGGAACCCCCTCGCCGGGTCCGTCGGTTTAGAAACCGCACCTCGCGGGATACTTCACCTACGGCACTCAACCTCACGACACTCAACTCGCCGGGCGAAACATCGCAGCCTGCGACTAACAGAAAGCAGGATTCGGCTCCTTCATGACGTTCAAGTCGATCGATCAGTTCGTCAGCCGGATCCTCGGCACCAGCCGGCCTCGCCGGGTGTTGTGCGCCGCGCTCGTGATCATCGCCCTGGCGGGCGCGATACGCCTGGCGTCGGCCCCGCATTGCCCGAACGGCGACTGCGGCCAACGCGGCGATTCCGCGAAAGCTGCTGGGCCGGCACAGATAACGATCACCCCAGGTCCCGGCGCCCATGACGTCGACCCCGTCGGACCGGTCACGGTCAAGGCCGAGAACGGGACGCTGACGGGCGTCGACATGGTCAACGAGAGCGGCAAACGGGTCGAGGGCGTCATGACCCCGGACAACACGGTGTGGAAGCCCACCATCCCGCTGGGCTACGGGCGCACCTACACGCTGACGGTCACCAGCAGCGGCGTCAGTGGCGTTGCGGGCAAACAGGTTTCAATGTTCTCGACCCTGCAGCCGTCCAATCAGACCAAGGTGTCGTTCACCGCCACGTCGGAAGCCGCGTTGCACGACGGCGGCACCTACGGCGTCGGGACGGTGCTCGTGGCGCACTTCGACGAGAAGATCGCCGATCGCGCCACCGCCGAGCGGCACCTCGCGGTGACGACCACCCCGAAGGTCGACGGCTCCTGGTACTGGGTCGACGGCCAGAACGCGCATTGGCGCCCGGAGCACTACTACGCGCCCGGCACCAACGTCAGGGCCGAGGCGAAGGTCTACGGAATAGCTTTGGGCGAAGGCCTTTTCGGCCAAGATGACACCACTGTGTCCTTCCGCATCGGCGACGCGCACGTGTCGATCGCCGATGACGCCACCCACCAGGTCAGCGTGTTCAGCAACGGGAACCTGCAGCGCACCATGCCGACGTCCATGGGCATGGGCGGCACCGAAGACGTCGGCGGGAAAAGCATCTCGCTGTGGACTCCCCCCGGGGTCTACACAGTTCTCGACAAGGGCAACCCCGTCATCATGGACTCCTCGACCTTCGGCCTGCCCAAGAACTCCCGGCTCGGATACCGCGAGACGATCAACTGGGCCACCAAGATCAGCACGGACGGCATCTATCTGCACGAGCTCGACGCGACGGTATGGGCCCAGGGTCGCCGCGATACGTCGCACGGCTGCCTGAATCTCAACGCCGACAACGCGAAGTGGTTCTACGGGTTTTCGGTGCCCGGCGACGTCGTCGAGGTCCGCAACAGCGGCGGGCCTCCGCTGACGGTGGCGCAGAACGGCGACTGGACGCTCAGCTGGGACCAGTGGCGCAAGGGCAGCGCGCTGAAGCCGACCTGATCGTGATCCAACTCATTCGTCACCCATCGTTGTGTCTCACTTCACAGTAAAGTCTTGACTCGTTCCAGATAAGTGCGTCATATTGGTTGCGTGTCATCGACGGCCGATTACGCGAGCAGGTTGCGGATGGCCGATTTGCGGGTGACCCGGCCCAGGGTTGCGGTGCTGGAAGTGGTGGATGCCAATCCACACGCCGACACCGAGACGATCTTCTCGGCGGTCCGGGTCGGCCTGCCCGAGGTGTCCCGCCAAGCCGTTTACGACGTGCTCAACGCCCTGACCGCGGTAGGTTTGGTTCGGCGCATCCAGCCTCTGGGCATGGTCGCGCGCTATGAGTCGCGCGTCGGCGACAACCATCACCACGTCGTGTGCCGGTCCTGCGGGATCATCGCCGATGTCGACTGCGCCGTGGGAGACGCTCCCTGCCTCACGCCCTCGGACGACGACGACGTTCTCGATGGCTTCGTCCTCGATGAGGCCGAAGTCATCTATTGGGGCCTGTGCGCCGATTGTTCGGCGACAGGTTCTTAGATCACAGCCGTGATCGCAGCCCGATTCACCCACCCTCGAAAGGAATGCTGTGTCATCCGATACCACCCACAAGGGCAGCAATAGCGAAAACCCGGCGATCGATGCGCCGACGCCCAAAAGCGATGCGCCACTGACGAATCAGGACTGGTGGCCCAACCAGGTCGACGTGTCCCGGCTGCACCCGCACGTCGCCCAGTCCAACCCGCTCGGCGACGACTTCGACTACGCAACGGAGTTCGCCAAGCTGGACGTCGAGGCGCTGAAAGCGGACATGATCTCCGTGCTGACCACCTCGCAGGACTGGTGGCCGGCCGACTACGGCCACTACGGCGGCCTGTTCATCCGGATGAGCTGGCACGCCGCGGGCACCTACCGCATCTTCGACGGCCGCGGTGGTGGCGGGCAGGGCATGCAGCGCTTCGCCCCGCTCAACAGCTGGCCGGACAACGCAAGCCTGGACAAGGCGCGCAGGCTGCTGTGGCCGCTGAAGAAGAAGTACGGCAACACGATCTCTTGGGCGGACCTGCTGCTGTTCGCCGGCAATACAGCCCTGGAATCAATGGGATTCAAGACCTTCGGCTTCGCCTTCGGCCGTGAAGACGTCTGGGAGCCCGAGGAGATCCTGTTCGGTGAAGAGGGCGAATGGCTGGGCACCGACAAGCGCTACTCGGGTAAGCGCGATCTGGCGCAGCCCTACGGCGCCACCACCATGGGCCTGATCTACGTGAATCCCGAAGGACCCGAAGGCAAGCCGGACCCGGTCGCCGCGGCGATCGACATCAAAGAGACGTTCGGCCGGATGGCGATGAACGACGAGGAGACGGCCGCGCTGATCGTCGGCGGCCACAGCTTCGGCAAGACGCACGGCGCCGGCGACGCGGATCTTGTCGGTCCCGAGCCGGAGGCCGCCCCGATCGAGCAGCAGGGGCTGGGCTGGAAGAGCTCCTACGGCAGCGGCGCGGGCAAGGACGCCATCACCAGCGGCCTGGAGGTCGTCTGGACGCCGACGCCGACGAAGTGGGACAACTCCTTCCTGGAGACGCTGTACGGCTACGAGTGGGAGCTGACCAAGAGCCCCGCCGGCGCCTGGCAGTTCACCGCCAAGGACGGCGCAGGCGCGGGAACCATCCCCGATCCGTTCGGTGGGCCGGGGCGTGCCCCGACGATGCTGGTCACCGACATCTCGTTGCGGGAAAGCCCGATCTACCGCGACATCACTCGGCGCTGGCTCGACCACCCCGAGGAGCTGGCCGACGCCTTCGCCAAGGCGTGGTACAAGCTGCTGCACCGCGACATGGGCCCGGTTACCCGCTTCCTGGGGCCCTGGATTCCCGAGCCGCAGCTGTGGCAGGACCCGGTTCCGGTAGTTGACCACAAACTGGTCGACGATAAGGACGTCGCGGCTCTGAAGAGCAAGGTGCTGGCGTCGGGACTGTCGGTTCCCCAGTTGGTCAAGACCGCGTGGTCGGCCGCGATCAGCTACCGCAACACCGACAAGCGCGGTGGCCCCAACGGCGGGCGGCTTCGCCTCCAGCCGCAGCGGAACTGGGAGGTCAATGAACCCTCCGAACTGGACAAGGTGCTGCCCGTGCTGGAGAAGATCCAGCAGGACTTCAACGCCTCGGCCTCGGACGGCAAGAAGATCTCGATCGCCGACCTGATCGTGTTGGCCGGTTCCGCCGCGGTCGAGAAGGCGGCCAAGGACGCCGGCTACGAGATCTCGGTGCACTTCGCCCCCGGGCGTACCGATGCGTCGCAGGAGAACACCGATGTGGAGTCGAACGCGGTGCTCGAGCCGCGGGCCGATGGGTTCCGCAACTACGCGCGGCCGGGTGAGAAAGCCCCGCTGGAGCAGCTCCTGGTCGAGCGCGCGTACCTACTGGGTGTGACGGGACCGGAGCTCACCGTGCTCGTCGGCGGACTGCGTGCCCTGGGCGCCAACCACGGCGGCAGCAAGCACGGCGTGTTCACCGACCGGCCGGGCGCGTTGACGAACGATTTCTTCGTCAACCTGCTCGACATGGGGACCGAGTGGAAGGCGTCCGAGACCGCGGAGAACGTCTACGAAGGGCACGACCGGGCGTCCGGCGCGCACAAGTGGACCGCGACCGCCAACGACCTTGTCTTCGGCTCGAACTCGGTGCTGCGCGCATTGGTCGAGGTCTACGCCCAGGACGACGCGGGCGGCAAGTTCGTGGAGGACTTCGTCGCGGCGTGGGTCAAGGTCATGAACAACGACCGGTTCGACCTGAAGTAACACCCGAACACGATGCGGCGCCCGCGGGCCATCGGCTCGCGGGGCGCCGTTTTCGTTCGGTTGTCTTAGTGCCCGTGCTTTCGCGACACGTGCACCACGTACACGACACGCCGCTATCGGCCGCCCGGGTTTACGTCTCGCGAAGCGGTAAGGGATGTCCGGGTCAGCGATCCAGGTCCCACTGCCCGAAGTCGGCGGCCAAGACGTCGTCGACGTCGACGTTGATGCCGCCCAGCAGCGGGCCGGGATTTCCCGGGCTGTTGACGACCGTCTGGTAGAGCACCGCCGCGGGTTCGCGATCGCCGTGCGACCAGGACCGTGTTTGCCACGCCCACTGGTGTCCGGCGCTGGTCGACGGTCCGATGACGCCGTCCCGAATCGCCCACTCGCACGCCCGGGCATGGCCGTAGATGCCGGTACGGCCCACGCCCAAAACCGAGTTGATCCCTCGAAACCATTGCACCGCAAGGTTGTTCCACGTGTCCGCGTCGATGTCGTCGTCGACGCTGAAAAAGATGGGCGCCGAGTTCGGCCCCCCGGCCGCCGAGTGCAGCTGCATGGCGGTGTGAGCATCGGCCACGCCGCCGTCATACCCGCGCGTGAGGTCCGACGGGTCCGGCCAGCCCGGTTTTCCGTACTGGAAGTTGCTGACGATATGCAGGCCCGCCGCGCGCAGGGCGTCGGCGTAATCCCGAGTCAGCGGTTTGGCCTCGAAGTTGGCGCCCGGCCGCGACTGCGATACGTAATTCACCACGCCGTCGTAGCCGGCCGCCTTGATCTCGTCGGGGGCGATCCTGCGCTCGGCGAAATCGATCAGCCTCATGCCGGCGGCCGACGCCTTCGAAGCGTTGGGACCGGCGACCAGAGTTCCCATGCTCAGCAGGACCGGGGCCAGGGTGTATTTGAGGACGTCGCGCCTCGACGGCGGATTGCCGCGTCCACTCGGTCCGGCCGAATCCCGCACCGCGCGATGGTAACAAAGACCTCTCTTCTCGAAGTCGCTCGACGGTCAGGCGCTTCGACCGGACAGCTCTGGGTCAATGCCCGCCGGCCCCAGGCTCAGCGGCGGCCTGACATTCGCGGCATGTCTCCCGCGGCGCCGGAAGCGACCGGCCGGAAAGATAGTGGCCACCGCCCAGTGGCATGATCTTTGCGTGTCGGAAATCCGGGGGGCCGCGGGCGCGCGAGACGGCGGATTCGCGGCTCGTTGCGCTCGCTTAGGTGATCGAACTATAGTCTGGACACATGTCCAGTTTGCTGTCACGGAGTTCGGGAGCCCGTTGACCGCGATGGATTCGGCGCCATTCCGCGGACCTTTTCCAGCAAAGAAGAGTTGAGTATGCGAATTGCCCTGCTGTCCTACCGTAGTAAGACCCATTGCGGCGGACAGGGCGTCTACGTGCGCCATCTCAGCCACGGCCTGGTGGAACTCGGTCACGACGTCGAGCTGTTTTCCGGACAGCCGTATCCCCACCTGCTCGATCCGCGGGTCCGGCTCACCGAGGTGCCCAGCCTTGACCTTTATCGCGAACCCGACCCTTTCCGGGTGCCGCGGCCGAGCGAAATTCGTGACTCCATCGACCTCTTGGAATTGTTCACCACCTGGACCGCGGGCTTTCCCGAACCGCGGACGTTCACGATGCGGGCCGCGCGGCTACTCGCCCAGCGGACAGCCGATTTCGACGTTGTCCACGACAACCAGAGCCTGGGCACCGGACTGCTCAGCGTCGCCGAGGCGGGGCTACCAGTCGTCGCCACCGTGCACCATCCGATCACCCGCGACCGGGTGCTGGACCTGGCGGCCGCGCGATGGTGGCGAAAGCCGTTGGTGCGCCGCTGGTATGGGTTCTTGGACATGCAACAGGAGGTTGCCCGGCACATCCCCGACTTGTTGACGGTCTCGTCGTCGTCGGCCTCGGACATCATCGCCGATTTCGGCGTGGCACCGGAACAACTTCACGTCGTGCCGCTGGGCGTGAACACCGAGCTCTTCAAACCGGGATCCGGCCCGCGCGAGCCCGGCCGCATCATCGCGATCGCCAGTGCCGACACCCCGCTGAAAGGCGTCCGCACCCTGCTGCAAGCGGTCGCCCGGCTGCGCACCGTGCGCGACCTCGAGTTGCGGTTGGTCGCCAAGGTCGAGCCGAATGGGCCGACCCACAAACTCATCGCCGAACTGGGAATCTCCGACATCGTGCACATCACCAGTGGGCTGTCCGACGCCGAGTTGGCCGCCCTGTTCGCGTCCGCGGAGGTCGCCTGCATTCCCTCGCTCTACGAGGGCTTTTCGCTGCCCGCGGTGGAGGCCATGGCCAGCGGCACCCCGATCGTCGCCAGCCGGGTCGGCGCACTGCCGGAAGTCCTTGGGGCGGACGGTTCTTGCGCCGAACTGGTGCCGCCCGCCGACGTGGACGAGCTGACCCGCGCGCTCGGCGAACTCCTGGATTCCCCGGACAAGCGCCGCAGCCTGGGCAAGGCGGGCCGCAGCCGTGCCGTCAACGTCTTCAGCTGGGAAGCCGTGGCCGCCCAAACCGTGCGGGTCTACGAGCGAGCGATCGCGCGCAACGCCCAGAGCGGAACGCCATGCTGACGGTCGATTTCGACAGGCTCGGAATCGGGCCTTCCACCAGGGTCATCGACGTGGGCTGCGGGGCGGGCCGGCACGCGTTCGAAGCGTATCGGCGTGGCGCCGACGTCGTCGCCTTCGACCGGGACGAGGCCGAATTGCGGTCGGTGGACACGATCCTGCGCGCGATGGCCGAAACCGGCGAGGCGCCCGCCGGCGCGTCGGCGAGGGTGGTCGCCGGCGATGCGCTGAAGCTCCCCTACGCAGACCAGACGTTCGACTGCGTCATCGCGTCAGAAATTTTGGAGCACATTCCCCGCGACGACGCGGCCATCGCCGAGCTGATCCGGGTGCTCAAAGTCGGTGGCACGCTGGCGGTCAGCGTGCCCCGGTGGCTGCCCGAGCAAGTGTGCTGGTTGCTGTCCGAGGAGTACCACAGCAACGAGGGCGGCCACGTACGCATTTACCGGGCCAGTGAATTGCGCGGCAAGATCCTCGGCGGCGGAATGGAATTGACCCATTCCCATCACGCCCACGCGCTACACTCCCCCTTCTGGTGGCTCAAATGCGCTGTCGGCGTGCAGAACACGGGCCACCGCGCGGTGACCGCCTATCACAAGCTCCTGGTCTGGGACCTGATGCAACGGCCGAAGATCACCCGGTTGGCGGAGTCGTTGCTCAATCCGCTGGTGGGCAAAAGCGTAGCGATGTACTTTGTCAAACCGGGAGATGCGAAAAGCCAGGTAGCTGAAGGGTATTCAGTTGCATCGGTCTAATCCGCCCGCGGTCCCGGGGGTCGTTACTCCCGAGCAGTGCCGACAGACCGCGCGCTCCATCGCCGCCGCCCAGGAACCATCGGGCGCCATCCCCTGGTTCGCGGGTGGGCACACCGATCCCTGGGATCACATCGAGTGCGCGATGGCGCTGACCACCGCCGGACTGCTGGAGCCGGCGCGGGCCGCCTTCGAGTGGAGCCGCCGCACCCAGCGCGCCGACGGTTCCTGGCCCATCCAGTTCCGGGCGGGCGTCATCGAGGACGCCAACAGCGACAGCAACTTCTGCGCGTACATCGGCACCGGCGTATGGCACCACGTGCTGGTCACCGGCGATGAGTCGTTCGCCGGCGAGATGTGGCCGGTGGTGCGCAACGCGATCGACTTCGTCATCGACATGCAATTCGGCTACGGCGAGATCGGCTGGGCACGAAGCGAATCGGGCGTGCTATCGGAAGCGCTGCTGACCGGGTGCTCCAGCATCTTTCACAGCATCCGCTGCGCGCTTGCCCTGGCCGCCCTGGTCGAAGATCCGCAGCCGGAGTGGGAATTGGCGCTCGGGCGCCTGGGCCACGCAATCTCCGCGCACCCCGAGGCGTTCACCGAAAAGGACCGCTACTCGATGGACTGGTACTACCCCATCCTCGGTAGCGCCCTGCGGGGCCCGGCGGCCGCGGCGCGCATCAAGCAGCGCTGGGATGCTTTCGTGGTCGACGGCCTGGGCATCCGGTGTGTCGGCGACCGGCCGTGGGTGACCGGTGCCGAAACCTGTGAACTGGTGATGGCGTTGGACGCCATCGGACAACCCGCCGGCGCCCACCGGCAGTTCGCCGCGATGCAGCATCTGCGCGAGGCCGACGGATCCTATTGGACGGGACTGGTTTTCGCGGACGGCAAGCGCTGGCCCGAGGAGCGCACCACCTGGACCGGCGCGGCGATGATCCTGGCGGCGGACGCCTTGTCGAACACCACCGCCGGTGCGGGAATCTTCCGCGGCGACGAGCTGCCGGTGGGCTTGCAGACCGACTTCGACTGCGAATGCGTCGCCACGGGACGCTGACCCGCTGTTGCGCTAAACCCGTTCCCCGGGCCGGCCGCCGACGCGTTCGAGCAGCCGCAGCGATCCGGTCGCCGATATTTCCCTGAATTGTCCGGAATCGATGGCGCGACAATAGATGTAATACGGGGGCCGGCCGCCGTCCTTAGGGTCCGGAAACACGTCGTGGATGACCAGCGCCCCGCCCGTGTCAACCCATCTGGCCCAGCCATCGAAGTCCTGGTTCGCGGCTTCTTCGCTGTGGCCGCCGTCAATGAACAGGAACTGCAGCGGTGCGCGCCAGGCCCTCGCCACCAGCGGTGACTTGCCGACGATCGCGACGACGTGGTCGTCCAGCCGGGCGGAGTCGAGCGCGCGCCGGAACGTCGGCAGTGTGTCGAACAAACCGGTGACCCGATCCACCATCGACGCGTCGTGGTATTCCCACCCGGCCTGGTGTTCTTCGGAACCGTGATGGTGGTCGATCGTGTAGAGCACGCCGCCGGCTTGTTGCGCCGCTGCGCCCAGCAACAGGGTGGACTTGCCGCAGTACGTGCCGATCTCGACGCCGAGACCGCTGCCGAGATAGCGCAGCGCCGCGTCGTACAGCGCGCGCCCCTCGTCGCCCGGCATGAAGCCCGGTACCTGTTCGGCCAGCGCGAACAAGCGCTCGGGCGCATCCACGTCGACGTCACTCATCAGCCGAACCTATCGTCTCGCTCTCGACCCCCGACACCGTGGTCGTTGTTCGCCCTGGGAGATCACCAGGCATCGGAGCACCCGCCGCCCGGCGGGCGGAGCGGGTTCGCTTTAACATCGTCGTGTGCGTGCCTTCGTTATTCGTGAATGGATCGGTGTCGGCTTTGCCGCGGTGGTGGCCGCGGCCGCGCTGATGGTGCCCGCCGCGGTGCTGCCGCCCGGGACGCCAGGGGCGGCACCGCCCGCCGCGGCCGCGAACTGCCCGCCGGTGCAGATCGTTTTCGCCCGCGGCCGAAACGAATCACCCGGGCCGGGAGTGTTGGGTAACGCGTTCATCAGCGATGTGCGCGCAAAGGTGAACAGGAACGTCGGCGTGTACGCGGTGCGCTACCCGGCCGATACCGAGGTCGCCCAGGGTGCCAACGACATGAGCCACCACGTTCAGGACATGATCAACAACTGCCCTGACACCCGACTGGTGCTGGGCGGCTACTCCCTGGGTGCTGCGGTCACCGACGTCGTGCTGGCTGCGCCGATCGGCGCGTTCGGGTTCGACAGCCCGCTGCCGGCGGGCGCCGACCAGCACATCGCCGCGGTCGCGTTGTTCGGCAACGGAAGCCAGTGGGCGGGCCCGATCACCAACTTCAGCCCGGTGTACAACGACCGGACCATCGAGTTGTGCCACGGCGCCGATCCCATCTGCAACCCGGCCGACCCGAACACCTGGAAGGAAAACTGGCCTCAACATCTCGCGAGCGCCTACATCGACGCGGGCATGGCCAACCAGGCCGCGGACTTCGTCGCCGGCAAGCTCTGACCGGCGGGGCCGACGGCGTGTTGGCCACTCCGTCGGCCGCGCCCTTGACTCGTTCGGCATCCAGGCCGGCGTCTTCCCCCGTTGGGATGACGACCCGCGCCCGGCCGTCGTGCAAAACGGGACGGCAGAGACGCCGACAGGCCACGCCTGAGGCCGGCAACCATTCCCGGGCTCTGCATGGGATCTGCCAGTATTGCCCGATCCATGCCGCCAGCCGAGAGGACTCTCAATGCCGCGTCTGAAGCCGATCCCGCTAGGTGAAGTCAGCGACGAGTTCACGCTGAAGATGTACGACTTGATGTTCGGCGGTCGCGACCCGGTGGCCGAGCCGGGCGCTGTCGGAGGTACTCCCGGCAACTGGTGGACGGTGATGGCGCAGTCCCCCGCCGCCCTGCGCCACGCAGTGCGTGGCTTTCGCCTCTACCGCGAAGAGGTGTCCATCCGGGCCGATCACCGCGAGTTGGGCCAAATCCGTGCGGGCTGGGTAGTCGGCAGCCAGTTCGTCTTCTCGCAGCACTGCAAGGCGTCCCGGTCGGCGGGCTTGTCCGAGGAGAAGATCGCGGCCATACCGTCGTGGGAGACCGCCGATTGTTTCGACCACACCGAGCGGCTGTTACTGGCCTACGCGGATTGCCTTGCGGGTCAACATGGTCGGGTACCCGAGCAGTTGTTCGTTCAGTTGCGGGAGGTCTTCACCGACACCGAGATCCTCGAGTTCACCTACACCACCACCATGTACGTGATGCACGCGATCATGTCCCGTGCATTGCGGCTGGAGTTCGATGACGTCGACGACCCGGTGATAGAGGTTCGCGACCCAGCCGGCGGTGATGTGCTCGATATCGGCGCCGCGACATCTGGGCGCGAGTGACATGAGCGCCCGCTAGTTGCTCGTGCCGGTTAGGCCAATTGTTGGCGAAATTCAGGCCGGGGTGTTTCCGCTCGAGTACAGCTTGAAGTCGCGGACCATCGGAACGGCGTGGTTGCCAGCGGCTGCGGCACGCCGCCGGGCACGAAAGGAAGGGTGGCGGCGCATTGCTTCGTTGCATTCGCGTTGCCGACGCTGGGCGGCGACCCATGCCGGGTGGGACTGAAGAAAAACAACCGTGCCTTCAGATGTATTCGCCACGATCGTCCACTCCTCTCAGTACCACCCGCAAAAACACAACAGTGTGGTTATCAGATCGTGATTCCAGAATGCCCGTCGAATCCTGAGACCAAACCACCCGCCAAGATAAGAATTGGCCGTGAATTATCTCCCGGGATTTCGCAGGGCTCAGCTGTCTTAACGGCTCTGCAAACATGCTGGTCAAGCGCTTGATAGCGCCAAGCAGTCTTGAGACGCGTCAACTGCCCTGCAATTCCACTACGGTCCCAGCCGAACGCAACTCGCTTACCGAGATTCACGCCGCGGACGCTACGCCCCACCACCGACAACTCGGGCAGCACGACCCTCCTCGGCCCGGCCGTCGAGACGCTACTTGCCCTCCACCTGCGAGTCCGAGTTGGTCACCCAAGTTGTTGAGCAGGTCGCGAGCAGCTTGCTCGGATCCCCGCCAGGTTCTCGGTTCGTCCATCGCGAGCCAGGGTTAAGTGCGGTCGCGGCTGGCCCTCAGCACCAACGCCCGCGACAAACTCGTCGACATCCTCGCTGCCGTCCTGATCATGATTATCGTGGTCTGCGTCATCGTGATCCACACAACATGGCGCTGCGGAGTGCGAAGCGGTGACCTAACGGACTACCGCTCGATTACGGCTGCCGGGCTGAACGGCGCAGGCTGAGGCGGACTACGGCGGCGGTCCGCCCTTTATCCAGGCTCCGTCTTAGTACCGGCTGACCGGGGCGGGCGCTGTGATCGTTATGCAGCCCGACGACCCGAGCATCACGCCGACCGCTATCACGGCAAGTGCGGCAGCTTTCAGCGTCTTTTTAATGGCCTTGTTCATTCGGTCAACACCCTTCTGGCTGGCGGAGATTAGGTGCAGATAACTATTGGCCCGATGGGCTGATGCTACCGCGCTATTTAACACGTGCGCAGGAATACTGCGAAACAGCCTCCGAGGCATGGCCCACTGTGCATCCGCTGGTCAAGGCCGTTAGCTGGCACGTGTATCGGAATTGGCCGTGAATTCGCCAACACAATCCATTACCCTGTCGTGCTGTCATCCCCGCTGGTCCGACCGCGATTCGAACCAAAGCTGCGGGCACCGACAGAATTCCCGTCCGACCGCATGCGCGATTGGCTGCTAGGGTCCCATGCTTATGCCGGAGATCGATCGCCGCCGCGTGCTTCTGACAGCCGGGATCGGTGTGCTGGCAGCAACGCTGCCGGCCCCGAAGGCCCGGGCCTACCCTCGACCGGACGAACGGATACCGCCGCCTGCCGCGCCGAGCGGCCAGTCCGGGAACTACATCTTCTCGGACGATTTCGACGGCCCGGCGGGCTCGGCTCCTGATGCGTCGAAGTGGGCGGTGGCCAAAGCGCGGGAGACCATCAAGGACCCGACCTACTGGGAACGTCCCGAGAACATCGGGCAGTACCGCGACGATCGCCGCAACGTCTTCGTCGATGGCAAGTCCAACCTGGTGCTGCGCGCCGCCAAGGACGGCCCCACCTACTACAGCGGCAAGGTGCAGAGCCTGTGGCGCGGCGGCGTCGGCCACACCTGGGAGGCGCGGATCAAGCTGGACTGCCTGACCCCAGGCGCCTGGCCCGCCTACTGGATGGGCAATGACGATCAGGGCGAGATCGACGTCATGGAGTGGTACGGCAACGGCAACTGGCCCTCGGCCACTACCGTGCACGCCAAAGCCAACGGCGGCGAATGGAAGACCCACAACATCGCCGTGGACAGCGCCTGGCACACCTGGCGCTGCCAGTGGGACGAGGCGGGCATCCGGTTCTGGAAAGACTATTCCGACGGGGCGCAACCGTACTTCGACGTACCGGCGAGCTCGCTGCCGGATTGGCCGTTCAACGGCCCGGGCTACACCGTGTATCCGGTGTTCAACCTGGCGGTGGCCGGCTCCGGCGGCGGCGACCCCGGCGCGGGCAGCTACCCGGCCGACATGCTCGTCGACTGGATCCGCGTCTGGTAGCCACCCGGCGTTCAGTGGGTGAGCAGGGCCACCGCGCTCGTGGGTTGGCGTCCCGGGTGGCGCAAATCCGGTTTCCGCCAGGCGAGTGGGCGCATCCATACCGGTAGGCGGTGCAGCCGGTGGGCCGCCACCAGCACCGATTCCGCCTCGACGGCCCGCCAGCCAAGGTCCTCGAAAAATGCCAGCCCGTTTTCGGGTGCGAATCTGAATGGGGCGTTCGCCGCAATGCCGGCGACGTTCTTGTTGATTCGCTTCTGCAGGCCGGGAAAGGCGAAATCGAGCATCCACCAGGCGACCTCGGGTCGCGTGATCGCGTTAGACAGCGCCGCGATGTCAGAGGCCGTCAGGTACATGGACAGCCCCTCGGTCAGCACGAAGGCCTTCGTCGCGCCGTCCAGCGCCTCGTCGAAGAAGGCGTCTCGGGCGGGCGGGTCCGCGAGGTCGACGGCTATGCGGGTCAGCCGGCAGTGCGGAGTCTGATCGGCGAGCGCTTCGGTCTTTTCCGCGAGCAGCTTGGGTAGGTCGGCCTCGACCCAGGTGAGATCGGACGGCAGGCCCAAGCGATAGGGCCGGGTATCGAGACCGGCGGCCAGATTCAGAACGCGGTCACAGCCGTGCGCGAGTGCGTCAGCGATGGCGTCGTCGATGAGCTTGGTCCGGGCGACCAGCCAAAAACCACTGCGATCCGTCCACGGGGCGTTGTCGACGATCGCGCGGCCCTGTTCACCGGCGAGGCGTTCGGCGAGCGGGTCGCTGAATAGTGCATCGGGACGGGCCGATTCGGTCGCTCGGTGCAACGCTGTCCACCGGGCAGTATCGGAAACATGGGTAATCGTGTGCCCAAGATCTGACATACGTGCGTTATAGCAGTACCGCTGCCGTCCTACTGACCGGCCCTGCCTCCGGCGAGCCAGGCAGAGGTCACCACGCGAGTCGCAGGCGGCGGAAGGACGGCGTCCGGCGCGCCGAGGCGACCGACTTTGACGGTCCATACCGGCGAGGAGCGGTCGATGCAGGATCCGGCGCCCTGGCTGGGCTGCCACAGCACGGCAAGATCGCTGCCGGCGCCGCCGCATCCGTACACGCCGACATACCCGTCGGCGCGCCCGCCCCACGCGCCGCCGTTGCGCAGCAGGCAGCGGGTGCCGTCGTCGAGGGTCAGCGCGAACGGGTCCGGGTTGGCACTCGGATGAACGGTCGGAAGCGGGCCGTCGAACATCACCCGGTGCATCTGCCGGTCCCACGGATTGTCCACGCACAGAAGGGATGATCCCGGTGTCGACGGCCAGCAGGTTCCGGCCCCGGCCGCGCTGGGTGAACAGTAGTAGACGTTGTCGGCCAGCGCCGACGGCGACACCTGCGAGCAGTCGCCGGCCTGCCCGACGTTGCCCGGTCCGGGCGCCACGGTGTAGCCGTTGATCGCTTCGCCGCCGGGCCCGACGGCAATCACGGTGACCACCTGGGTGGGCGGCGGATCGGCGACCGCCGATGAAACGACAGCGACGGACGCGGCGAGCGCGACCGCACACGCCGGGGCTATTCGGCGCACCACGTTCATCGAGTTGACCCTTCTGCCCGGCCCCCTTGTTGAAGGGGCTAGAGCTGCGCCCAGACCGACTTCGTCTTCAGGTAGATCTCGAGGCCCTCTTTACCGAACTCGTGGCCCCAGCCGGACTGCTTGTACCCGCCGAACGGCACGTCGTGGTCGAACACCAACTGGCAGTTGACCTGAACGCTGCCGGCTTGCAGTCGCTTCATGATCCGGTGGGCCCGGCCGAGGTTCTCCGTCCAGGCGGTGGCCGCCAGACCGTAGGTGGTGTCGTTGGCCAGGGCCACGGCCTCGTCTTCGTCGTCGAACGGCAGGATGCTGACCACCGGCCCGAAGATCTCCTCCCGGTACAGCCGCATCTTGGGATCGACGCTGGTGAGCACCGTCGGGTGGACGAAGTAGCCCTTGCGGTCCAGCCGGTGGCCGCCGGTGACCACGTCGACGCCGTCCTTCTTGCCCTCGTCGATGTAGCCCATGACGCGGGTCAGCTGCTTCTCGCTGATCAGCGGTCCGCTGACGCAGCCCTCCTCGCTCGGCGCGCCTAGCTTGAACGAATTCGCCATCATGGCAATGCCTTCCACGACGCGGTCGAACACGCCGCGCTGGACGAAGATTCGCGATCCGCAGACGCAGCCCTGGCCGGAGTGCACGAAGATGCCCAGCGAGGCCATCATGATGGCCTTGTCGAGGTCGGCGTCGTCGAAGATCAGCACCGGCGACTTGCCGCCGAGTTCGAGCGTGACCTTCTTCAGGTTGTCGGCCGCGGCCCGCACGATCGCCTTGCCGACCTCGGTCGAGCCGGTGAAGGCCACCTTCTGGACATCGGGATGGGCGGTGATCGCGGCGCCCGCGGTGTGGCCGTAGCCGGTCAGCAGGTTGACGACGCCCTCGGGGACACCGGCCTCGTGGATGAGCCGGTCCAGCAGCACCGCCGACAGCGGGGTCTCCTCGGCAGGTTTGACCAGCAGGCTGCCGCCGGCAGCCAGGGCGGGCGCCAGCTTGGCGCTGGCGTTGAAGATCGGGCCGTTCCACGGGAAGATCAGGCCCACCACGCTGTAGGGCTCTTTGAGCGTGTAGGCGTGCATGTTGACGTAGGTGTCGGTCGCGATGCCGTCGGTCTTCACGTCGTACGCGACGCCGTTGATCTTCGAACACCAGCCGGCGTAATAGCGGAAGAACTCCGAGCAAGTCGACATCTGCAGCTGCGCCTGCATCAACGGCATGCCGGTGTTGAGCGAGTCGAGTTGCGCGAACTCCTCGGCGTGTTCGTCGATCAGCTCCCCGATGCGCCACAAGATCTTGGCCCGCTCGCGACCCGGAAGATCGGACCAGACGCCTGATTCGAATGTCGCCTTCGCCCGCGCGGCGGCCTCGTTGACCGCCTCTTCCCCGCAGTCGGTGAATTCGGTGATCTGTTCTTCGGTCGCGGGATTGATGATCGGAATGACCTCACCCGAGCCGGGACGCTTGGTGAGGTCGTCCAGTACCGCCTGCAGAGCCATCCGATCCCTTTCCTCGTGCCAGTCGTGGTCCAAGTCGTGGCGCCGGGCGCCGATACGCTCAGTGCTGAGCACTTGCTTAGCATTGTGCACACGGCTGGTCAAGCACCCGCAGGGTGGGGTGGCTTCGGCGCTGTTGCCGGCCGGCGGCGGGGCTACTCGCGGAATCGCTGACGCGTGCCCCGACGTATTAGACGTGGACCAGTTCCGGGTGGAATTTGGCTGCCATGCGGCGAATTCCGTCGTGCCAGTCGATCGTGGTGCCGCCGATGAGCTCGTGCATCCGGTCGACTGTGGTGGGGTTGCCGCGCAGCGCTTGTTCGCTGGGCTCGAAGTCAGGCTTTTTGCCCACGAGTGAGCCGAGGTAGTCGCACCACTCCTGCAGGCTGACCGTCTGGTCGCCACACCAGTTGACCGTGGTCGCCGGGACGGACGCCGCCTCGAGCAGCTTGGGAATGCTGGCGATGATGTCGTCTTCGTGGATCGGGTTGTAGCGCGCGGGTGCACCGGGTGGGACGGGAATCGGGATGCCCCCCAGGATCATCTCCATGTGGTAAAACGGCCAGCCGCCGTTGTCGCCGTAGGGGACGTTGAGCCGCGCGATCGTGGTGGGCACGCCGACCGCCCGCGCCACCGAACGGGCGACCACTTCCCCGGCGATCTTGGAGATGGAGTAGGTGGGAAACAGCGGCTTGTGGTTGTCGCCCAGCGCGGACTCCTCGCTGCGGGGGTCATCCCCCGGCGGGTCATACACGGCGGCCGAGGAGCAGTGCAAGAAGGCCTTCGCGCTACGGCAGTGGGCCATCAGCAGGCCGACCGACTCCGCGTTGGCCGCCAGGTCCTTGTCCCAGCGTCCGCTCTTGGCCACCGCCAAATTCAGCACGTAGTCGAAATCCGTTGGCAGCGCACTGAAGTCGCCGGCCGCCAGATTGACCTTCTCGCAACGAATCCCAGCCTTCTCGAGGCCTTTTCGCGCGGCGGGATCGGTGAAACGAGCAATCCCCCACACCTCGTTGTCGGCGGCCAGCGCCCGGGAGATAGGGGTGGCGATTTGCCCGGTCGGGCCGGTGATCAGGATTTTCGCGGCGCGCATGCGCGCAATGCTATCGAGAACCCGGCGCTACAACCCGGGCTGGTCGTCGATGATGCCCAGCCAGATCTGCGCGACGTCGATCGCGACCTTCTCGCTGATGAAGGCGTGCTGGGTGCCGGTGTAGATGTCACGGAAGGCGCGCTCGAGCCGGCTGCCTTCGCGGATCGAACTGGTCCCGGCCACCAGATGGGCCCACTCGGCGCAGCTGCGGGCCGTGTCGGTGGCGTAGACGGCGGCCACCCGCATGTCGGCGCGAAGCGCCGGCGTCAGGTCCTCCCCCGACGCCACCGCCGCCTCTGCGGTGGTGAACGCGTCGAGGACCAACAGACGGGCCGCGCGCCACGCCGCGCGGTGATGCGCCAGGCCCTTCTGGAAGGTGGGGCGGCTGGCCAGCGAGGCCATGTCACTCATCCGGAACTTCGTCGCGGCCAGCTCCTGGACGTCGTCCAGCATGCTCTTGGCCACGCCCAGCGCCCACGACGCGTGCCCGGCGGCGGTCACGGGCATCAGCCCCATCCGGGTGGCCGGCGACGTCCCCCGGTAGGGCCGGCGCACGAACAATTCGAACGTGCGGGTCTCGGGGACGAAGATCTCCTGAGCGCTGTAGTCATAGGACCCGGTCCCCTTCAGCCCTTGCACGAACCAGCCGTCGTCGAAGCTGATCTGCTCCCGCGGAATCACGGCGACCCGCATCTCGGGGAAACCCTCACTGATCCAACGCATCTCGCCGTCGTCCATCGGCAGGAAGCCGGCCGCAACGTATTCCGCGTGACCGATGCCCGAACCGAAGTTCCACGCGCCGGTGACCAGGTAGCCGCCGTCGACGGCGGCGCCTTGCCCGTTGGGGAAGAACTGCCCGCCCATGGTGACCCGGTTGTCGTGTGCGGTGAACACTTCGGCGAAGCCGTCGTCGGGCAGGTAGGCCGCGGCGGCGAAGGACGACGGCAGATTGGCAATCCCCACCCAGCCGAATGACCCGTCTTGCCAAGCCATTTCGATCCAGGTCTCGATCATCTCGGTGAACGACGGCTCGACGCCGCCGGCCGCGACCGGGTTGAACGCCGACATCAGCCCGCCGGTCCACATCGCGTCGACGATCGCCGGGGTGAGTGTGCGCATGCGCTCGGATTCGGCGGCTTGGGTGCGCACCAGGTCCCGCATGCCGCGGGCCAGCGCGACCACCCGGTCTGTGGTGTCGGCGATCGAGGTCATGGGGGTGACCGTATCAACTGGTGCTCGCTCGCGGCCTGAGAATCACCGGCCGCGCCACCACGTCGTTTACGGTGTGGGTGTGCGGTGGATTGTCGACGGCATGAACGTGATCGGAAGCCGTCCCGATGGCTGGTGGAAAGACCGCAACGGTGCCATGGTCACTTTGGTGGAAAGGCTGGATCGATGGGCGTCGGGCCAGAAAGAGACCGTGACAGTGGTTTTTGAGCGGCCGCCGTCGACGGCCATCGCAGCCTCGGTGGTCGAGGTCGCGCACGCGCCCAAGGCGGCCGCGAATTCGGCCGACGACGAGATCGTTCGGCTTGTCGCGGCCGATGCCGCGCCGCACGACATTCGCGTCGTGACATCCGACAGAGCCTTGACCGAGCGGGTGCGCAGTCTCGGCGCATCCGTGCAGCGGTCCGAGAGCTTCCGCGACCTTGTCGATCCGCGGGACCGATGAGCGCCGGCCCGGGCGCCGCGCCCAACCGGGTTTGCGCGCTGGCACACATCGACATCCCGATCATCCAGGCGCCCATGACCTATATCGCCGGCGCCCAACTGGCCGCCGCGGTGTCCAATGCCGGCGCGCTGGGAATCATCGAGACCACCTCGGAGCAGGGCCGGGCCGATCTGCGGCGGGTGCGCGAGCTGACCCGCGGCGCCGTCGGCGCCAACATCGCGTTGCTGTTCAACCGCGACCCGGCGATGCTGGATTTGCTTGTCGCCAATGACATTCGGTTCGTGACCACTTCGGCCGGGAGCCCGTCGGTGTTCACCGAGCGTCTGCACGACGCCGGCATCACGGTGTTCCACGTGGTGGGCACCCTGGCCGCGGCCAGGAAGGCCGTCGACGCCGGCGTGGACGGGCTGGTGGTCGAGGGTGTCGAGGGAGGCGGCTTCAAGAACCGGTTCGGGGCGTCGACCATGGTGCTGCTGCCGCTGGTGGCGGCCCACGTCGACATCCCGATCGTGGCCGCAGGCGGGATCTGCGACGCGCGGTCCATGGCGGCGGCGTTTGTTCTGGGCGCCGAGGCCGTGCAGATGGGCACCCGGCTGCTGGCGTCGGCGGACTCGCCGGTGCACGGCAACCTCAAGCAGGCGGTTGTCGACGCCGACGAGACCGGAACGGTGATGCTGCCGCTCGACGGGACGCGAATGATGCGCGTCATCCGTACACCCGCCGCCGAGCGGCTCGACACCTCGACGTCCGCCGACCAGGGCGCCGCGGCACTACAACGCGTGCAAAGACTCTACTTCGACG
Source organism: Mycobacterium sp. 94-17 (assembly GCF_035617725.1). Lineage (NCBI taxonomy): Bacteria > Bacillati > Actinomycetota > Actinomycetes > Mycobacteriales > Mycobacteriaceae > Mycobacterium > Mycobacterium sp. 94-17. The sequence goes on from NZ_JAPIYN010000009.1 coordinate 55,745, forward strand.
GCGACCTGGACGCCAGCGTCGCCAACACCGGTCAGGTGGCCGGGCGCATCGAGGACCTGCCCCCGGCCGCCGACATCATCACAAAGATGTGGCGCGGCTGCCGCGAGGTGCTGGCAACCACGTCGGAGCGCGTCCGCCCGGCCGATCCGGCGGGCAGCGATCAGCCCGCCGCCCCCAGCGCCGCGTCGTAGTTGGGCTCCTGCGCGATCTCGGGCACCAGTTCGGTGTAGGCGACATTGCCGTCGGCGTCGACCACCACGATGGCCCGCGCAAGCAACCCGGCCATCGGGCCGTCGGCGATGGTGACGCCGTAGTCCTCACCGAAGCTGTCGCGGAACGCCGAACCGCTCTTGACGTTCTCGATGCCCTCGGCGCCGCAGAAGCGCGCCTGCGCGAACGGCAGATCCTTCGAGACGTTGACCACGGTCGCCCCGGCGCCCGCGGCGCGCTCGTTGAAGGTCCGCACGCTGGTCGCGCACACCGGGGTGTCGATGGAGGGAAAGATGTTGAGCACCAAGGGCTTACCACTGAATTGCTCGCTGCTGACCGGCGCCAGGTCTCCGCCGACCAGGCTGAAGGCCGGGGCTTTGGATCCGACGGCAGGCAGCTCGCCGACAGTGTTGATCGGGTTTCCACGCAACGTTATCTGTGCCATGGGCACACAGTCTGCCAAGGCCGCCGCGGCCGCGATGGGGCAGGTCCCATGTCTTAATTAGTGGGGTACCTGGCGTAGACGACGCGCCCTCGCCTGGCGAACACTGGGTTCATGACTCGCAAGGTGGTGATCGTCGGGTTCCCCGCGGTCCAGGCGCTCGACGTGGTGGGGCCCCACGACGTCTTCACCACCGCGTCCCTGCTGACCGGCGGCGGCTATGACGTCGTGGTGTGCTCGGTCGGCGGCCGGCCGGTCAGCACTCCCACCGGGTTGGCGTTCGTGGCCGAACCGCTCCCGGAACCGGGCGACCCCATCGACACGCTCGTGCTGCCGGGCGGCGGTGGCGTCGGCGCGGCGCGCCGCGATCCCGCGCTGACGGAATGGATCAAGGCGGCCTCCGGAAACGCGCGACGCATCGTCAGCGTCTGCACGGGTGCGTTCCTCGCGGCCCAGTCCGGCATGCTCGACGGCTGCCGGGTGACCACGCACTGGGCCTTCGCCGAGCGGTTGGCCGACGAATTCCCCAGCGTCGACGTCGATCCGGACCCGATCTTCGTCCGTAGCTCCGACACGGTGTGGACGGCCGCCGGCGTCACCGCGGGCATCGATCTCGCGCTCTCGCTCGTCGAGGACGACCACGGCACCGAGCTCGCGCAGGCGGTCGCGCGCTGGCTCGTGCTGTATCTGCGCCGGCCGGGCGGCCAGACACAGTTCGCGGCGCCGGTGTGGATGCCGCGGGCCAGGAGGGACTCGATCCGCGAGGTACAGGAGGCGATCGAGGCCGATCCGGGCGGCCCGCACAGCATCGACGGCCTGGCTCGCCGGGCGGCGATGAGCCCACGCCACTTCACCCGGGTGTTCACCGCCGAAATCGGCGAGGCGCCCGGCCAGTACGTCGAACGCATCCGCACCGAAGCCGCGCGCCGGCAGTTGCAGGAGACCGACGACACCGTCGTCGCGATCGCCGCCCGGTGCGGCTTCGGCACCGCGGAAACCATGCGACGCAATTTCCTTCGCCGCGTGGGTATTTCGCCCGACCAATACCGCAAAGCTTTCGCCTGACACCGATTCGCCTGACCCGAGAGGACGACACCATGACCCAAATCGCCATCGTGGCCTATCCCGGATTCACCGCGCTGGACATGATCGGCCCATACGAGGTGCTGCGCAACTTACCCGGCGCCGAGGTGCGCTTCGTGTGGCACGCCGCCGGGCCGATCATCGCCGACTCCGGGGTGCTGGTCATCGGCGCCACCCACTCGTTGGCCGAAACCCCTTGCCCGGACGTGATTCTGGTGCCCGGGGGTCCGGCGACGCCGGTGCACGCACGGGACGATGCGCTGCTCGACTGGTTGCGCCGGGCCCACCAGAGCGCGAGCTGGACGACGTCGGTGTGCTCGGGGTCGGTGATCCTGGCGGCCGCCGGCCTGCTCGAGGGCCGGCGCGCAACGTCGCATTGGCTGACCGTTCCCGCGCTGAAGGCGTTCGGCGCGGTCCCCGTGTCCGACGAGCGCATCGTGCATCAGGACGACATTGTCACCAGTGCGGGCGTGTCCGCCGGGCTGGACCTGGCGCTGTGGCTGGCCGCGCAGATCGCGGGCGAATCCCGGGCCAGGGCCATTCAGCTCGCGCTCGAGTACGACCCCCAGCCGCCGTTCGACTCGGGTCACATCTCGAAGGCGTCGGCGACCACGAAGGCCGCCGCGACGGCGCTGCTCTCCCGCGACAGCGTCAAGCCCCCCAACATCAAGGCCGCGACCCTGCTCGCCTGGGAGCAGGCGCTGAGCAAGGTCCGATCGCGCCGACGCGGGCGGGCGCAGGCCAGTGATTCGAGCCGCGGCACCGCTACCGTCTGAGCGCTTCCGGCGCGGCGGGTCGGGAAACGCCGTCGCCCCCAACGTGAAAGGCGTCAGGCGCCAGGTTGCAGGATCTCCGTCGTAGCTAGCCGGCCTCCGGCCTCCAGCCAGGCCGCGACCACACCGGGGGCGTCTCGGTCGGGGTTGTAGATGTCTTCCTCGCTGGAGAACAGCCCGTCGCCCGCATAGACCAGCCGGGTCCAGTTCGGGAACCAGAACGGTTCACCGTTCGGGTCGGATGGGTGGTCGAGCAGGTTCTTGATCATGACGACGACGGCGTCGTTGTCCTCGTCGTGGGCAACCCAGTCATTGGGAAAACGCATGTGCGGGAACGGCGCCATCACCGCGACGATCCAGTCGCGCACCGCTTCGCGTCCGTGAAAGACACCGTAGTGATGCTCGGTGTAGACGACGTCCTCGGTGAACAGGTCCGCAAACGGCCGCCAGTCGCCCGAAGCGCTGCACCCTTCGACGACTTTGGTGTAGTTGTCGATGGCGCTGTCGATTTCTGCCCTGGTGAATTTGCCCATAGCGGACACACTAGAACGTGTTTCGGTTTCGGGTCGCTCGTATGAAGGGGATATCGGATGAACGTGATGGACATGTTCGGCCTGCGCGGCAAGACGGCGTTGGTCACCGGGGCGTCCAGCGGTATCGGCAGGATAGTGGCCCGGGCCTACGTGCAAGCCGGTGCCGATGTGGCCATCGCGGCCCGCAATGTCGAGGCGCTGGACACGATCGCCGTCGAGCTGGCGGCGCACGGCGGTGACGTCGACGGCAAGGTGGTGCCGATCGGATGCGACGTGACCCGACCCGACCAGGTGAAGGCCATGGTGGACCGGGTGGTCGCGGAGCTGGGCGGCATCGACATCGCGGTGTGCAACGCCGGCATCATCTCGGTCGTCCCGATGCTGGACATGTCGCCCGAAGAATTTCAGCGCATCCAGGACACGAACGTGACCGGCGTCTTCCTGACCGCGCAGGCGGCGGCCCGGGCGATGGTGGCGCAGGGCCGCGGCGGCGTCATCATCAACACCGCTTCGATGTCGGGCAGCATCATCAACGTCCCCCAGCAGGTCGGCCACTATTGCACCTCCAAAGCCGCGGTCATCCACCTGACCAAGGCGATGGCGGTGGAGTTCGCGCCGCACCACATTCGGGTCAACAGCGTCAGCCCCGGCTACATCCTGACCGAGCTCGTGGAGCCGTTGACGGAGTATCACCGCCAGTGGGAGCCCAAGATACCGCTCGGACGCATCGGCCGCCCCGAAGAGCTCACCGGACTCTACGTCTACCTGGCCGGCGACGCGTCCAGCTATATGACGGGCTCGGACGTGGTGATCGACGGCGGATACACCTGTCCCTAGCTCACTCCGGGCCGGGCCCTAACGTTCCAGCTCGCCGGAGATCCCGCGCTCGAGGTTCGCCTGTGTCGCGGTTGGCAGCACCAGCAGGCCGTCGAGTTCGCTGCGGGCCACGTCATAGGCCCGCTGGCGTTCGGGCGCCGTGGCCGCGGGGTCGGCGGCGACTCGTAACAGGGTCTGCGCCCGCGCAATTCGCTGCTGATTCGCCCGGGAGAAATCGTTGCGGCGTCTGCGGATCGCTTCGCTCTCGGCGGCGTTGAACGCCGTGACGTAGTTCTCGACGGCGGCCATGTACTGCGCGGCGCCCTCGCGGTCGTCGAGCAGATCCTCGGCCTTGGTGGGGCGCAGGAAGTCGGCCCGCAGCTTGGCTTTGTGGAACGCGATCGTGTTCGCGTGCCGCATGTCGGTCATCAGCGGGAAGTCCAGCAGCTTGGCGATGTCGAGTTCGTACTCGAGCCAGCGCGCGTCCGTGCGGGCGTGCTCGTCCAGGACGCGCCGGGCCGAACGCCACTGGGCCGCCGGATTGACAGCTGCGGCGCCGTCGGATGGGTCGGGCGACCGCTGATGGGTGCGGCGTCGGTGGGCGCCCAACGCGCGCACGGCGGCGACGACCGCGCCCGTCAGCGGCAGGATCACGATCAACAGCTCCGCCAACCGGATTAGCAAACCCACATGGCCAGGATGCCACCGGGAATGGCCGGCTCGACGTCAACTCTGCGGGCGCACCCCGAGTACATCGCGGAACAATGCCTGCCGCAAGGCCAGTTCACGCGGATCGCTCCACAGGTGAAACCCGAGCCGGTTCATCACGTAGGCGAACCCGATGCCGGTGTCCGGGTCGGCGCATCCGAACGATCCCCCGAAACCCGGGGTACCGAAGGCTTTGTCCGACGAGCCGAATTCGAACTGCGGGACGGGTTTGCAGAAGCCCAGTGAATAGGCCACATCGATATGCATCACCTTGTCGCGCACCCCGCGACTCGGCGGGATCGGCGGTGCGGTGAGCGCGTCGAGGGTGCCGGGGCTCAGCGCGACCCCGGCGCCGCCGCTGATGGCGCTGCCGTACATGCGCGCGACCGACCTGGCGGTGCCGATCCCGTTGGCCGACGGGATCTCGACCGCCCGGACGTCGTCCCGGTTGTAGTCCCCGTTGAACGGGTTGACGCCGCGCGGCACGGCGATGGTGCGCGCGGTCAGGCCCACCGGGTTCAGCGACGCGCCCAGGAAGCCCGGGGGCATGACGGCCAGGTGCAGCATCGTCTCCGCGCGAACCCAGTTGTGAACGTGGGCGAGTCGGGTGCGGTCGACCGAGTCTGGTAGCCCGATGTGCAGGTCGAGTCCCGCCGGCGCGACGATCTCCTCGGCAAGGAACCGGCCCAGCGTGCGGCCGGCCGGATCGGTCCGGCGGATCAGCTCCGACTCATACCAGCCGAGCGTGATCGCGTGATAGCCGTGCCGGGTGCCCGGTCGCCAGGCCGGTGCCTGGGCCGCCAGGATCGACGACAGCCTCGCCGGATCGGCCACGTCGGCCAGCGTCGGCTTCGGCTTGAGCGCGCAGACTCCGGCCTGATGCGCCAGGAGTTGGCGGACGGTGACTTCGCTCTTGCCCGCCTGCGCGAATTCTGGCCAGTAGTCGGCGACCCTGGCGTCATACGAGAGGAGTCCGCGCGACACCGCCGCCGCCACGACCAGGGCGGCGACGCCTTTGGTCGTGGAGAACATGTTCACCATCGTGTCGGCCCGCCACGGATCCTTGGTCAGTCCGTTGCGGTAGCCGCCCCACAGATCGACCACCTTGACGCCGTCACGGTAGACGGCCACGGCCGCACCGACTTCGGCACCGTCGCGAAGGGTCGCGCGAAACGCGTCGGCCACCTTGCCGTAGCCGGCCTCCACCTCGCCGCCGATCAAATCCGGCGACACTTTCAACTTGAGAACCATCTCGCGCCTCCCTGTGGAGACTAGCCAGCCCAGTCGGCAAACAGAGTCTTCGGGGTTATCCGTCGACGTCCCTTCGGTGGACGCCGAGCGTGCCGCCGAGATATTCCGCCCGGCAGGCCCTGCGGGCCAACTTGCCGCTGGTGGTCCGTGGGATGGCACCGGCGGGTAACAGCCGCACGTCCGAGACGGTGAGCTCATGGCGCCGCGCGACCGCGGTGCGGATCGCCTCGATCGCCGGCCGCGGATCCTGGCGCCTGGTGCCCGCCGCGCGTTCGGCGATGACGATGAGCCGGGTGGCGTCCGGATCGTCGCCGTCGGGCACCGAGAACGCCGTCGCGTATCCGCGCCGCACGATGTCGGACGCCTCGGCGACGGTGGCCTCGATGTGCTGCGGGTAATGGTTGCGGCCGTCGATCGTCACCAGGTCGGCAATCCGGCCGGTCACGTACAGCTCACCGTTGACATACACACCCAGGTCGCCGCTGCGCAGCCAGGGGCGGTTCGGTTCGGCGCCCCGCGCGTGGCTGCCGCCGGCGAGCGGCGATCGCAGTTTGGCGCCGAACGCCCGCCGTGTCTCGTTCGGCATTCCCCAGTAGCCGCGTCCGACGTTGTTGCCCTGCAACCAGATTTCGCCCACCTGGCCGTCCGGTAGCTCCGACCCGCTGGCGGGGTCGACGATGACGGCCCATTCGCTGCGCGCGACCTGGCCGCACGACACCTGAGCGACGGCGTTGGGAGAATCGGCGTCGACGAGCACCGCGCGGCCGGCGCCCAGCCGTTGCGAGTCGAAGTAGACGGCGGTCGGCTCGGCGGCGGGCGCGATGGTCGCGACGAACAATGTTGCCTCGGCGATGCCGTAGGACGGTTTGAACGCGGTGCGGGGCAACCCGTACGGCGCGAACGCCTTGTTGAAGGTCCTGATCGCGTCGATGCTGACGGGTTCGGAGCCGATGATCATCACCACGTTGCGCAGGTCGATGTCCGCGCCACGGCCGGGCAGGCCGCGCTGCGCGGCCCACTCGTATGCGAAGTTCGGCGCGGCGGTGACGACGTTGCCCTGCCGCGACCCGTCGGACAGGGCCTGAATCCATCGTTGGGGCCGGCGGACGAACGCGGTCGGAGACATCAGCGTGGAGTGCCCGCCGTAGACGGCCGGGAAGCCGATCATCGACAACCCCATGTCGTGGTACAGCGGTAACCAGCTGACGCCGTGCGTGTTTCGGTCCAGCAGGTCGATCGACAGGATCATCTGCACCAGGTTGGTGCCCACCGCTCGATGGGTGATTTCGACACCGACCGGCGGCCGGGTCGCGCCCGACGTGTACTGCAGGTGCGAGACATCGTCCATACCGATTTCGGTCGGCACGAACGAATCACCCGCCGAGTCAGGGATCTGATCGATCGCGATGACCCGCGGCCGGTGCAGGTGTGGATGGTCGGCCAGGAACTTCTGCACCGCCGCCCGTGCGGGCGACGTCGTGAGCACGACGGCGGGCTCGGAATCGCGCAGCGCGGTATCGAGCCGTTCGGCGTGCCCGGGCAGTTCCGGGGCGAACAGCGGGACCGCGATGGTCCCGGCCTTGAGCGCCGCGTAGAACCCGGCGACGTAGTCGATACCCTGCGGTGCGAGAACCGCGACGCGTTCGCCCCGACCGGCGGCTTGCTGGATGCACGCGCCAATGGCTTGCAGCCGCACACCGAACTGGCTCCATGTCACCTCGTCGACGTCCCCGTCGGCGGAATGGCTGTAGTCGAGATAGCGATATGCGACGGTCTCGCCGACGTTCGCGATGTTGCGGTCGATGAGTGATATCAGGTTGACCCCGGGCGGCAGCGTGACAGCGCCCGCCGCGTCCAGGCAGTCCTCGATCCGAAGCAAACCCGCGACGCCCGGGCCGTCCCGCCGAGAATCGCGATCCATTCCTGCAGTCTAGGCAATCCCCCACGGCGGTCCCGGGCGGTTAACAGGCAAACGTCAAGAGCGGCGGACTCATTCGACGATTCCGGCAGGCGCCGGAAGACCCCGGCCTGCGACGACGATCAACCCGATCCGCTCGCCGATCCGCGCGGGCGGTAGCCTACCGGCGAGCGGCGCCCAGGCCGTCCGTCCGCCGTCACCAGGAGTCAACATGTCGGGCCGGAACTATTCCTTCGAAATCAACCGCACCAGCAGTGCTCCCGCCGCGACGCTGTTCCGGCTGGTGGCTGACGGGGCAAATTGGTCACAGTGGGCCAAGCCGATCGTCATGCGCTCGAGCTGGGCCCGCCAGGGCGATCCCGCGCCGGGCGGCATCGGGGCCGTCCGCAAGGTGGGCATGTGGCCCGTCTACGTGCAAGAGGAAACCGTCGAGTACGAGCCGGACCGTCGCCACGCCTACAAACTGGTGGGTCCGCCCACCCCGGCCAAGGACTACGCCGGCGAGGTGGTCCTCACGCCGAATGCGGCGGGCGGAACCGACATTCGCTGGACGGGGTCGTTCACCGAAGGCGTTCGCGGGACGGGCCCGCTGATGCGCGCCGCCATGGGCGGGGCGGTCCGCTTCTTCGCGGGCCGGCTGGTCAAGGCGGCCGAGCGCGAAACCGGCGGTGCGCGCTAGCTTTTCGCGCTACTTCGCGTCGACCTCGTCCTGATACTTCTTGGTCATGTGCGCGACGGCGTCCAACTGCGATTGGGCGAGGTTGTCCCTGGCCTGTCCGGCGCGCGCGGCGGCATCCAGCGTCGGCTGCGCCTGCCCCTGGAAATGCGGCATCACTTCGGCGGCGAACAATTCGGCGGATCGCCGGGTGGCCGCCGGATTGGCCCACTCGTGGCCCATCTGCAGCATGCAGCCGAAACCACCGGACTGATCCCACAACCGCTGCACCTGTTCGCGAGCCCGCTCGGGTGTGCCGATCACGCCGGCCCCGTTCTCGTTGATGACGTCGATCATCTCGTCGAGCTGCTCCCCCGGCATCGTCATCTGCGGGAACGCGGCCACCTTCTGGAAATACCGGAACCACGGCTCGATGCCGAACTTGACCTCTTCGCGGGCCTGCTTCTCGGTCTCGGCCAAGTGGAACAGACCGACCAGGCTCCAGTTCCTGCGGTCGACCTGCGTGCCGAAGGCCGCGGCGCGCTCCTCGACGATGCCCCAGTGATAGGACAGCGCATTGAAGCCCTCGACGGTCAGGGTCGCGCCGATGGACAGCAGACCGATGCCGTGCTTGCCGGCCAGCCGCGCGCCCGTCGGCGACGCGACCGCGGCGACGGACAGCGGAATCCCACCGTCGGAGTACGGGGCGAGCTGCAGCTTGGCGTCGAAGAGCTGATGGGTCGCGGTCTTGGCGCTGACCGTCTCGCCGGCCAGCAACCGCACGACGATGTCGAGGTTGGTCTCCAGCAGCTCGCGGGTGTCGGTGGGGGTAAGCCCGATCATCGACGAGTCGCTGGGCAGCGAGCCCGGCCCCACGCCGCCGATGATGCGGCCGTGTGTCAGGTGATCCAGCAGCATCAGCCGGTCGGCGACCCAGAGCGGGTTGTGATACGACAGGGAGATGACCCCGGTGCCGAACCGGATGCGCTTCGCCCGTTCGGCGGCGGCGGCGATGAAAATCTCTGGGGAACTGATGATCTCGCTGCCTGCCGAGTGGTGTTCGCCCAACCAGACTTCGTCGAACCCCAGCGCGTCGAGGTGTTCGACGAACCGTAGATCCCGCTGCAAGGCCAGCGTCGGGTTGGTGCCCGCGCGATGGAACGGGGCGATGAAGTATCCGAACCTGAGCTTCGACATTGAAGTCCCCTTGCATCCGAGTTGGCCAGAACCATAACGCGGATTGCGGGTCAACCCCTAGGCCCACACAGTGTTCAGCCGGCGGGGCCAGGTAATCCCGGCCCCACCGGCTAGGTAACAAGTCGTTGTGGTTGCGCCTCAGCGTCTGCTCAAGGCGACCCGGCGATCAGTAGCCGCCGCAGATGTTGCCGACGCAGCCGCCGCCGCCACCCGGCCCGCCGCCGCCACCGCCGACGCCCGGGATGCTGCCGCCACCGCCGCCGGGGCCACCGCCTCCGGTCGGGCCGCCGGGAATGCTGCCGCTGCCACCGTTGGGACCACCGCCTCCGGTCGGGCCGCCAGGGATGCTGCCGCTGCCACCGTTGGGGCCGCCGCCTCCGGTCGGGCCGCCGGGTTCACCGCCGCCGCCACCGGGCGCGGTGGAGGGCGCGACACTGGACGACGGGGTGGTGGTCGAGGTAGTCGTCGGAGTGGTGCTGCTCGGGCCGCCCTTATGACCGCCGCCGCAGGCGACCGACAGCACGAGCATCGCCGCGCCGCCGAGCAGTGCGACCGTCGTTCTCGGTCCAGATCTCATCAGGTCCCCCATCTCCCTGTGCGCCACTTCATCTTTGTGCCACTTCATCTTTGTGTGCGCCGCTTCGCGATCTCGCTGGTGCGCCGCTTCGCGCCGACCATTTTTTCTTACCCCGCGGCGTCCGCGCGCAAACAAACCCGGGCGCCCATATCGCGCCGGGCGGCGATGGTCCGTCGCGCGGGCGCGAGGCGCCGGCCGTGGGCCGTCGCGAACGGCTGCGCCGGCAGGAAGGTCCCGGAGATGCGACCGGTGCTCGAGCCGCTGGCTAATCCTCTTTGGTGATCAGCTTGCGCAGCGCGACCCGGTCGGGCTGCAGCAGTTCGACGATGCGGGGCCGGTTCACCTCGGCGACGATGATCTCGCCCACCTCTTGGTAGACCTCGCTGAAGATGCCGTGCGACTTCATCTTCGCGGTCTGATACTGGTTGTCCTCGGTCGGCGTCACGTAGATCACCGCGTCGGCCTTGAAGCGGTGCACCAGCCACAGGTGGATCAGGGTCATCAGCCGCTTCTGCCGCAGCTTCTCGGCGAAGGTGTTCTGGTCGCGCACCTGCAGGATGCTGCGGCCGTGCCGGTCCTTGATCGGGTCGACGACGACGTTCGCCAGCTGCTCCTCGTCGTTGCCGTAGATGCCGAGCTCGAGGACGTCCGAGCCGGCCCGGCGGGGCCGCAGCTGCACGCGCAGTTTCTCGCCGAGGTGGTAGTTCTCGCTCCACATCGCCAGCCACTCTTCGAGCAGCTTCTTGGGCACCTCGGTCTGCACCAGGTGCTGGTGCTGGGTCGAGCCCTCGCCCATGGCCTTGGTGGTCGCGGTGCGGCCCGAGGAGGCGGTCAGCGCGGCGTCGCTGCGCGGCCCGCCGACCAGGGTTTGCGGTGTGCGGTACGGCGATTCGACCAGGCGCATCTTGCGCTGCAGGCGCGCCAGCGCCAGCATGCCGTCCTGTTGCAGCGAGGTGGCGAACTCCTCGGCCGCGACGCCGTCGATCTGGTGTCCGCCGTAGGTGATGAAGTTGAAGACGAAGCCCATCTTGCCCAGTTCCTCGGGGAACTGTTTCATCTGCTCATCGGTCATGCCGGTGGTGTCCCAGTTGAACGACGGCGAGAGGTTGTAGGCCAGCATCTGCTCGGGGAACTCGGCGTGGACGGCGTCGGCGAACTGCTTGGCGTCGGCCAGGTCGGCGGTCTTGGTCTCCATCCAGAGGATGTCGGCGAAGGGTGCCGCCGCCAGTGACTTGGCGATCGCGTAGGGGATGCCGCCGCGGATCTGGTAGTAGCCCTCGGGGGTCTTCGACAGCTCGCAGTCCCAGCCGGGGTCGACGCCCAACTCCTTGGCCTTGGCCTTAGCGGCGTATAAGGATGCGCGTGCCGCAAAGGCCCGCCACTCCTCGACGCTCATCTCGGCCGGCTCGCCCTCGTTCGCGTCGAATTCGAGCACGTCGGCCACGGCCTCGCCATAGGTCATCAACCGCGCGTCGTCCTCCCAGGCCGCCACGAACCGGGACTCGACCTTGTCGAACAGGTCGCCGATGGACTGTTGTCCGTTCTCGCGCCAGGTCTTGACGGCGTCCGAGATCGCCTCCTGGATGCCTTGGCGCTCGAGCCAGGCCCCGGCCTGCGCGTACTCGCCTTCGGGCAGCGCGTAGAGCAGGTGACCGTTGAGGTCTTCGACACCCAGCTCGTAGAAGCGCCGCACCATCGCCAGGAAGCACGACTTGTACGACGGGATGTCGAGGTTGGTGGCGCCGAGCAGGAACGGCTGGTCGCGCTCGTCGGCGCGGCTGTCGAGCAGGTTGGCCGCCTCGGCGTCGGTGCGGGCGACGATGATGCCGGGCACCTTCATGATGTCGAGCTGGAAGCGCGCGGCGTTGAGCCGTTTGATCTGCTCGTCCGACGGCACCAGCACCTTGCCGCCCTGATGGCCGCACTTCTTGGTGCCGGGGCGCTGGTCTTCGATGTGGTAGCCCGGCACGCCGACCTCGACGAACCGGCGGATCAGGTTGCGCACGTGCGGGTCACCGCCGTGGCCGGTGTCCGCGTCGGCGATGATGAACGGCCGGTAGTCGTACTCCGTTGCGGTCGCCCGCTGCTGCTCGCTCATGTTCAGGCGCAGGTACTGCTGGTTGCGGTCCGCGGTCAGCAGCGCGCGCACCAGCACCGCGGCGTCGTCGGGCACCTGGCTCAGTGGGTAGCTCGCGAGGTCGGGCCCGGGGTCCTCGGTGGTGGAGCCCTTGGCAGACGTCGCCCAACCGCCGAGGTAGACCCCCTCGATACCCATGCGTTTCATCGCGACGGCCTGGCCTGGCGAATACGGGCCGAACGTGGTGATGCTCTTCTTCTCGGCGAACAGCTCGCGCAGCCGCTCGTAGAACGCCGCCGCGGCGTTGCGGGCGACGGTGTAGTCGGTGGGAATGGTGCCGCGCTGCTCGGCTACCTGGCGGGCCGTGAAGAGGCGCGTGATGCGGGAAAAGCGTGGGTCGTCGAAGTATTGCTGGGTGGCTGCGACCTCGTCGTCAAACGATGGCCGAACTTGCGTGTCCTTATCAATGATCGCCATGTGTTGCGCTCCTCTTCGGCACGATTCTGAACGTGAGTCTATCCCCGGGAACGGCAGTTCAATCAGGGTCTACGGGACTCGAGCCAAAACTGTTGCCACACCGTTGGACTTGCCTCAGCCGCACGGCGGCACGCCGGTGATCGGCACGGACCGTGCGTCACTCACACTGCGCGCTGGCCGACAACACCTTGGGACACAACACGTTTCGGTATTTTTGGCAGGGTGGCGGTCATGGGGCGGCCGCACGACGGGCCAGCCAGTCCCGCTGGTGACGCACGAATCCCGCGTCGACGACGTCGCCATGGCCGGGGACGTAGATCGCGTCGGGGCCGCCGGTCGATAGCACCCGGTCCAGCGTCGCGGGCCAGGCCGCGAGGTCGGAGTCGGCGTCGATCGCGGGGTCGGCGGACTCCTCCACCAGGTCACCGGTGAACACCACGACTCGCTCGCCCTCGCCCGTCGCGGGCGCGACCACCACCAGGTCCGACGCGGTATGGCCGCGGCCCAGGTGGGCGATCGTCACCGCCCTGTCCCCCAGGTCGACCACCGCGTCATAGCCGCCGGGCGGGGGCCGCAGCGCGGCGATCGCCGCGTCCACCTCGGCGGCGTCGGCGCCGTGGCGCAGCGCGTCCTCGCGGAGGTGGCCGGCGGCCGAGGACAGGTGGTCGGCCACGTCGGGCGCGCAGTGCACGTGCGCCCCGACGAACAGTGAGGAGCCCAGCACGTGGTCGAAGTGCTTGTGCGTCAGGACAATATGGCTCACCGGGCGTCCGGCAAGCAGCCGGACGTCGGCGTCGATCGCCGCGGCTTCGGTGAGTGTGGTCCCGGTGTCGACGAGCAACGCGCCTGTGCGGCCCCGGACCAGCCCCACGGTCACGTCGCAGAACGCGAGCCGGCACCGATACACACTGCCGGTCAGCCGTTCCCAGGCGAGCCGCACACCAGGACGGTAGCCGCCCGGGCGAGGAGTTTCGAGCCGCACGGCACCGGCTATCTCCCCGGGCATGGCTATCACCGATTCCCGCGAGGTCGTGATCGAGGCGGCGCCCGACGAAATGCTGGAGGTGCTGTTCGACATCGAGTCGCTGACCGAGTGGTCGCCGGTGCACAAGAAGGTCGAAGTGCTCGAGCGCGACGGGCAGAACCACCCGATCAGATCGCGGCAGGTCGTCAAACTCGTCGGCGTGAGCGACGAGCAGGAGCTGGCGTACATCGTCCATGACGGCGGCGTGGGCTGGACCCTGGTCAGCGCCAAACGGCAACGCGCGCAGGATGGTCGGTACACCCCGACACCCGAAGGCGGCGCGACCCGGGTCCGCTTCGAACTCACCGTCGACCTGGTGGCGTCCGTGCCCGGATTCCTGGTCAAGCGGGGAGCCAAGAGCCTGATGGAGACGGCCACCCAGGGACTGCGCAAGCGCGTGCTCGAGGTCGCGCAGCGTGGCACGTGACGACATCGTGGTCGAGTGATAAGCGGGTGCTTCCCCACCGCGGTCGGGCACGTCAGACTGTCATTCATGGAATCGATCCCGGCGGCCACCCCGCAGCGAATCGCGGCGATGATTGCCGCGCTGGCGATCGCGCCGGGGCTGGCCGGCTGCGGTGGCCACGGCAATGGTCACCCGACCACCGCGCCGACGCCGAAGATCACCACGCTGGGCCGCACGGCGCCGCGCGCGCCCGCGGACGGGCCGTTGACGATCGGCAGTACGGCTTTCGCCGATGGTGCCTCCATTCCAGTGCAGTACACGTGCGAAGGCGCCGACATCGCGCCGCCGTTGGCGTGGTCGGCGCCGCTGGGTGCGGCCCTCGTGGTCGACGACCCCGACGCCGTCCATGGCCTGTACGTCCACTGGGTCGTCATCGGAATCGCCCCGGGCTCCGGCAGCACCGCCGAAGGGCAGACGCCGGCCGGGGCGGCCGTTCTGCCGAACTCGGCCGGCCAGACCGGGTACCAGGGTCCCTGTCCCCCGGCGGGCACCGGCACGCATCACTATCGGTTCACCCTCTACCAGCTGCCCGGTGACTACCAGCTGCCCGGCGGCCTGGCCGGCGTCGCGGCGGCGCAGACGATCGCCGGCGCGGCGACCGCGCAGGCGCAGCTCACCGGGATGTTCGGCGCCTGACGCGACGGCTCACGACGCGTCGTCGAGCACCTGATAGGCGGCGTTGTAGCCCGGAGTGAAGGTGATGCCCGGTCCGCCATGACATCCGGCGCCGGCGAGGTACAGGCCGTCGATCCCGATGGGCATGTCGAGGAATCCTTTCGGGCCGGGCCGGTTGGGCCCCATCAGGTCGGGGTGCAGCAGCCCGTGGCAGAAGTCGCCCGAGGGCGCGCCGAACATGGTGTTCATGTGATAGGGCGCGAACGTGATGTGGCGTAGCACGATGTCCTTGAAGTTCGGCGCCAGTCGGCTGATCTTGTCGATAACCCGTTGCGCCATCTCGTTTTTGAGATGCCCGTGCTGGTTGCGGTCGACTTCCACCGGGAAGGCGTAGGCGAACGCGCTCGCCGCGTGCTTGCCGGGGGGCGCCATGCCGGGGTCGTGCACCGACGGGATCTGCATCCCCATCGACGGGTTGTCCGGAACGATGCCCCGCCGGCAGTTTTCCCAGTGCAGCTGTTGGGATTCGGGTGACCCGAAGATGCCGACCGACTGTTGCATGCCTTCTTCGTTGAGGAACTCATACGGCGGGGCGAACTCGGGCAGCCCGTCGAGGGCGAAGTGGATCTGCACGAACGAGGCCCGGTGGTCACGGCCGGAGAAGCGTGAGATCAGCTCTGCCGGAACGTGTTCGGGTGCGATCAGGTCGCTGAGCGTGACGTCGGGTGACAGGTTGGACACCACGATGGGCGCCGAGATCGTCGACCCGTCGCGCAGGCGCACGCCCGTCGCTCTGCCGTCGTCGACGAGGATCTCTTCGGCCTTGGTGCGGAACCTGATCTCGCCGCCGTGGGAAATGAACAGCTCGCGCAGGTGTTCGGTGAGCGCGCCGATGCCGCCTTTCAGCTTGGTCATCATCGCGGTGCTGTTGTCGGGCACCGCGAGCGCGAACGCCAGGCACGTGGCACTGCCCGGCGTGTACGGGCCGCGGTAGGTGGAGTTGACGGCCAGGAATGCCAGCATCCCGCGCATGACGGCGTGTCGGTCTTTGTCGGGCAGGTAGCGGTCGATCACGTCCATGGCCGAGCCGAACAGCATGTCGTGAATGGCGCGGCGTTCGGCCTCGTTGGCCGCGCAGGCATACATCTGGTCGAGAGTCTTGGGGGGTGTGCGAACGTCGAAGCGGCCCAGCGCTTTTGCCGGTCCCTGACTCCAGCCGATCAGTTCGGCCATGCCGGTGACCGCCTGCAGCCCATGCTGTTCGTTGAGGTGCGTCATCAGCCGCATCGGGTCGCGGTAGAAGATCATCGGCTCTTCGCCGTGTTCGCCGATGTTGGTCGACATCACGTCGGGCTCCACCGCCGGCAGCGTGTCCAGCCCGAGGTCCTTGGTGAGTTGGCTCGCCATGGGGAACTGCACCGAGCCTGCGATCTCGTAGCGGAAGCCGTCGATCAACTCGACCGTCGCGGCCATGCCGCCCGCATAGGTGTTGGCCTCCAGGCACAGGGTGCGCAGACCGGCGCGTTGCAGGATCGCCGCGGCGGTCAGCCCGTTGTGCCCGGCGCCCACCACGATTGCGTCGTAATCGGTGTTGGTCATGGCCCGGCCCCCGTCTCCGTCGTCGATGCACCACAATATGTCAGTACTGACACAATTGGAAGATGTCCGGAATGACCCGTCGGCCTGGGATACGATCACCGCTGAGATGACCGCCCCGGGCAACCGTCATGAACAACGACGACGATCGACGCATGAGGCACTCCGCCAGGCGGCGTTGAAGTGCTTCGCCCGCAAGGGTTTTGCCAACGTCACCGTTACCGAGCTGGCGCGCGAGGCCGGAGTCACCGAGCGCACCTTCTTCCGGCATTTCGCGACCAAGGAAGCCGTGCTGTTCCAGGACTACGAGACCCAGTTGGAGTGGCTGGCCGAAGCGCTCGCCCACCGCCCGTCCTCGGAGTCACTGTTCGACGCGGTGCTGGCCAGCGTCGCCGCCTTCCCGCACGACCTCGAGGTGGTGCGCCAGGCCGCGACCGCCCGAGCGGAGCTGATCGGCGCCGAGCGGATCGCCGCGCACCTGCGCGTTGTCCAGTCCTCGTTCGCCGCCGTGCTCACCGACTTCGTCAGAAAGCGACATCCGGATCTGGCGAACATCGAGCTGACCGCCGAGGTGGCAGGTTCCGCGCTCGCAGCGGCTCTGGTTGCGGCAGTGGAGAATTGGGGCCGTGGCGGCTGTGCGGGCGATCTCGGCGCAGACGTGACCGCGAGTCTGGATCTGCTGCGCTCCGGCATGGCTGCGCTTGCCTGACGGTGCCCACGCCCTTGGGCGACTCTAGACAGTCCGGCGACGAGTCTGGTTTGCTCAGCCGAATACCTATTTTGCGGGCAGGAGTTCGCTGATGGACATCGCCACCGTCGACGAACTGTTGAGCACGACGCGGTCGGTTCGCAAACGCCTCGACCTGGCCCGCCCGGTGGGTCGCGAGGTGATCCTGGAGTGCATCCAGCTGGCGATGCAGGCACCCACAGCCAGCAACACGCAGGACTG
Source organism: Mycobacterium sp. 94-17 (assembly GCF_035617725.1). Lineage (NCBI taxonomy): Bacteria > Bacillati > Actinomycetota > Actinomycetes > Mycobacteriales > Mycobacteriaceae > Mycobacterium > Mycobacterium sp. 94-17. The sequence goes on from NZ_JAPIYN010000009.1 coordinate 73,112, forward strand.
GCGGTGGCTGGTGATCACCGATCCCGACAAGCGTGCCGCGATCGCAGAGATCTACCGCAGCATCGGCGCCCAATACCTGGCCTATGCGGCCGACAACGCGAACGACGCGCAGACAAAGCGGGTGTACCAGAGCGCGATGAGCCTCACCGAGACGCTGGGCGACGTGCCGGTGCACGTCATTCCCTGTCTCGATCAGCGCATCGACACCGCGGAACCCGGCATAGCCGCCGCGGCCTGGGCGTCGATCATCCCGGCCGGCTGGAGCTTTCTGCTGGCACTGCGCTCTCGCGGTCTGGGATCGGTGTGGACGACGATGCATCTGTTCAAAGAGCGAGAGGTCGCCGAACTGCTCGGCATTCCGCCCACCGTCACCCAGGCGGCGCTGTTTCCCGTCGCCTACACGATCGGCACCGACTTCCGGCCGGCCAAGCGACCGCCCGCTGAGGACATCACGTTTTGGAACAGTTGGACACCGGCTGATGGAGAAAGCTGATGCAGTCCTACACCGTGCGATTCCATGTCGATGCACCGCCGAAAAAGGTCTGGCGCGTGCTGCACCCCCCGGTGCCGCCGGACGCGCCCCGGCCGCGGGTGCTCACTTGGCCGACCGGCAGCATGAAAATCCTCAACGAGGGCAACGAGGCCGGCGAGGGTCTGGTCCGCACGTGCGTCTTCGAAGTGCCGAAGTATCTGCTGACCGGTGGCAGGGCCCGCTCGTGGGAGACGGTGACCGAGGCCGAGCTGAACAAGCTGTCGCGTTACACCGCGGTCGGTGCGCCGTTGTGGTCGCGTGCCGAGGGTTATCACCAGCTCGAAGAGCAGCCCGACGGCACCACCGTGCTGACATTCCACGAGACGTACTACGCCTACAACCCCGTGGTGCGGTTCTTCCTCGAACGTCCGGTGTATGCCAAGATTTCCCGCGACAACCTCGCGACCTACGAGCACGCACTCGGTTACGCGGGCCGGGTGCGGCGGCTCACCTAGGCGTTTCTCGCCGGCCGTAGATTTCACAACGATGTGAATTGGGTGCTGGACGCCGGTACCCTCGGTGTCTATGGGTGGAGTACCTACTGCGGCACGGTTGCTCGCCGCGAGTCTGATGGTCGTGGGCTGGGCCGCGTCCTACGCGGTCGCCGGCGCCGATCCCGACGATGATCCGGGGCCGGCGCCAGGTCCGGCCTCGGGGGCGCCGGTGTCGCCGGCGCCACCAGGGCCGGCGCCCGCGGCGTCGGGACCGAAAACGTCCATTGACAAGGATGGCACTTACGCCGTGGGTAGCGACATCGCGCCGGGCGTCTACAGCTCCGGCGGCCCAGTTGCCAACGGCACCTGCTACTGGAAGCGCAGCAGCGCGGACGGCACTCTGATCGACAACGCCATGTCGAAAAGGCCGCAGGTGGTGCAAATCGATCCGGGCGACAAAGCCTTCAAGACCTCGGGCTGCCAGCCCTGGCAGCTGACGCCGGACGCTGTTCCGCCGGCCACGGCGCCGCCCGCGGGTGTGCAGGGCACGCTCGGCATCCTCAACGGCCTGCTGGGCGGGAACAATGCCCAGCGGCCGCCGTCGTCGTCTTCCGGGCATTCCTGACCGGCCCGCAACCCGCCGACATGACCCCGCCGCGGTCCGCGGCCGGCCCGTTTTCGCTACCGTGGCGCCGTGGGACACGCGCAGCGCATTGTGGTCGTCGGTGCCGGCGTCAGCGGATTGACGTCGGCCATCTGTCTGGCCGAGGCGGGCCGGCAGGTCCGGGTCTGGGCGGCGGCGACACACAAGCAGACGACCTCGGCGGTGGCCGGCGCGGTCTGGGCTCCTCCGCGACCGGCCGAGCGCGCGTCGCAGACGCTGGCCTGGACCGAGCATTCTCTGCAGATCTTCACCGATCTCGCCAAGGATCCCGACTCCGGTGTGCGGCTGGCACCCGCACTGGCCGTCGGTGAGCTGAGCGCGCGCGAGGCGATGTCATCGGCGGCGTCGCTGATCCCCGAGTTGCGACCGACGTCCGACGTCCCGGACGGGTTCGCCACCGGATTCCGTGCGACGCTGCCGATGATCGACATGCCGCACTATCTCGACTACCTGACCCGGCGGCTCGCGGCCACCGGCTGTGAGGTCGAGGACCGAGCCGTGGCCACATTGGCCGAGGCCGCAGACGCCGCCGAGGTGGTGGTCAACTGCGCCGGCCTCGCCGCGGGTGCCCTGGCCGGTGACCACACCGTGCGGCCGCTGTTCGGCCAGCATGTGGTGCTCACCAATCCCGGTCTGCAGCAACTGTTTCTGGAACTCAACGGTGGCCCGGAATGGACCTGCTACTTTCCCCATCCGCAGCGGGTCGTCTGCGGCGGCATCAGCATTCCCGGCCGCTGGGACACCACGCCCGACCCCGACGTGACAGAGCGCATTCTGCAGCGCTGCCGCCGCGTCGAGCCACGACTCAACGACGCCGAGGTGATCGAGGTGATCACCGGCCTACGCCCCGACCGCCCGTCGGTGCGGGTGCAAGCCGAGCCGCTGGTCCTGACGCACTGCATCCACAATTACGGTCACGGCGGTAACGGCGTCACCTTGTCGTGGGGTTGTGCGCGCGACGTGGTGCGCCTCGCGCAGCGCGTCGATGGCGATCGCTGACGTCAGGCGCCGGTGCGCCGAACGATCAAGGACAGCAACCAGCTAACGATCGACAGCACGATCGCGGCCCAGATCGCGGTCCACCAGAAATGGTCGATCTGCAATCCCCAGTGCGTAGTGTGCTCGGTGATCCATGCGGTGATCCACAGCATCAGCGCGTTGATGACGACGTGGAACAGGCCGAGCGTCAGGATGTAGAGCGGGATCGACAAGATCTGGACGATCGGCTTGATGAACGCGTTGACCAGACCGAAGATCACGGCCACGACGAAGATGATGCCGACCCGTTCCAGCTTCGTGTCGCCGCCCACGAAGCTCAGGCCGTGCACGAACAGGGTGACGATCCACAACGCCAGACCAGTCAACGCGGCGCGTAACAGAAAAAGGCCCATGCCTCGGATCCTGCCAGCCGCGCGCCCAAAGGGTAAGCGGAATCGGGCGCGCGTCATTGCGGGGTGTCCGGGCTGCGGAACCGGGTGTCGCGCGGCCGGTCACGGTTGGTCGTTGCCGCGCAGCATGATTGCCAGGACACCGCCGGCGGCCTCCAACGGTCAGGTCAGTCGGCAGGGGACGGCGGCGGTTTCACGATCACGATGGGCAACGGGCGGTTTTCCGGGGTGGTGACGCCCATGGGGCGCCCGCCCACCCCCACGCCGGTCAAGCCACGCCCCGCCAGGCTCGCCAGGGCCATTTCGTTGAGCAGACTTCCCTCGGCACCCGCCGCGGCTGCGGGGGCGGCACCGAGGCCGGCGCTCGGCAATGCCTGGGTGGCGAGCGTGATCTCCGGGGCCGCCGTCGTCCACCCGTACGGCACCGACAGGGCGCCGACCGACGACGCCTGGTTCAGGCCCGCCGATACCGCGCTACCCAGGCCCGTTGACCCCAGTGGGTTGACCGCGCTGGCGAGCCCGGCTTCGAGCGACCCCGCCGCACCCTCGGCCGCACCTTCGGCCGCTCCTGCGACGGCGGCCCCGCCCGAGCCGCCCATTCCGGCGAGGTCGGTCATGGTGCCCAGGTAGTTGCCCGGCATGTAGAACCCGGACGAAAATACGGTGTTCAGCAGGTTGTCGTTGAGGAAGGCTCCCAACGGGGAACCATCCGTCCCGGCCAGGAAATTCTCGATTCCCTCCGGGCTGGAGAAGTCCGCGCCACCGAGTCCCAACCACTCCATCAATCCCGACGCGGGCGTGGACGTCGATGTCGGCGACGTGAGGCTCTGCAGCGCGGTCGGCACCGCGGTCTGCAGCTGCGACAGCGCGGTCTGCGTGTTCGCCGCGGTTGCGGTGCCGGTGGCCTGGGTGACCGCGTCGGCCTGGGTGGCCTGCCCTGTCGGATCGGTGATCGGCGGCGGCGGCGTGAACGGGGTCACCGCCGAGGCGACGGCCGAATCGGCGGCGTAGCCGTACATGGCGGCGGCGTCCTGGGCCCACATCTCGCCGTATTGGGCCTCCGTGGCCGCGATAGCGGCGCTGTTTTGGCCTAAGAAGTTGGTCGAGACCAGCGACGCCAGCAGCGCACGGTTCGCCGCGACTACCGGTGGAGGTACCGTCGCCGCGAACGCGGTCTCATACGCCGCTGCCGCTGCCGTGGCTTGCGCGGCGGTCTGTTCGGCCTGGGCGGCGGTGGTGCCCATCCACGCCGCGTAAGGAGTCGCCGCGGCGGCCATCGACGCCGAGGCCGAACCGTGCCACTGATCAGTGAGCCCCGAGAGCACCGAGTCCTGGGACTGCGTCATCGACCGCAGTTCCGCGGCCAGGCCTTTCCAGCCCGCCGCGGCAGTCAGCAACGGGGCCGACCCCGCCCCGGAATACATACGCCCGGAATTGATTTCGGGCGGCAACAGGGCAAAATCCACGAAGCCGGTCATGGTCGACGGCTCGTTCGTTCAGTCGTCAGGGGCTGTGTCATCGATCGTCCTTCGAAACGACGGGATACTCGTCGCTCCAAAGACGTTCAGCCGAAGACCCGGTCAGCGCACCGATAGCTCGGCATCAAAGCTGTCCTGCCAACGGCCGTCTGCCCAACCCACGAGGCGACGCGCACGCCGGACGCGGCGCATCCGGCACAACGGGCAGGTCTTCGGACTCGCAGGCCCGCACCGAGGTCGGTGCTCCTAGTGGCCGTCGCTTCCCAGTCCGTGGACCAGTGCCGATGACGGCGGTCGTTCCTGCATACCGCTGCGGGACAGTCCCGGATTCACACCGGGTTCCCTCTCACGATGGACCTTTGGCAGCGCCCCCCGTTAGATGCCGGGACACACTCGGTGACCCTGGCAAACCAGTTGCGCGGAGCACATTACCGGCGAGTCTGAGAATTCTCCAAGTCTGATTTGACACAGCGACTGACGCCGGGTAGGCGCGGTCAGTTCAGGTGCTAAAAGCGCTGCGCGTTCAACCCGCCGATCTTTGCCCGGCAGTCCTCGCCGATGCCGCTCCGCGTGCGCAGGTGCTTGGTGCTCTGCGGCCACTCACCCCCTCAATGGGGGTAGTCGCTGGCAAACATGATGAAATCGCCCAAGCACATCGATCACGCCGGGCAGGATCGGCTCCACCGGCTCGCACGTCACCCAGATGTTGCCCGGTGTCACGGCGACGCCGCGCAACCGTCCCTGAGACGAGGCGCAGTAGTCCGCGATCCACTGGTTGTACAGCCGCGAGAATCCCGCGGCGAATTCCGGATCTTCGAGGCTGACTTGCGGCCCTCGAGCGTCAGCCCCGGCCGCCCGTCCGTGCTGAGCCTGACGTGCTGTGGCCATCGCTTCGTCGCTTCGGTTGCCAGCCAAGAATTTTCGGCCACATGTCCGTCGGCGTCGATGATCCGCATGTATCCGGAACTTGCTCGCGCGGGCTGCGCAAAAAAAATGGGCGCTATCCCGTGCCGTTAATGGTCGCGCAAGTTCCGACGGGACCGGGAAAAGATCTGAATTGCTTCGCCACGCCTTAAATGCAAATCCGTTAATTTCGAAAGGGCGACAGAAGTGCAACGAATTCTTTTCGTCGATCATCGGTACCGTACCGTATTCGTGTCGAGCCTTCCGGAAAGGAAATTGAGGAAAGGAAATCGATGGGTGGCGCTTTGTTGCGGAGAATGGCGCGGCGTGACTTCCTGAGGAATGCCGTTTTAGTCGGTGGCGGCGCAATTCTCACGCCGTGGGCCGGCCCGGTGATCTCCAGGGCGAATGCCATCGGCCCGGCCGCGGAGGTTCCCACAGGATTCGACCCGCAGTTCGCTCTCGACGTGGGCATCCCGCTGGCGCTGGCCGCCTACAGCGCGATGTCCGGCGGCCCGTTGAATCTTCCGACGGGATACGTAGCGACGGCCTTGATCCAGGCCGACCGTGTTCTTGCCGCCTCAATGGCCGAGGAACATCCCCTGCTGGCGGAGGCGGTGCTGCAAAACAACATATTCGGGCTGTTGGGCCGCAACCAGTCCACTCGCACCGCATTCGTGGCATTTCGCGGCACCGCGGACCGTGACGACGTGATCACGGACCTCGAAGCGATTCCCGTGCCCTACGGATTCGTCCGCGGATTCGGACTCGTGCACGACGGCTTTCATGCGCTCTACCGTCTCCTCCGCGGGAGCATCATCGCCAACCTTGCCGCCGCATGCGTGGGCTGCGACAAGATCCTGGACGTCGGACACAGCTTGGGCGGGGCTCTTGCGGTGGTCGGCGCGCCCGACATTTTCGTGAACATGGCCCCGCATATCGAGCCGCGCCTTCTCACCTTCGCCGGACCGAGACCCGGATTGTGTGATTTCACCAAAGCGTTCAACCGCACCATCAGTACCTGCTACCGCGTGGTGAACTGCCTCGACCTCATCCCGCTGCTGCCACCGTGGCCCTACGAACAACCGGGCGTCGCGGTCAAGGTCGACAGCGGCGGCTCTATCGATCCGCTGTGGCGGCACAGCCTTTTGGCCTATCAGGCCGGGCTGGAAAAACTTGTGCAACCCACCGGCTGACTGCGCGCGCGATCCCGCCGGGTGTCGTGCACGATACTGACGTGACGACACGAGGGCCCCGACAGAAACTGACCGCCGATCAGCGAAACTCCTTCATCGCGGCGCTGTTGGGCTGGACGATGGACGCCTTCGACTACTTCATCGTGGTGCTCGTCTACGCCGACATCGCCAAGACGTTTCACCACAGCAAGGCCGAGATCGCGTTCGTCACCACCGCCACCCTGATCATGCGTCCCGTCGGCGCACTGATCTTCGGGCTGTGGGCCGACCGCGTCGGCAGGCGGCTGCCGCTGATGGTCGACGTCATGTTCTATTCGGTGGTGGGGTTCCTGTGCGCCTTCGCGCCCAACTTCACCGTGCTGGTCATCCTGCGGCTGCTGTACGGCATCGGCATGGGCGGCGAGTGGGGGCTCGGCGCCGCACTCGCCATGGAGAAGGTTCCCGTCGCGCGACGCGGCTTCTTCTCCGGGCTGCTGCAGGAGGGCTACGCGTTCGGCTACCTGCTGGCGAGCGTCGCGTCATTGGTGGTGATCGACTGGCTGGGGCTGTCGTGGCGGTGGCTGTTCGGCTTGAGCATCGTGCCCGCCCTGATCAGCCTCGTGATCCGCTACCGCGTGGAGGAGTCCGAGGTGTGGGAGGCCGTGCAGGACCAGATGAAGCTCACCAGCACCCGAATCCGCGACGTGCTGCGCAACGGCGCGATCATCCGGCGGTTCGTCTACCTGGTGTTGCTCATGACGGCCTTCAACTGGATGAGCCACGGCACTCAGGATGTCTACCCCACCTTCCTGGGGTCGCACGACAACCAGGGCGCCGATCTGTCCAGCACCACGGTCAAATGGATCGTGGTGGCTTACAACGTCGGCGCCATCATCGGTGGCCTGGTGTTCGGCACGCTGTCCCAGCGATTCAGCCGCCGCTATACCGTCGTCTTCTGTGCGATCCTGGCGCTGCCGATCGTCCCGCTGTTCGCGTACTCGCGCGCCGCGGCGATGCTGTGCCTGGGTTCGTTCCTGATGCAGCTCTTCGTGCAGGGCGCGTGGGGCGTGATTCCCGCCCACCTCACCGAGATGTCGCCGGACGCCATCCGCGGCCTGTACCCCGGCGTGACCTACCAGCTGGGAAACCTGCTGGCGGCGTTCAATTTGCCGATCCAGGAACGCCTCGCCGAATCGCACGGCTACCCGTTCGCGCTGGCGGCGACCATCGTGCCGGTGCTGATCACGGTCGCGGTGCTGACGCTGATCGGAAAGGACGCCACCGGGATCCGGTTCGGCACCGGCGAAAGCGCTTTCCTCGCAAGCGAAGTGACGTGACGCTAGCCGGTATCGGCCAGTAGGCGCCGCAGCAGGTGCATGGCCACCGTGGTCGAGCGCTCCCGGATATCCGAGCGGTTGCCGGGAAGCCGCAGCGTGCGGGTGTCGGTGCGACCGTCCGCCGTCACGCTGAAACAGACGGTGCCGACCGGCTTTTCCTCCGTCCCGCCGCCGGGCCCGGCGATTCCGGTAATCGCGACCGCGGTGTCGGCCGCGAAGCGCCGCAGCGCCCCGGCGGCCATCGCCTCGGCCACCGGCTCGGATACCGCGCCGTGCGTTTCGATGAGCGCCGGGTCGACGCCGAGCAGCTCCGCCTTGGCCTCGTTCGAGTAGGACACGACTCCGCCGGCCACGTAGTCCGAAGAGCCAGGCCGGTCGGTCAGCCGCGCCGCCAGCAGCCCCGCGGTGCAGGACTCCGCCGTGGCGATCCGGTGGCCGGCCAGCAGCCGCGCGACCAGATCGTCGACGCGCGAGGCGTCCTCGGAGTACAGCTGATGGCCATGCCTCTCACGCAGCAGCTTGACCAGCTGTGCGTACGCGTCGGCGGCATCAGGCTCGTAACGGGTGACCATTTCGATCTCCCCGCGCCGCAGGCAGGTGGTGATCTCGAGGTGCGTGAAGCCGGGCACAGCCTTTTGCGCGTCGCGCAGCGTTTCGGCCAGGCCCGACTCCGGCAGCCCGAACATCCGCAGCATCTCCTGCCGGTAAACGGTGCGGCCGGCGATCGCGTCCCGCGCCGCGGGTGTCTCGATGGCCGTGTGCCACATGGGCTGCAGCTCACGCGGCGGACCCGGCAACACGATCACCGTCGGCTTGCCGGGTACTACGACGCCGGGCGCGGTTCCGACCGGATCGAGCACCTGAGCTCCGGCGGGCACCATGGCCTGCTTGCGGTTGGCGGCGCGCAGCGACTCGAAAGTGCCTGGATCCAAGGCGGATTGGAAGGCGGGGTTGCGCGCCATCAGCTTCTTGAGGATGTTGGCGATCTTCTCTTCGACCTCGGCGTCCAGCACCAATTCTCGTTCGCAGAACCGGGCCACCACCTCGACGGTCATGTCGTCGGCCGTCGGACCCAGCCCGCCGCTGGTGACGATCAGGTCCACCCCCTGATCGGCGAGGAACCGAAGCTGCGCTTCGATGTCCGCGGGCCGGTCGCCGCAGATCGTGATGTGGGCCAGCTCGACGCCGAGTTCGAGGAGGCGATCGGCGATCCAGGGACCGTTCGCATCCTGGACTCGTCCGGTGAGGACCTCGGTCCCGGTGACAACGATTCCTGCGCGTGCGCTCACCGCCCCGAGCCTACGCATGTGGTGCGGGCACACGCGGCCGCGCCACGGCGGCGGTGTCGCCGGGGTGCGCGGGCTAACTTCCGGCGAGGTAGCGCTCGACGGTAGCGACCTTCTGCGTCATCGCGTCGCTGGTCCCGGCCCGCCAATCCGCCTTGATCACCGTGCTGACCCTCGGTGCGCGGGCCGCCACGGCCTCGACCGCGCGCTGCACCACGGCCATCACTTCTGACCAGGTTTCGCCTTCGATGACGGTGAACATCGCATCGGTCTGGTTGGGCAGACCCGATTCGCGAACCACCCGAACCGCTTCGGCGACGATCTCGCCGACACCCTCGCCCACCCCCATCGGGGTCACGGAAAACGCCACGAGCACAGACACTCTACGAGCGTACCCAAGCTCCGAACGGCCCGTCTGGCACCATCGAGGTCCATGCGGGTCTTGGTGCAACGGGTCTCGTCGGCCACGGTCTCGGTCGAGGGCACAGTGGTGGGGGCCATCCGTCCTGAGGGTCAGGGCCTGTTGGCGTTCGTCGGTGTCACCCACGGCGACGACCGTGAAAAAGCGCGCCGGCTCGCCGAGAAGCTGTGGCAGCTGAGGATTCTCGACGATCAGCGCTCCGCCTCCGATGTCAACGCCCCCGTCGTGGTGGTCAGCCAGTTCACGTTGTACGCCGACACCGCCAAGGGCCGCCGCCCGTCCAGGAACGCGGCCGCTCCTGCAGCGGTCGCCGAGCCGCTGGTGGCGCAGTTCGCAGAGGCGCTGCGGCAACTCGGCGCCGAGGTGCAGACCGGCGTGTTCGGTGCGAATATGCAGGTCGAATTGGTGAACGACGGTCCGGTGACAGTGCTCTTGGAGCTCTGAGGCCGCCCTGGCGCGTACCGTGGAGGCGCCGGCTTCTCGTGGCCGACGTCGACGGGAGGGGCACGATGAGCACGACACCCGAGTTCGGGTCGCTCCGCTCCGACGACGACAACTGGGACATCGTCAGCAGTGTCGGTTATACCGCGCTGTTGGTGGCGGGCTGGCGCGCGTTGCATGCCGTGAGCCCGCGGCCGTTGGTGCGCGATGAATACGCGAAGGTCTTCATCGACGCGTCGCGGGACGCGTATCTGGCCGGGGTACTTGCCAACCCGGGCACCTCCGACGACGAGATGGCCTTTCCGCGCCTGTACGGTGTCCAGACCCGGTTCTTCGACGACTTCTTCGACGCCGCCGGTGCGGCGGGCATCCGGCAGGCGGTCATCGTCGCCGCCGGGCTGGATTCGCGCGCTTATCGGCTCGAATGGCCGGAAGGCACAACGGTCTTCGAGATCGACCTGCCGAAGGTTCTCGAATTCAAGGCCCGGGTTCTCGGCGATCACGGCCCCACCCCCAAGGCGCGCCGCATCGAGGTCGCCGCCGATCTGCGCACCGACTGGTCGCGACCGTTGGAAGGGGCCGGGTTTGATGTGGAAATTCCGAGCGCCTGGTCGGTGGAGGGGCTGCTGCCCTACCTGACCGACGAGGCGCAACACGCGCTGTTCACCCGGATCAGCGGGCTCAGTGCACCCGGCAGCCGGATCGCCATCGGTGCGCTGGGGTCGCGACTGGACCACGACCAGCTCAACGCGCTTGAGACGAATCACCCGGGGGTCAATGTGTCTGGCACCGTGGACTTTTCGGCCCTGACCTATGAACCCGAGTCGGATCCCGCGGAGTGGCTCAAGGCCCACGGGTGGGCCGTCGAACCCGTCCGCAACACGCTCGATCTGCAAGCAGGCTATGGCATGACCCCACCGGAGGTCGATGTGAAGATCGACGGTTTCATGCGGTCGCAATACATCACGGCGACCAGGTGAGGGCCTAAGGCGTCAGCAGAATCTTCACATCGTCGCCCGATCGCGACTCCGCGGTGGCGTAGCCTTTGGCCGCCTCGTCCAAAGGCATTGTGGTGGTGAAGATGCCGTCGACGTCGAGCCGCCCCGACTGCAGCAGCGGGATCAGTTCCGGCCAGGTGCGCTGCACCGGCGCGGTCGTCATGCGCAGCGTGATGCTGCGAATCAGGCAGCCCAAGGCGTTGAGGGGGAACGGATTCATGTCGTGCACGCCCACCACCGAGACCGTGCCGCCGGGCCGGACGGCGTTGAGCGCATCGGTCAGGGAGGCGTCCGTGGCGACGGCGTCGATCACCGCGTCGGCGCCACGGCCGCCGGTGGCGGCGAGGATGGCCTCGAGCGCCGGGGCTTTCAGCGGTGTCGCGCCCCACCGGGCGGCACGCTCCAGCCGGCCGTCGACCTGGTCGACCGCGAAAACGGTTGCAGCGCCCTGAAACAGCGCGCTGCGCAGCGAACACAGGCCAACGGCACCCAAGCCGATCACGGCCACCGTGCCACCGAAGGGAATGTCGGCCCGCTGCGCCGCGGCCCAACCCGTGGCCAGGTTGTCGGTGAGCAGCAGTGCCTGCTCGGTGCTGATTCCTTTGGGCATCCTCAGCAGCTGGAAATCTGCGGCGGGCACCGCGAGCAGATCGGCCTGCGCACCGCCGAGCACACCGCCGCCGAAGATCTGAAAGCCGGAGTGGCACATCACCGGATCGCGGGTGGCGCATCCCGCGCACGCGCCGCAGCCCGTCACCGACGACACCATGACCTGGTCGCCGACCTTGACGTTGCGCACCTCTGGCCCGGCTTCGACTACGGTGCCGATGGCTTCGTGACCGAGGGCAATCGGGTCGGGCATCGGAAAGTCGGCCTCGTAGAAGTGCAGGTCGGATCCGCAGATGCCGGCGGCGGTCACCTCGACGATCGCTCCGTTGGGCCCGGGAAGTGCCGGATCAGGGCGGGTATCGACCCGGATGTTGCGGGGCCCATCCACGACTACGGTGCGCATATCGATGTGCTCACTTTCCTTGTTGCGCTGATTCTTTCGCTCGCACCACGAATTGTGACCAGTCGGGTTCGCGCACCGCCGACCAATATTCGTTGAGCCGCCATGGACTCACGGTGTGGATCTCCCCGTCGGCGTTCTTGAAATACGAGTGTTTGACCGCCGGATGCGACCACACCATCTTCTTGATCTGGGCCTGCGTCCGCCGGTGCCAATCGGTGGCGGCGTCGGGCTTCGGCTCGATGGAATGCACGTTGTCGTCGGCCAGTCGCGCCAGGCACTGGTCGACGTAGCGCATCTGCAGTTCGGACTGGAAGATGAGGCTGCCGCCGTGGGCCAGGTGTGTTCCCGGCCCGTAGACGATGAAGAAGTTCGGGAATTCCGGGACGGTGATCCCGAGGTAGGCATACGGCCTACTCCCCCACATCTGGTGCAGGTCGGTGCCATTTCGGCCGGTGACCTCCAGCGGCCACAGCACGTCGGTGTGTCGAAACCCGGTGGCGTACAAGATGATATCGACGTCATGGGTCACACCGTCATCGGTGACGATGCCCCGTGGCGTGATCTTCTCGATGGGAGTGCGCACCAAGTCGACGTTGTCGCGCTGCAGCGTGCGCAGCCAGCTGCCGTTGTCCTGCAGCGTGCGTTTTCCACAGGCCGGATAGTCGGGCATCACTTTGGCCAACAACCCGGAATCCTCGGCGACCTGGCTGGTGATCCATTGCGAGAACATCATGTGCGCGGCGGCGTTGATGTCGCTGACGGCGTGCTCCTGGTCGGCGTAGTTCGGGTCACCTTCGGCTGCGTCCAGGCCTTTGTCCGAGCCGGGCCACAGCACCAGGAAGCGATACCACCTGCCGTAGAACGGAAGGTGGCGCATCGCCCAGCGAACTCCGTCGCCGACCTCGTCGTGATACATGGGGTTGGGGAACATCCACTGCGCGGTCCGCTGGAACACGGTGAGGTGTTCCACGTCCTCGGCGATCGCCGGGGCGATCTGGAAGCCGCTGGCGCCCGCGCCGACGAGCGCGACCCGCTTGCCTTTCAGGTCCACCGAGTGGTCCCAGGCCGCCGAGTGGAACGACGGTCCCCGGAAGGTGTCGGCTCCCTCGAAGGCCGGCAGGTTGGGGCGGTTCAGCTGGCCCACCGCGGTGATGAGCGCACGCGCGCGCACGGTGGTCGTCTGGCCGTCGGTTGCACGCAGTGAGACGCTCCACGCGCCGTCGTCGTCGTCCCATTCGGCCGCGAGAACCTCGGTGCGCCAGCGCACGTGCTCGGCGAGCCCGCGCTTGTCGATGACGTTGGTGAAATAGTCCCGCAGCTCGTATTGCTCGGCGAAGAAGTGTGTCCAGTCGTTGTTGGGTTCGAAGCTGTAGCAATAGAAATGGTTGGCCACATCCACCCGTGCGCCGGGATAGCTGTTCTCCCACCATGTTCCGCCGGGGCCCGCGTTCTTTTCGACGATGGTGAACGGGATGTTGGCCTGTTTGAGGCGCACGCCCGCGAGGATGCCGGATTCGCCGCAGCCGACGACGATCACCGGAAGGTCGGCCGTGCGCTCGGCCGGGAGCGGGGCGGGCCGCCGGGGGTCGGTGCCGTCGAGGTCGAGCTCTTCGGACACCAGCGACAGATAGTCGTCGGGAACGTGCTCGCACGCGGCCCAGTCCATCATTTCCCGGATGAGTTCGGGGCTCAGCGGCAGTGGCTCGGGGCAGCCACGGTCCCGATATTCAGTGAGCACCGTGAGGGCCTCGACGCGGGCGCGCACCTTATCCTCCTCCGACATGAACCCCTGGACCTCGTTGAGGAAGATGCCCATCTGCTTGTAGTCGTGGATGAAGCGGGGGTCGCCGGTGATGTGGACGAGCGAGAGCAACAGCGTGGGGATGCTGACATCCTCTAGCGCGGCGGCGATCTCGGATGTGGGCGTGGTGAAGGGATCGCCGGCGTAACGGCTGCGCATCGAGCAGATCCTCTCAATGGTTTGGAGGCCAATTACGCTACGCGTAGTTTCGTAATTGGCAGCCCTACCGTACCCGGTTGCTCGGCAGCGGATCAAGGCATCGACTACGGGTCGTCATCCTCGTCGCTTTCCGCGAGGAGTTTTTCGGGGTGGTGGAAGGTGTTGGTGCGGGGTTGGCCGCGCTCGAGATGCGGGGGTGGGATCCATTCGGTGTCGCCGTGGGCGTTTTTGCGGGTGGTCCAGCCGTTGTCGAGGAGGCGGTGGTGGGGTCTGCAGGCCAGGGTGAGTTGGTCGATGTCGGTGCGGTGAGTTTTGGACCAGTCTTCGACGTGGTGGACTTCGCAGTAGAAGCCGGGCACGTCGCAGCCCGGGGGCGCTGCAGCCGCGATCCTTGGCGTGCAGGACAATTCGCTGCCCGGGGGAGGCTAGGCGCTTGGCGTGATACAGCGCCAGGGCCTTGCCCTTGTCGAAAAGCACCAGATAGTGGCGGGCATGGCCGGCCAAACGGATCACATCGGACATCGGCAACACGGTGCCCCCGGCGGTGAGCCCGGTGCCGGCGGCGGCCTCCAGCTCGGCCAGCGTGGTGGTCACCACGATGCAGGCCGGTAACCCGTGGTGCTGGCCGAGTTCTCCGCTGGCCAGCAGCGCGCGCAACGCGGCGCCCAGTGCGTCATGGTTGCGTTGGGCGGCGCTGCGGGTGTCGCCCTGCACCGCCTGCTCGGACGGCGCGCCGTCCACCACCGGCGTGTCGTCCTCGGGGTTGCACATCCCGGGGGCGGCCAGCTTGGCCAGCACGGCTTCCAGGGCGGCGCGCAGCTCGGGGGTCAGCCAGCCCCGCACCGGCGACATGCCGTCGGCGTGCTGGTTACCCAGCACCAGCGTGCGCCGCCGCGCCCGGTCGGCCTCGGTGTAGCGGCCGTCGGGATTCACACAGTCCAGCAACCGGGCGGCCAGCTTGGCCAGCTGATCGGGGCGAAACCGGGCCGCGGTGTGCGCCAGCTGCTTTTCGGCCAGCGCGCAGGTCTCGATATCGACCGACTCGGGCAGCTGCTGGAAAAATCGCCGGATCACCACGATGTGATCGGCCCCGATCACCCCGTCACGCACCGCGGCCGCGGTCGCAGCCAACACCGGCGCCAACGGCGCACCGGTCAGCGCGCGCCGCGGACCCAGATCGGCCGCCTCAGCGATGCGACGCCCGGCCTCCGCGCGGGAGATGTGCAGCCGCTCGGCCAGCGCCCAGGACAACCTGCCACCCAACTCCACCGAATCCGCCTGCTCACCAACCTGATTGATCAACTGATAACTCGGCGCTCGCAGCCGGCGTGCCAGCGTTTCGAGGCGTTCCAGTTTCCGCAACCGCTCGGGGGTGGTCAAGGCGTCAAACGACAGCGCGCAGAGCCGGTCCATGTCGGATTCCAGGGCATCGAACACCGCATCGATGTCTTCCCGAGCATCCGAACTCATGTTCGAAATACTATGCCCAGCCACCGACAGAAACCGCCGCGCTGAAACCAGAGAAGCCTAAGTGACACAAGTGATTACACTCCGCGGGCCTTGGGCGGGCGCAACACGTCGTCGTGGGCATCAGGCGCCTTCCGCCGACGCTTCAACACTCCACATCGGTGAACATGGACACGCCCCTAGCCTCGATCTGCCGTGTCGCCCACGGGGCCCGCGCGTTGTTCGAGTTCCGTTCGGGCCTGGTCGATCTGGTCGTAGGCGTATGTCGCCATGGCGGTGGTGGTAAGCGTCGCACCCGTGCGAGCGAGCGATTCGTAGCTCACCTCACCGAGCACACCGCGAAGGTGCTCGATCGCGGCGTGGAACCCTGTCATGAGGGCAAGTTCGGCGATAGGGCTTGTGACGGCGAAGCCGGCGATGGTGGCCGCCGACTCGTATCGTCCGAGCCGGTCGAAGAAGGTGGCAAGGGACGCCAGTGGGCCACCGATCATGTAGGTGTTGCCTGAGTCGCGATAGTTGGCGATCGCCATCGCGAAGTAGTCCAGGGCTGCCAGCGGATCGCCGTGCTCGGCCTCGACGCGGCACAGGTTGGTCGCGATGTGTGACTGATTGGCGCGGTTGCCGCTGTCTTGGGCGATCACCAGCGCACGGCGCATGGCGGCGAGCGAGCCGAGGGGGTCGGTCTCATTGACGGCCAAGCTATAGCCTTGCAGCGCCGAGGAAAGCACTTGCGGGTTGCCGGTGGCTTCGGCGGCATCGATCAGGCCGGCCGCGGCCGCCATCGCTTCGTCGATAGCCCCGGTTGCCGACAGAGCGATGAGCAGGTTCGCGGTGATGTACGCGTGGTCGTCCGGCCCGCGTGCGAGCTGAGAGCGGAGCCACCGAATCCACCGATCCGGCTGGCGGACGGTGACGTACGCCCCGCCGACGTAGCCTTCGGCTCCGTACGGGATATGTTCGCTCCCAACGCTGATCGCGCGCTCGGCGACCTCCGTGTAGTGGATAGCCGGGTCGACCCGTCCGGCCATGTAGCAGTTGGACGCCATCACATACAGGGCCGCGAGCCGGGGATGGTTGACAGCGCGCGCCGGCTCGATGAGCTCTTCGGCCCACCCGATCGGTTCGTAGTTCTCCGTCTGAAAGCCAAGCCACGCCGCAAGTATCGCGATTGGGGCGCCGACGTCCAGATCGCCCTGGTCGACGGCCCACCGGAACGCGGCTCGCAAATTCGCCAACTCAGCGGCGAACCAGTCGTACGCCTGTCGCTGGCGGGGGCCGTTCCACAGCGCGGCGATGTCGCGTTCGCGTCCGGCGAAACAGCGGGCATGCGCGGCCCGTGCTGCGGCCGCCTCGCCGCAGGCGATGAGTTGCTCCTCGGCGAACTGACGGATCGTCTCCAACATCGAAAACCGGGTCCGCCCCGACGACCGGTCGGCGACCAGCAGCGACTTGCGTACCAGGGCATCGAGGAGATCGAGGACGACGTAGTCATCGACATCTTCGAATGCGGCTACCGCACAGGCACTTTCGAGGTCGAATCCCCCGGCGAACACCGAGCACCGTTCCAGCAGCGACTTTTCCGCCTCGTCGAGGTAGTCGTAGGACCACGCCACCGCGTGGCGCAGTGTCTGGTGGCGTGGCAGGCCGCGACCCGATCCGACCAGCAGCCGGAACCGCTGACCGAGACGGTCGCGCACCTCGCCCGGGGTCATGGACGCCATCCGCGACGCCGCCAGTTCGATGGCCAACGGGATGCCGTCGAGTTGTCGGCAGATGTCCACGACGGTCGCTGCGTCGTCCGCCCCGGCCAATGAGAATCGTTGCGCCACACTGCGGGCGCGTTCGACGAACAACGTCACTCCGGCGGAGTCGGCCCCCGTGGTGACATCGAGCGGGGCACCGCCCACAACTGCTCGTCGACGACCCCCAATCCCTCGCGGCTGGTGGACAGGATCGCCACGGTCGTCGACTGCGCCAGGATGGCCTCGATCAAATCGGCGGCGGCGTCGCGCAGATGCTCGCAGTTGTCGATCACCAACAGCCGTACTCTGCCCTCCTGCGCGGCGGCGACGCTGTCGGCCACGCCCTTGCCCGGCTGCTGCGTGACACCCAGTATCGCTGCAACCGCGTCGGGCACCGATGCCGGATCGGCCACGGCGGCCAGCTCGAAAAACCAGACACCATCGGGAAACTCGTCGCGCAGCCGCGAAGCCACCTCCAAGGCCAGGCGGGTCTTGCCCACCCCGCCCGCACCGGTCAACGTCACCAAACGATGTTCACGGAGCGCCCGTGCCACAGTGTCGACCTCGGACTCGCGCCCGATGATGTTGGTGACCGCGGACCGGAGATTGCCCGGCGTCACATCGAGTGCCCGCAGTGGCGGGAAGTCGACCCGCAGCCCGGGGGCTCGCACCTGGAACACCCCGACGGGAGTGGGCAAATCCCGCAATCTCCGCGGCCCCAGGTCGATGAGTCCAACTCCGCTGAGCAGGCTCGCCGTGGACTCGGTCAGCAGGATCTGACCCCCATGGCCGGCGGCCATCACGCGGGCGGCGCGATTCAAAGCCGTGCCGAAGTAGTCGCCGTCCCGCAGCTGGGCTTCGCCTGTGGCCACTCCCATGCGCACCGGCAGCTCGATCGCCCGCTGCGCGGCCACCGTGGCGTCCACCGCCGACCTTGGCGATCCGAACGCCGCACAGACGCCGTCGCCGGTGTGCTTGAACAACCAGCCGCCGTGCTCCGCGCCTCGCGCATCCCGTCGGCGTCGGCTTCCCACCGGCGCCTTGAACCCTCCACATCGGTGAACAGAAACGTCACCACCCCCGCGGGGGTAGCAGCCGCAGCGGCGGACACCCCTGCAGAATCTCACAACCGGGGCTCTCCCACCTGGCACATCGGCGGAACAGCCCGCCGCCACCGGGAGCTCCGCGCCCTCTTGCGTCCCCGAGAACAATGAGTCCAAGCGGCAACGGCGCTGCGGCGCACGGAACGGATCAGAGGTGGGTGAGTGCCATGGCCTCGTTGCTCATGGCCTGTGGCGGGTTCCTGTTCGCCATCTTGTGGATGGACCTGATGTTCGACGTCCAGGTTCTGCGCTACCGGAAGTCCGCGACCGAACTGCCGGAGGCGGTGCTGGAGTCCGTCGCGGCGTACTACCACCGCGCGACCACCACGTCTCGGCCGATGAGCCGGCTCATCGCGCTCGTCATGCTCACCTTGCTGGGCACGCTGGTGCTGCAGGCGGCGCGCGGACACGATCCCGGCTGGTTACTGGTGACCTCGGCCCCGCTCGCGGGCATCCCGACCATGTTGGCGTTGACGCACACGGTTCCCGATGCGGTTCGGCTCGGCCATCGCGCGGACAGTCCGTCCGAGCAGACCCGCCTGGCGCGATCGATCTGCCGAGACCATCTGGTCTGCGCCGGCTGCATGCTCGTGTTTCTCATCCTCTGGGTGGCAAACAGCACTGTGATCTGAAATGCACGACGGATCGTAGTGAAACGACGCAGGTCAGGACCCGCTGGCCACGTCAGTGAGCTACGTTATAAACTAGAACACGTTTCAATTCGGCGAGCTCCCAGGAGTTGTAATGCACACCCCTATCTGCGACGAACTCGGCATCGAGTTCCCGATTTTCGCCTTCACCCACTGCCGCGACGTCGTCGTGGCGGTCAGTAAGGCCGGGGGGTTCGGCGTGCTCGGAGCGGTCGGCTTCACGCCCGAGCAGCTGGAGATCGAACTCAACTGGATCGACGAGAACATCGGCGACCACCCCTACGGCGTGGACATCGTGATCCCGAACAAGTACGAGGGCATGGACTCCCACCTGTCCGCGGAGGAACTGGCCGAAACGCTGCGCAAGATGGTGCCGCAGGAGCACCTCGACTTCGGCAAGAAGATCCTCGCCGACCATGGCGTACCGGTCGAGGACAGCGACGGTGACAGCCTGCAACTCCTCGGTTGGACCGAGGCCACGGCCACGCCCCAGGTCGAGGTGGCACTCAAGCACCCGAAGGTGAAGATGATCGCCAACGCGCTCGGTACTCCGCCGGCCGAGATGATCAAGCACATCCACGACGCCGGACTCAAGGTGGCGGCGCTGTGCGGTTCACCTTCGCAGGCTCGCAAGCACGCCGACGCGGGCGTCGACATCATCATCGCCCAGGGCGGCGAGGCCGGTGGGCACTGCGGTGAGGTCGGCTCGATCGTGCTGTGGCCGCAGGTCGTCAAGGAGGTCGCCCCGGTTCCGGTGCTGGCCGCAGGCGGCATCGGCAGCGGCGAGCAGATCGCGGCCGCGCTGGCGCTCGGCGCGCAAGGCGCGTGGACCGGATCGCAATGGCTGATGGTCGAGGAGTCCTCGAACACCCCGGTGCAACAGGCGGCCTACGTCAAGGCCGGCAGCCGCGACACCGTCCGCAGCCGCTCGTTCACCGGCAAGCCGGCCCGCATGCTGCGCAACGACTGGACCGAGGCGTGGGAGGCACCGGACAACCCGAAGCCGCTGGGAATGCCGTTGCAGTACATGGTGTCCGGCATGGCCGTGCGAGCCACCAACAGGTACCCCAACGAGTCCGTCGACGTGGCGTTCAACCCGGTCGGTCAGGTGGTCGGGCAGTTCACCAGGGTGGAGAAGACCGCAACGGTCATCGAACGCTGGGTGCAGGAATACCTGGAAGCCACCAGCCGCCTCGACGAACTCAACGAGGCCGCCTCCGTTTAGGCGCGCCTAGACGTCGTCGACGTCGTCGTCGTGACCGGTGAACACTTCCCTGGTCCGGTCGAGCGCGTAGGTGCCGATGTCGATGGAGTTCCGGACGATGCCGCTGGCGCCGCCGGCCACGTCACCGCGGATGATGTCGCTGGCGTGTTCGACGATGTCGGACGCTTTCTCGACGGCGTTGGTCGCGATGTCCCTCGCCGCGTCGACTGCATCTCTCGGATTGAAGGCCATCTCGAGTCTCCTTTTATCGCAGGACGGTTGCTATGACTCTAGACGGGGGCGGCTGCCGCTTCTCGCCGGCGTCGCGCCTCAGTAATGAACCAGCGAGCGCCAGTAGTCGTCGGGAATTTCTTTCCCGGAGCGCATTATTCGCGCCAGACCGACGGCCATCGCGATGCCCAGCAGCCCCAGCCACAGCCCCGCCAGCGCGATGACCCCCCACAGCACTGCGGTGACTGCGGGCCACGGCGAGAGCACGGCGAGCACCGGCGCGAAGAAAAACCCGGTGCCGATGTACCACGCCGACCCGGCGCGATCGGAGGCCAGCACGAAGCGCAGCCAGCGGGGCACGGGCGGTGCGACGGGCTCACATCGCTTCGCGGCCGGCTTCATGGCCGCGACGATCATCCGGCGGGCGGGAAAAAGCCCGCCCCGGTAAACCATCCGGGCTGCCATCCCTGGACACCGAGGCACAACATCGGAAGTCCGTCTGGAGTTTGCGCGGCAGCCTGTGAGCCCGGGCATTTCGCACCGGTCTGCTGGACTCCATACAGCGGATACGACGCCACCCAGTATCCGGTGGTGGCCGCGGGGAACTGGTTGGGCGGCGGGAAGTGGCAGGCCTCGGCCTGGCCGCTGGGGCCTCGTCCGAAGATGAAGCGCTCGTAGTTGTCGCACGGCGCGCCCAGCGAAGCCTGATAGTTCATCCCCGGAACGTCGCCGTCGTAACCGGCGGCCGCGCACGGTGCCAAGCCGATCGTGATGCCCGCTATCGAAGCGGCGCTGAGCAGTTCCCGAATCATGTCTACCCCGCCTGTCGTCACCGGTGACCTGCACCAAAGCATATCGGTCGGACGGTCGGCCACAAGGCCGTTTCGGCCGGCGACCGCGATCGCCGGTGCGGGCCCGCCGCGCGGCGCGAAACCGCCGGTGGAGAACACGTTCCAGTTCGGCCCCGGTGATCTTGCGTCAACGCTTCCCAACCAAGGTGCGGCAGTGGTTTCCTTGCACATGGACGACTAGACCACTTCGTCATCGAGGAGCGGGCCATGCCAACCGTCGAGCCAACCGTCAAGCGGGTCCCCAATCTGCCTCCCGACTTCGACTTCACCGACCCGGACATCCACGCCGAGCGACTCCCGGTGGAAGAACTGGCCGAGTTGCGCCGCACCGCCCCGATCTGGTGGAACGAACAGCCGAAAGGCATTGGCGGCTTCGATGACGGCGGCTTCTGGGTGGTGTCCAAGCACAAGGACGTCAAAGAGATTTCGCGGCGCAGCGACGTGTTCTCGAGCCTGGAGAACACCGCCCTCCCCCGCTACAAAGAGGGCACCGTGCAAGAGCAGCGCGACACCGGCAAATTCGTGCTGCTCAACATGGACGCCCCGCAGCACACCCACCTGCGCAAGATCATCTCCCGCGGTTTCACCCCCCGCGCCGTCGAGCGGTTACGCGACGACCTGAACGTGCGCGCCCGACAGATCGTCGCCCAAGCGGCCGCCGAGGGTTCCGGCGACTTCGTCGCGCAGGTTTCGTGCGAGCTTCCGTTGCAGGCCATCGCCGGTTTGCTGGGAGTGCCGCAGGAAGACCGCATGAAGCTCTTCCACTGGTCGAATGAAATGGTGGGCGACCAGGATCCCGAATTCGCGCGCAACGACGCGATGGGCGCCTCGGTCGAATTGATCACCTACGCCATGCAGATGGCTGCCGAGCGGGCGCAGAACCCCGGCGAAGACATCGTCACCAAGTTGATCCAGGCCGACGTCGACGGGCACAAGCTGTCCGACGACGAGTTCGGGTTCTTCGTCATCCTGCTCGCCGTGGCCGGAAACGAGACGACGCGCAACTCCATTACGCAGGGCATGATGGCCTTCACCGACTTCCCCGATCAGTGGGAGCTGTACAAGCGCGAGCGTCCCGTCACGACGGCCGACGAGATCGTCCGGTGGGCTACCCCGGTCACCTCATTCCAGCGGACCGCCCTGGAAGACTACGAACTGTCCGGCGTTCAGATCAAAAAGGGTCAACGCGTCGTAATGGTCTATCGCTCAGCTAATTTCGATGAGGAGGTGTTCGACGATCCGTTCACCTTCAACATCCTGCGCGATCCCAACCCCCACGTGGGGTTCGGCGGTACCGGCGCGCACTACTGCATCGGCGCCAACCTGGCCCGGATGACCATCGACCTGATGTTCAATGCCATCGCCGATGCCATGCCCGATCTGGAATCGGTCGGCAGACCCGAACGGCTCCGGTCGGGCTGGCTCAACGGGATCAAGCACTGGCAGGTCGACTACCACACCAACGGGGCCCAGAACTGCCCCGTCGCGCATCACGCCCACGGATGACAGGCTAGGGACATGCCCACTCATCGAGCCGTCCATGTCCCGTCCGCAGGCGCAGCCCTGGAGCTGGTCGACGCCGAAACGACACCGCCCCGTCGCGACGAGGTACGACTGAAGGTCGCCGCCTGCGGCATCTGCGGTACCGACGCGCACTTCGTCAACGGCGGATTCCCCGGGACGTCGTGGCCGCTGACCCCCGGACATGAAATCGCGGGCAAGGTCGCCGAAATCGGCGACGGTGTACAGGATTTCGAAGTCGGTGACCGCGTCGCGGTCGGCTGGTTCGGCGGATGCTGCTATCGCTGCGACCAATGCCGCAAGGGCTTGTTCATACACTGCGAGAACGGCAAGGTGCCGAGTTGGCAGTATCCCGGTGGATATGCGGAGTCGGTGACCGTCCCGGTGAGCGCGCTGGCCCGAATTCCGCAGGAGCTATCGGACGCCGAAGCCGCCCCGATGGGGTGTGCGGGCGTGACGACCTATAACGCCTTGAGGCACACCAAGGCGCTGCCCGGCGACCGCGTAGCGATTGTCGGTGTCGGCGGGCTGGGCCACCTCGGGGTGCAGTTCGCCCGGGCGATGGGCTTCGAGACGATCGCGATCAACCGCGGCACCGCGAAGGCCGAGGATGCCCGAAAATTAGGCGCCCATCACTACATCGACTCCACGGCCGACGACCCCGCCGAAGCGCTGAAGGACCTCGGCGGCGCGACGGTTGTCCTGGCCACCGCGGGCAATTCGGAAGCGATGGCCGCCACGGTCGGCGGCATCGTCCCCCGAGGTGAGCTGGTCACCATCGGGGTCACGCCCGAGCCGTTGCCGATCAGCCCGCTGCAGCTGATCACGCCGGGCGTCAGCATCGTCGGCCATCCCTCCGGAACGGCGAAAGAAGTCGAAGACACAATGCATTTCGCAGTCCTGTCCGGCGTGCGGGCGTGGATCGAGGAACTGCCGTTGTCGCAAGCCGCGGAGGGCTATGCGGCCCTGGCGGAAGGCCGGGCGCATTACCGCACCGTGTTGACCATGTGACACAGTCGGTCTGGTGACTTCCCGCAAGGATCCGACGTGGACGATCGGCCCGGCCGACGGTGAATTGTTGCTGTACACCGGCGTTGCCGGCAGGGCGGCACGGATGGGCCATCGTCTCACCATCGCGATGACGCGATGGCGGACCACGGTGGGCTGGGCCGGCTCTCGTCCCGTCGGCGCAGAGCTCGCGGTCGAGACCGATTCGTTCGAGGTGCTGCGCGGCGACGGTGGTGTCAAGGGGCTGTCGGGGGCCGAGAAGGCGCTCGTGCGGTCCAACGCCCTGAAGTCATTGTCGGCCAGTCGATTCCCGCAGATTCGCTATAGCGCAGACACCATCGAGAAGGCGGATGACGGCTATCGTCTGACCGGCCCGCTCCATATCCGGGGAGAGACGCGGGACCACGTAGTCGAGGTGCGCACCGAAGATCTCGGGGACTCATGGCGGATGTCGGTGGAATCGACCATCCGTCAGTCCGATTTCGGTATCAGGCCCTACTCGCTGCTGATGGGATCGGTGCGAGTCGCAGACGAGGTCTCGTTGGCCTTCTCCGCGGTTCGAGCCCATAACGATTGAGCGCTATCGCGTCGGATCAGGGCTGGGGGTCCACGGCCGCGCGCGGGGCCGAATCGACCGCCGGGTCGCCGGCGTCACCGGGTATGTGCTCGAGGACCCGGGTCAGGTAGGGCCGTCGAATACCGCCGTCCGACTGTCCCTCGCCGCCGGCGGCCGGTTGTTCTTCCGAAGCATTGGGCTCCGAAACAGGTTGCCCGGCAGGCGGCTGAGCCTGCGGTGCCGCCGGCTTGGTCGGCGGGGCGGCCGGAAGCGGCGCGGCAGCCGGGGCCGCCTCGGCGATTTGCGGTGTGGGCGGGTGTGTAGCGTGCCTGGGCGCGGCGGCGACGCCGGCGGCCGGGCCCACGTGAATACCCACCGCGAGCGATACCGAGCCGACGAAGGTGACGGCGCCGGCGGCCAGCGCGGCCACGGCGCCGGAGTAGGACCACTGCCGCTTCTCGGCGGGCGCCGGGTCGGGCTCGCTGAGGTGTTCCACCAGCCGCTCATCGGTGAACTCCGTGCTGCGGGCCGCGCACAGCGCCGCCCCGCGCGCAATGGTCACCTGCACCATCGACTGCACGAAAACCGGTATCGGCAGGGCCTTTTCGAGTTGCCAGGAAAGCCCGTCGATGTCGCTGTGGCCGCCCACCACCACGACACCGCCCGGCTGCCAGCCGTCGCGCTCGAACATGCCGGTCAGCCAGCGGGTCAGACCGTCGAAGCCGCCGCGCACGTGCTTGGTCGCCGTCTGCGTCTCCCCGTTGTGCGTGTCGACCATGACGACGGTCGTCGAGTCACGGTCGAGGATGCAGACCGCGGTCTGCTCGTAGCCGATGACGGGCGCGATGGCCTGAGCCAGCGTCTCGACGGCCTCCAGGAACCGGATCGGTACCACGTTGTCGAATCCCGCGTCGGTCAACGCCTCGAGCACGAGTGCCGCCTGCGCGGACGCGTCGTCGTTCCAGGTGACTCCGATGACCCGCAGCCGGCGATCGCTTGCGGCCGCCGCCGTGTCCACGCGCAGAATCTCGTCGACTACTTGTTCCGCGGTGCCCACGGCGCGCATGCCGTGGCCTGTGGGCAGTGCCAGCTCCTGGTGATCCAGGATGGTGCCGTCTGCGCCGTGTCCTTCGGCGAGCACCCAGCCAACGGCGGTCGGCGTCACTGATAGGCCAAGAACCGTGTCCAAATCTATGCCCCAATCGGTCCCGCGTCTCCGACGCCCTCAGCCACCGCGCGCACCAGAAAGCCGCAGGTGCGGTGATTCGTGAGGGCCGGAACAGACCCGGGATAGCGTGGTCTTCATCGGCTTGCTTCGGGTGAGCCTACGCGGTCGGCGAGAGTCCGGCTGCCCCGGCCTTGCATCGCCCCGGAATGGCCAGCGAGATGGGGCCGCGGCCGGTCCCCCGTCGCCGCCGGGTCCGGCGAGCGGCGGTGCGGCCGTGACACGGGCGCAGATTCGGGCGGTGGCCCCGGGGCGCGAAAGTCACAGCGTTTTATCGGCGGGGAAAATAATTGCCGGTGTCGCGGTGTCCGGATGGCGCCGTCAAACGGTCAAACAGGCGACACGTGGACGCCGGGTGACGCTGCCCGCCGAAATCCGGTCGGGCCGCCTTTTTCGGCGTTTTGTATTGCGCGGCGTATCGCCTGGCCCTGGGCGCTGACCCGGCCGCGGACGGGGTGCTGCCTGGCGCTTTCCCGTCCGAGCGGTTGGGCCGGTGGTAAAGCGGGTACGCGTCGCCTGGCGCCGCCCCGGCTGCGCCCGGATGGCGAAATTGTCGACGTGAATAGCGATGCCGAAACGAGACGCGTTCGTGTCCTAATCGACATTTCGCAGACTCACACGGTAAATTCTCTCTGAGACCACGATCACACTGACCACATCGACAAGGGGCAGGTATGACAGATCTGAGCGAGAAGGTCCGGGCCTGGGGGCGCCGGCTTTTGGTCGGCACAGCGGCAGCGGCCACGCTGCCGGGCCTGATCGGTCTTGCCGGCGGCGCGCCAACGGCGAACGCATTTTCGCGGCCGGGTCTACCCGTCGAATACCTGCAGGTGCCGTCCGCCGGCATGGGCCGCAACATCAAGGTCCAGTTCCAGAGCGGCGGCAACGGTTCTCCCGCGGTGTACCTGCTGGACGGCCTGCGGGCTCAAGACGACTACAACGGCTGGGACATCAACACCCCGGCGTTCGAGTGGTATTACCAGTCGGGCCTGTCGGTCATCATGCCGGTCGGCGGGCAGTCCAGCTTCTACAGCGACTGGTACAACCAGGCCTGCGGTAAGGCCGGTTGCTCGACGTACAAGTGGGAGACCTTCCTGACCAGCGAGCTGCCTCAGTACCTGCAGTCCAACAAGAGTGTGAAACCCACCGGAAGCGCCGCGGTCGGCATCTCGATGGCGGGTTCGTCGGCGCTGATCCTGGCCGCCTACCACCCGGCTCAGTTCATCTACGCCGGCTCGCTGTCGGCCCTGATGGACCCGTCGCAGGGCATGGGTCCGAGTCTGATCGGTCTGGCAATGGGCGACGCGGGCGGTTACAAGGCCAACGACATGTGGGGCCCGTCGAGCGACCCGGCGTGGGCGCGCAACGACCCGACCATCCAGATCCCGAAGCTGGTCGGCAACAACACCCGGCTCTGGGTCTACTGCGGTAACGGCACACCGTCCGAGCTCGGTGGCGCGAACATGCCGGCCGAATTCCTCGAGAATTTCGTGCGCAGCAGCAACCTGAAGTTCCAGGACGCCTACAACGCGGCCGGCGGCCACAACGCCGTGTGGAACTTCAACGCCAACGGAACGCACAGCTGGGAATACTGGGGAGCTCAGCTCAACGCCATGAAGCCCGACCTGCAGGGCACCCTCGGCGCGACGCCCGGCGGCGGCGGATAAGCCCGGACCCTCCTCGCTGCTGCGCCTGACGATTCCGTCGGGCGCAGCAGTGTTTATCGGGTTGATTTGCGGTCCGGCACCAAATCACCCGCCAAATCACTTATGCAGGACCACGGGGCGCGCCAGAATCGTCGTCATGCACCGTAGGGTTTCCTCGCCCCTCCTGGCGGTGCCCGCCGTGATGTGCAGCCTGGCGGTGCTCGTGGCGCCGGCCCGGGCCGACTCCCCGAGTCCCCTCGGGCCGTTGATCGACGCCGCCGCGCAGCGGCTGCAGATTGCCGATCCGGTCGCCGCCTACAAGTGGAACACCCATGGCGCCGTCGAAGATCCGGCCCGCGTCCAGCAAGAGCTGGACAGGCTGGGCGACGAGGCCGTCGCCGCGCACAACGACCGCGACTACGTCACAAGGATTTTCGGTGACCAGATCAACGCGACCGAAGCCATCGAATACAGCCGGTTCGCGTCCTGGAAGCTCAATCCGGCAAGCGCCCCGACGGACGCGCCGGACCTCTCGGTGTCGCGCGCAGCGATCGACACGCTGAACCAGACGATGCAGGCGCAGATTGCGGCCAACTGGGGCCTGCTGCACTCGCCGGACTGTGCCGCGCAACTCGACGCCGCGACGGGAGATGTCATCCGCTCCCGTCAGCTCGATGACCTCTACGGACAGGCGCTGTCATCGGCGACGCGGTCCTACTGCCAGCGATAATTTACTTTTTCCTCACCGATTTCTAACCGTCCCATTTGGCCTGCGAAAAAGGCGATTTTCGCAGATAGGCGGCATATCTCGCGCCATTTTCAAATGGGTAACGCTTTGGCCACACGCGCCGAAATCCTGGACATGAAAGTTCTCTGCAAGCCTCTCGTCAAGGCCATAGTGGTCGGCGGGTTCGTTGCAGCGTCGATGACTTCGTCCACGGGTGTGGCGAACGCGGCCCCCGCCCCCAACTGGGACGCGATCGCGCAATGCGAGTCCGGTGGCAACTGGCAAGCCAACACCGGAAACGGCGAATACGGTGGACTGCAGTTCAAACCGGCCACCTGGGCCCGCTACGGCGGCGTCGGCAACCCCGCTGCCGCATCCCGCGAGCAGCAGATCGCGGTGGCCAACCGGGTTTTCGCCGAGGAGGGCGTGGAGCCCTGGCCCAAGTGCGGCGCCAACTCGGGCCTGCCGATCGGCTGGTACTCCCACCCGGCCCAGGGCATCAAGCAGATCATCAACGGACTGATCCAGGCGGCCGTCCCGCACTGATGAAACGCACCTGGGCTCTATGACCGGCCGCGTGGCTGTGTTTGGATCAGCCCATGGAAGGTTCGGCGACTGTTCACATGGCGGCGCCTGCCGCCAAGATCTGGGATCTGATCGCGGACGTCCGCAACACCGGGAAATTCTCTCCGGAAGTGTTCGAAGCCGAGTGGCTGGGCGATGCGACCGGCCCGGCCCTCGGCGCGAAATTCCGCGGCCACGTCAAACGCAACGAGATGGGGCCGGTGTATTGGACGACATGCAAGGTCACCGCGTGCGATCCCGGACGCGAATTCGGCTTCACGGTGCTCCTCGGTGACCGTGCGGTCAACAATTGGCACTACCGCCTGGCGCCCAGTGGCGACGGGACCGACGTCACCGAGTCGTTTCGGCTCAACCCGGCACCGTGGCTGGGCGTGTACTGGCTGTTCGGCGGCTTTCTGCGCAAGCGCCGCAACATCCGCGACATGACCAAGACGCTCAACCGCATCAAAGACGTGGTCGAGGCGGGCTGACGCCGGTGAAATCGGTCTTCATCACCGGCGGGGGCAGCGGCATGGGCCGCGAGGGGGCAAAGCTGTTCCACGCCAAGGGTTGGCGCGTGGGCGCGGTCGATCGCAACGACGACGCCCTGGCGACCCTGAACACCGAACTCGGCGGCGATCGCCTGTGGACCCACGTCGTCGACGTCACGGACAAGGCGGCACTCGAGCGCGCCTTGGCCGATTTCTGCGCCGGCAACGGCGGCGGCGGGCTCGACATGATGTGGAACAACGCCGGTATCGGCGAATCCGGCTGGTTCGAGGACGTGCCCTATGACGCCGCGATGCGCGTCGTCGACGTGAACTTCAAAGCGGTACTCACGGGTGCATACGCCGCACTGCCGTACCTGACGAAGACGCCCGGCAGCCTGATGTTCTCGACGTCGTCGTCCTCGGGGACCTATGGCATGCCGCGCCTGGCCGTCTACTCGTCCACCAAGCACGCGGTCAAAGGTCTGACCGAGGCGCTGAGTGTGGAGTGGCAGCGACACGGGGTGCGCGTCGCCGACGTACTCCCCGGGCTGATTGACACCGCCATCCTCACCACGACGCCCAACCACTCCGGCGGCGGCGCGCCCATGACGGCCGAGCAACTGCGCGCCGCCGCGCCCAAGAAGGGCATGTTCCGGTTGGTACCGGCAAGCAGCGTGGCCGAGACGGCGTGGCAGGCCTACCACCATGACAAACGGCTGCATTGGTATGTACCGAAAGGCATTCGCCTGATTGACTTGTTCAAGGGTCTGAGTCCGGAACTCGTGCGACGCAGCATCGTCAAGTCCCTACCGGCGCTGGCGCCGAAGCGGCATTAAGGAGCACGGTTGATGCGCACTCGGTTGCTCACGGTCGCTGTGACCATGGCGGCGGTCGTTGTCGGCGTCGCGGGGTGCGGCTCGGCGCAGACCACATCTCGCCGGGCCGCCCGGCTGACCATCGACGGCGCCACCCATACGACGCGTCCCCCGGCATGCCGGCAAGACCAGATGTATCGGACCATCACCATCCCCGACCGCGACGGCGGGGTCGAAGCGGTGGTGCTGCTCAGCGGTCAGCGGGTGATGCCGCAGTGGGTGAAGATTCGCAACATCGACGGCTTCACCGGCAGTTTTTGGCAAGGCGGCGTGGGAGACGCGCGCGTTGATCTGGCCAACGACGCGTACACGATCACGGGCAGCGCGTACGGCATCAGCGCCAGCAACCCCAACAAAGTGGTGACCACCGACTTCAAGATCGTCGCGCAGTGCTGACTCTCGGGGCGGTCCGCGCCATTAGGCTCGAAACCACACCTGAGCAAGGGAGGCGCCAGTGAGGGAACGGTTGCACTGGCTCGCGATGCACGGCTTCATCCGGGGCGCCGCGGCGCTCGGGGCCCGGCGGGGCGACGTGCAGGCCCGGCTGATCGCCGATCCGGCGGTGGCCGCCGACCCGGTGCGGTACTACGACGAAGTCCGCGCCGGCGGCAAGCTGGTGAAGGGCCGCGTCGCCTATCTGACGGCCGATCACGCGCTCGCCCACGTGCTGCTGCGGTCCGATGACTTCCGGGTGCTGATCTTCGGGGCAAATCTGCCGGCGCCGCTGCGGTGGCTGGAGCGCCGCACCCGTGACGACTTCCTGCATCCGCTGCGGGCCCCGTCGCTCCTGGCCGTTGAGCCGCCCGACCACACCCGCTACCGCAAGACGGTATCGGCGGTGTTTACCCCGAGGGAGGTCACCACGCTGCGAGACCGCGTCGAGCAGACGGCCGCCGAGCTGTTGGACCGGCTGGCCGGCGAGTCGGGTGTGGTGGACATCGTCGGCCGATACTGCTCGCAACTACCGGTCTCGATCATCAGCGACATCCTCGGTGTGCCCGAGTCGGAGCGGCGGCGTGTCCTGGAGTTCGGTGAGCTGGCCGCGCCGAGTCTCGACATCGGATTGCCGTGGCGGCAGTACCGCAGCGTGCAGGAAGGGATCGGCGGCTTCAGCTCGTGGCTGAGCGAGCACCTGCGGCAGTTACGCATGGACCCCAGCGACAACCTGATGAGTCAGCTGATCCAGACCGCCGAAAGTGGCTCTGCGGAAATGCATCTCAACGAGAAGGAGTTGCAGGCGATCGCGGGCCTGGTGTTGGCCGCCGGTTTCGAGACCACGGTGAATCTGCTCGGCAACGGCATTCGCATGCTGTTGGACTCGCCGCAGCACCTCGACACCCTGCGACGGCGTCCCGAGTTGTGGCCCAACGCAGTGGAAGAGATCCTGAGGCTGGAATCGCCGGTGCAGCTGACCGCGCGGGTAGCGCTCAACGACGTCGAGATCGCCGGCCGGCAATTGAGCCCCGGCGACCTGGTGTTGGTATATCTGGCCGCCGCCAACCGGGATCCGGCCGTGTTCGCCGACCCGCATCGCTTCGACATCGAAAGGGACAACGCCGGAAGGCATCTGGCCTTCTCCGGCGGCAGGCATTTCTGCCTGGGTGCGGCCCTCGCCCGTGCCGAGGGCGAAGTCGGACTGCGCACGTTTTTCGACCGCTTCCCCGAGGTGCGCGCGGCGGGCGCCGGATCCAGGCGCGAAACCCGGGTGCTGCGTGGATGGTCGTCGTTGCCGGTCAATCTGGGGCCGGCCCGTTCGATGGCCGCGGTGGACGGTTAGCGCTCAGCGGCTGAGTCCGGCAATTCTTGCCGATTCACGCCTGAAACCGCGCCAATGCAGTGGCACCGCGGGCAGATCACCGTCGCAGCCTGCCCCAGACGCCGACGGTGGTGATACCGATGACGAAGCCGGAGTCGGCGACCGCGGCGTCGACGCAACGTAGGTCGTCCTCGGAAGTGCCGGTCGCTGCGAATCCAGCGCGAATGTTGGGCCAGCCCAGGCGCGTCGCCTCGTGCGCAGGTTGGCCGGGCCTCCCGGTCTGCGTAGAGACGTCAACGCCGAACGATTCCAGGCCGAGGGCAAGAACCAGCCCGGGAAGCCGCCGGCCGAAGTAGCTGTTGACGATGCCCGCGGCTGCCCACTGCGCATGCAGCGTGCGCACGATTTCCGTCGCCCGGGCGGACTCCGGCGCACCGGAGAATTCGACGAGCCCGAAGTCGCCTTCTTCCACAACGAGCCAGCCGCCGGGTGCGAGGGCCGCTGTCATCTTGTTCAATGCGGCAGCGGGGTCCGCGAGATGCATCAGGACGAAACGACAGTGCACGAGGTCATAGGCCGCCGGCTTCAATTCCTCGTTCCTGATGTCATGTCGACTCACCTCGACATTGCCGGGGAGATTGCCCAGGCGGCCTATGTTGACGTCAGTGGCCAGTACTGATCCCGTCGGGCCTACCCGGCTCCCAAGCCAGCGAGCGATCGAACCTGCACCGGCTCCGACCTCCAGGCAGCGCCATCCCGGGCCGACCCCGATGGCGTCGAGATGACTGATGGTGGACGAATCACTGGCTTGTTGCAGTTCGCGCAGCCGGGCGGTTTCCATTTCGACATCCGTGCCGGCTGAATTCAACAGATAGCTGTCGTCATCGGCGCTTCGCGCCCCGCGATCGACCGGTGGTTGGGGATCAGACATGGATGCTCCGTTCTGCCCACCACACAAACGAGGACGGCGATGGTCACCACCACTGCCAACATCATGGCAGCTGCTCGGCGCCGGGCAATGCGTAGCGAGGTACTCGACAGGCGCGGGGGTTGGTGCAGGCGTGGCGATATCGGTCTGCCATCGGCGCGGCGGCTGCGCCTGGGTCACCGCTCTGGCCACCGCACCCGCGCCGACCCCGATCGACGGCCGCCGGTTGACACCGTGGCGGCAACAGAGTTTATTTGCCGCTATGACAGAGGTATCTATGGTCGCGGTCGAAGACGTGGTGCGTGGGCTGTGGCAGGCCCTTTCGCGCCGAGACTGGGAGGCGATCACCACCTTCCTGTCCGACGACTGCCTCTATGTCGACATGCCGGTCCCCGCGTTGGCGGCGCGTGGCCCGCAGGACATCGTCAAACGCCTCAAGGTGGGTCTCGAGCAGCTGGCCGGCTACGAGAACCATCCCGGTGCGCTGGTGTCCAACGGATCCGACGTGCTCTACGAGCATTCCGAGACCTGGACGTTCGCCAGCGGGGAGCAGGGTGTGCTGCGATTCGTGACGGTCCACAAGGTCATCGACGGCAAGGTGACTGTGTGGAAAGACTATTGGGACTTCAACAGCCTGGTTGCCTTCGCTCCCCCGAACCATTTTGAAAACCTGGCGACCGGCGACACCAGCTGGGTGTTCGACGCTTCGGCGCTGGTCTGACATTTCAAGGATTCAATCGCGCTATCGCACACCAATTTTCACGTTATTCGGCTACGACTCGGCCAGTGCGCGCAGGCGCTTCAGCGTTTCCGCGAGCGTGCGTCCGACCTGGCGCACGGCGATCCGGTCGGCGAGATAACCGAGTAATCCGCCTGGCGCCTGATACGACAGCCGGAACGTCACGTTGGTACGGCCGTCGCCCCTGTCGCGCAGCCGTATCCGCCCGCGCAACGTCACGCCGGTGATACCCACCCAGGCGATGTCGCGGCCGTCGTCGAACTCGACCACTTCGACCACCCCGCCGACGGGTACGGAGCCGATCTTCCAGTGGACGGTGTAACGCGCGCCGACGCCGGGCGGCTTGTCGTTCGCCGACTCCCATCGCTCCAGGTTCGTCATGAACGACGGGTAGCGGTCCGGGTCGCTGACGATCTTCCATACCGCGCAACGGTCGGCGTCGATGAGGCAGCGGCGTTCGACGCGCATCAGCCGATCACCGGGAACCGTCGTTCGGCGGCCAGCCGGTCGACGCCGCCCTGCAGGCTGGCCATCACCTTGTCGTGCACCGCCTGATCGTCGCCGTCGACCTCGATCGAATCCTGAACCTCGATCACGATTTTGGTGGGCAACGGGATGTGCCCCGCCAGGTCGCTGATGTTGACGCCCCAGGGCAGCGCCAGCGAGATCGGGATGCTCTTGAGTCGCAGCAGCTTGTCGGCCATCAGCAGCTTGGCCAGCCACTGCCCGCGGTTGAGGAAAAGGGCGCTTTCCTGGCCCCCGATGCTGGCGACGGGGACGATCGGCACGCCCGCCTCGCGGGCCAGCTTGACGTAACCCATGCGCCCGCCGAAGTCGACGGTGTGGCGTTCCCACGAGGGCCGGAACACCTCGTAGTCACCCCCGGGATAGACCAGCAGCGCGGCGCCGGAATCCAGTGCGACACGGGCATTTTCGGGGTTAGCGGCCACGGTGCCGAACTTGCGCAGCCAGCCCAGCGGCGGCGCGGAGACGACGAGGTTGTGGGCCAACTGGTAGAAGGGCCGCTCGACGCCGAAATACGAGCAGAAGGCCAGGGTGAACACGAAGGTGTCGGGCGGCACGTTGCCGCCGCTGTGGTTGCCCACCAACAGCACCGGACCCTCGGCCGGGATGCGGTGCAAGCCCCGTACGTCCGCCCTGAAATAGAACGACGCCAGCAACCAGGTTCCCGGCAGCTGGTCGCGGATGTAGTCCGGATCCCGCTGATCGAGGTCGGCTTTGGGCACCCACGACACGACCTTGTCCCGGGCCCAGTCCAAGACGCCCCGCGCGGTCGCCATGAGCGGGGGTATACCCCGGGGTCACCGGGGGTCAAACGCGGTAGATGCGCGCGGCGTTCTCCCGGGCGATGAGGTCGACCACCCGGATGGCGTCCGCCTCGCTCCACTCGCCGCGGTGCACGAAATCGCGCAGCACCCGCTCAATGCCCCTGCGCCACAGGACCGTACCCAGGAAATGCAGTTCTGCCGGGCCGAAGCCGTCGGACGAATAGAGGATCTTGGAAAACGGCGCCATCTCCAGCAATCGGGCCAGGAAAGCCGGCGACCGGGCCCCCAGGTGGTTAACGCTCAATCCGCCGTCCAGATAGACGTTGTTGAATGCCTGGGCCAGGTAACCGGCCTCGCGTTCGTAGGGATAGCAGTGCAGCAGCACAATCGGGACATCTGCGGTGTTCCGCAGAAAATCAACCAGCAGTAGCGGATTGGCCTTCATCAGATCGCAGTCACGGTCGCCGAACCCGACGTGCAACTGCAGTGGTTTGCCCAGCCGCAGCGCCTGGTGCAGCCCGAACCGAAGCAGCACCCTGTCCTGTAGACGCGTAGCGCCGCTTTCGCGCCAGCGGGTGGCGGCTTCGGTAACCGCGGCGATCGGTGGAGCACTCAGGTCGCCGTCGAAGCCACCCCGGTAGGCCAGAATCGATTTGGTGCCCACCGCGTCGGCCGCGCGCCGGTGCAGGATCTCCTCGAACCGCGTCGCGTAGTCACTCGGCGCCTGTGCGGCCTGCTCGGCCACCTCCTCGAGCCGGACGACCTCACGCGCACCACCGCCGGACAGCCGGGCCATGTCCGCGGCCCCGGCGACACCGCCCCCGCCGATCCCGGTGTCCACCAGCCAATCACTCACCCCGGCGGCCGTCAGGAACAGCCGCGCCAGTTCGTTCTCGTCGAATTGGCTGCGACGCTCCCAATATGATTGCGGGTCGGCGTGTTTGGGCAGCCCCAGGACGGGGGCGCAATGCGCCCGCACCGCGAAGCCGAGTTGAGAGTCGAAACCTGAATCGGTCACGGGCTCGGTGTTGGCCTCATTGAGCGCGTTGGCGAATCGCTGCAGGTCCCCGCGCGCCAGCCAGCAACCGTGGACATGCTGGTCGATCAGCGCGACGTCGCGGACGTGCCGGGTCAGCGCGGGAGTGTCGGAAACCATGGCCGGTGCCGTCACAGGCTCCAGGCCATGCGGAATTTGTCCGCCAGCTGCTCGGGCGCCAGGCCGCGGTAGCGCTCCTGCTCCAGGCGGCGAACCGCGACGACCATGTCGACCACGGAATCGCCCAGGATGCGCCGCATCGACTCCGAGCGATCAAGTGCCGCAATCGCTTCGGCCTGCGTGTCGGTCAGGCGCACGATGCCGTCACGCTCACGGTCGGCTTCGGACAGGACGGCCGGGTCGACCGTGGTCTCCGGCGGCAGGGCCGCCTGGCACGTGATCCCGTCCAGAGCGAGGCCGAGGATGGCCGCCGAGGCCAGGTATGGGTTCGCCGACGGGTCGACGATCTTCACCTCGGCGTTGCCGCCGCGTGGGCTTCCCGGTCCGCCGGCAACGAATCGCACTGCGGCCTCGCGGTTTTCGGTTCCCCAGCACGCGTAGGCGCCGGCCCAGTTGCCGGGACGCATCCGCAGGCCGGAGACGATCGACCCGCACAATATGCCTTGCGCCTCCGGCAGGCCGCGGACCACGCCGGCGATCGCGCTCTCCCCCGCCGCCGTCATGCCCCGGGCCGCGGGTCCGTCCGAGAACAGGGGCCCGTCGGGCATCGCCAGCGAAAAATGCTGGTGTGCACCGGATCCGACGCCGCCGGCGAAGGGTGCGGGTGACAGGCTGATGCGCATCCCGTGCCGGCGGGCGGCGCGGGCGATGACGAGCCGCATCAGGATCAGCTGATCGGCCGCGGTCACCGGGGACTGCGGCGACAGCGAGATCTCGAACTGGTTGGCGCCGTACTCGGGGTGAATCTGTTCGACCCCGACGCCCGCGCCCGTCGCCGAGCCGATCACGTCGCGCACGAATGCCTCGTGCTCCAGCACGCCGGCCAGACCGTACTGCGCCCACAACGTCGACGGCAGCCTGCCGCCGTCGGGGCCGACCAGAACAAATTCGATCTCGTGTCCGATCGACGCCTCGATGCCGGCTTCGGTGAGCGCGGCCTCGACCCGCCGCAACGTGGCGCGGCTGCAGGTGGCAACCGGCGCGCCGTGCTGCGAGAAAAACGTTGCGGGCGCCCACGCCAGGCCGTCGCCCACGATGCGCAATGCGGACAGATCGATGCGAAGACGTTGGTCCCCCACCACGCCCGTCTCGGCGGTGAAGGCGATGCCGGTCTGGTCGATGGCGAACGCGTGCCAGGACGGGCTGGCTCCCAAGCCGGGATCGGCGAACGTGTTGGTCTGCCGGATCGGCACGGTCTTGGCCAACGTGAGCCCGGCGGGATTCACCACGGTCCCGATGACGGTGTCGACACCCTCGGCCTCCAGCTGGGCGATGGCCGCGGCGGCGAGGGGTGTGCCGGTCATGGCAGCCATTCTCCCCACCTCGAGCTACCCCTGGGAGGCAAACGCCGGCCGTTAGTTCTGGCGGCCGACGAGTTCGGTGACGAACCGATCGACGAAGCCGTCCATCGGTCCGCCGCCCACCGGACGAATCACGAATTTCGTCAGCCCCGCGTCGATGTAGGCGTCGAGCTGTCGGTGCAGCTGATCCCAGCCCGCGGCGATCAGCTCGCCGGGGTCGCGGTCCGGGCGACGCCGGCGGATCGCCGCGGCGTACTCCGCGGGCACTTCGGCACCGTCTGCCACGCCCAGCGAGATGCCGAAGTGGTCGGGTTCGATGCTGCGGCCGGCGTGCTCGGCGGCCCGCTCGATCGCCTCGCGCCCGGCCCGGGCCTCGGCCGGGGTGAGGAAGCTGCCCAGCCAGCCGTCGGCCAGCGCGCCGATGCGCCGAAACGCCGCCTGCGCCGAACCGCCCACCCAAATATCTAGCGGCGGTGTCGGTTTCGGCGCGACGGCCACGCCGGTGACGCTGAAATGCCGGCCGGCGAACGTCGCCGACTCCTCGACCAGCGCCGCCCGCAGCAGCCGCAGCGACTCGTCGAACACCGCCGCGCGTTCGCCGTCGGGCACCACGAAAACCTCGCGCTCGGCCGGGATTGCCGAGCGCAGACCGAAGACGGGAAGAACCCGCTTGGGCGCGATCGCCGCCAGCGACGCCAGCTGTTTGGCCACCAGCACCGGATGCCGGCCCGGCAGCACGGCCACTGATGTGCCCACCTTCAACCGAGTGGTCCGCGCGAGCGCATACGCCATGCCGACCACCGGATCGACCGCCGGGGAGTACACCAGTTCGGAAAACCACAGCGAGTCCACGCCGCCGGCCTCGAGGTGATCGACGATGGCGGCCAGCCGGCCCGGCGCGGTGTCGGCGCCCAGGCCGACGCCGAAACGAATCTTCACGTCCTCACCCTCCCAGCCCGTCGTCGCGTACCAGCGCAACCCGGCGGCGGCGCCGTTTGTTGCCCGCGGACGTCAGGTGACTAGGCGCGGCTGGGGATGGTGAGCTTGCAGGCCTGTCCGATGTCGAGGGTCCGCAGCACCCGACCCATGCCAACCCACAGCGCGCAGGACAGGGCCAGGTCGGCCAGCAATTCGTCGGAGAACTGCTCGTGTGCCCGGCGCCAGAAGTCTTCGTCGTCGCGCAGCGCGGTGTGCTCAGTGGCGAAGCGGTCCGCGAACTCGGCGGCAAGGCGTTCCTGCTCGCTGTAGCCGGGCCAGGTGCGCCACTCGTGGACGTGGTCGTATAGCTCCTCGTCGACGCCTGCGGCGGGTCCGTCCTCGTCACGGGTGTTGACGCAGACGACGCACTCGTTGCGGTGGGCGATGACGGCGCGGGCCAGCTCGCGGGTGCGCAACGGCAACCGATTCTTGGTGTAGACCGCCTGGCTGAAGCCGCCGAGCGCGCCGCCGATGTCCGGAGACTTCGCGAACCAGCCGGCCAGGTCGTCGTCAGCAAATGTTCCGATTCGGCTCATGGCGCGATGGTACGCCCGCGCCGAGTCGCCCTGAGCGGATGTCGGCCAATCCCTGATGGCGCGGGTCAGCGAGCGGCGGCCGGGATCGCCATGGTGGGTTGCTCGTCGTGCCAATCGCGTTGGGCCAGAACGCGATGCGCGACGCGGTCCAGCGCGGCCTCCACCGCGCGGCGATCGGGGCGGCCCTCGAAGCCCGGCGACCGGGCAAGCTTGTCGACCAGCCACGCCAGCAGCAGGGAGTGCACGTAGCCGACTTGTTGGTCCCCGGCCGGGGTGAGCCACATCCGCTCGCCGTCGCGCTGCACATATCCCGTGGACACCAGGCGCGCGAAAACGGGTTCGAGAACCTCGAACGGCACCCGGAGGTAGTCGGCGATGTCGGTGAGCCGGGCGGTCCGGTACATCTGCGTGTAGCGATTGATCCGCAGAACTCCCCACAGCCCGGCGACGTCGAGCCGGCAATCGGGCCGCATCGCGATGCTGCGCAACCGCATACCGGTCTCCCCGCGCAGCATCCGCGCGATCGCGTTCTCCAGCATCTGATCCGGCGTCTCGGTGGTCGGCATTCCGAAAGCATTGCCGAGATCGACTGTGCTGTCGTGGATGTCGCGCAGCGGGACTTCGCGCAGGAACAGTGCCAGCACGAAGCCGAGCACGGCGACCGGCGCCGCCCAGAAGAACACCTGGGTGAGCGACTCCGCGTAGGCCGCCACGATGGGCGCCGCCACGTCATGAGGCTGGCGGTGCAGGGCGCCGGGTGAGCCGACCGCGCTGGGCGGCATGCCGCTCGCCGCCACCGCCGGACCAATCCGGCGGTCCAGGAAGTTCACGAACAATGAGCCGAAAATGGCTGCGCCGAACGAACTTCCGATGGTCCGAAAGAATGTCACGCCCGATGTGGCCACACCGAGATCTTCGAAGTTCGACGTGTTCTGCACGATCAGGATCAGCACCTGCATGGACAGGCCGATGCCGGCGCCCAGGATCACCAGATACAGCGACTGGATCAGCGCGGACGTGGACGGCTCCATCCGCGACATCAACACAAACGCCAGCGCCATCAGCGCGGTACCGGCCACCGGGAAGATCTTGTAGCGGCCGGTCCGGCCGACGATGGTGCCGCTGCCGGTCGAGGTGACCAGCATCCCGAGCACCATGGGCAGCGTGCGCAGTCCCGAGGTGGTCGCCGAAACCCCGTTGACGTATTGCATGTAGGTCGGCAGGAACGTCATCGCGCCCAGCATCGCGAAGCCCACCACGAAGGACAGCACGCAGCACACGGTGAACACCGGGTTGGTGAACAGCCGGATGGGCAGGATCGGTTCGGCGGCGCGACGTTCCACCGCCACGAACACGCCCAGCGCCACGGCGGCGCCGACGAACAGGCCGATGATCGTCGGCGACCCCCACGGGTCGAGCGTGCCGCCCCAACTGGTGGCCAGCGTCAGGCCCGCGGCGCCGAGGCCGACGAACGTGATGCCTGCGTAGTCGATGGCCGGCCGGGCGGCGGCGGCCAGTGCGGGAATCGTCGCTGCCGCAACGAAAATGACGACCACCGAGATGGGCACATTGACCCAGAATGCCCATCGCCAGGTCAGGTAATCGGTGAAGTACCCGCCGAGCAACGGACCGATGACGGTGGTGACGCCGAAGACCGCACCCAGGATGCCCTGGTATCGGCCGCGCTCCCGCAGTGGAACGACCTCGCCGATCAGCGCGCTGGCCGTGACGGTGATCGCCCCACCGCCGATGCCCTGCAGGGCACGCGCGCCCACCAGCATGGCCATCGACTGCGCCAGTCCGCACAGTATCGAGCCGATAACGAAAAAGATTATGGCGGTTTGGAATACGCGTTTGCGGCCCAACACGTCGCCCAGCTTGCCGACCAGCGCGGTGACAACGGTGGACGCCAGCAGATAGCTGGTGACGACCCAGGACTGGTGGCCGGCATCGCGCAGATCGGCGACGATGGTCGGCAACGCGGTCGCGACGATGGTCTGATCCAGCGCGGCGAGCAGCATGCCGAGCACGATGGCGATGAAGATCAGGTTGCGCCGTTGTGGGGTGATCAGCTCGCCACTGGCCGGTGGGCCGGACGACGGCGGAGTTTG
This sequence comes from Mycobacterium sp. 94-17, assembly GCF_035617725.1. Classification (NCBI taxonomy): domain Bacteria; kingdom Bacillati; phylum Actinomycetota; class Actinomycetes; order Mycobacteriales; family Mycobacteriaceae; genus Mycobacterium; species Mycobacterium sp. 94-17. The sequence goes on from NZ_JAPIYN010000009.1 coordinate 113,856, forward strand.
GGTCGGTGCTCTCGAGCCCGTCATACTCCGCCGACGTTACCTATTTCGCCCGCGGCCCGCTCAGCTGGGTGGACGCGACACACACTGCGCCGAGTACAGCTCCACGCCCAACTTGTCCATCAACTCGAGCTGTGTCTCGAGGTAGTCGATGTGCTTTTCCTCGTCGGCCACGATGCTTTCGAACAGGGTCGCGGTGGTGGAGTCCTGCTTCTCCCGGCACAGGATGATCGCCGGCTTGAGCCGATCCATCACCTCGTATTCGATCGCCAGGTCGGCCTCGAACTGCTCGCGCAGCGTCTGCCCGATGCGCAGGGAGAAAAGGCGCTGGTAGTTCGGCAGCCCGTCGAGCAGCAGGATGCGGTCGGTGATCGCCTCGGCGTGTCGCATCTCGTCGAACGACTCGGCCCGGGTGTGCTCAGCCAACTCGGTGAATCCCCAGTTGTCCTGCATCTTGGAGTGCAGGAAGTATTGGTTGATCGCGGTGAGCTCGCTGGTCAACTGCTCATTGAGCAGCCGCAAAACTTCTGGATCGCCTTGCATGGGCACTCCTCGTGGTGTGAGCGGCTTGTCTTGTGTGGCCGCGGGGGGTGCGCTGGGCTGGAGCGCACAAACCCGGGCTCTAGCAGCACTTTGCCACGCCCGCGGGCATTGTTCTAGCAAGGTTTGGCTGCGCTCACTGGCGGCTGAAGAGGGTAAGCAGACCCTTAATTAGGTTAGACTTCGCTAACGAACTTAGGTTAGACTCCGCTAACAAGTGGGCCGGGTTTTCGACGAAGGGATGCCGACGTGCGGGAGGTGCGCTGATGTACGTGTGCCTGTGTGTCGGGGCCACCACCCAGACCGTGAGCGATGTCGTCGCGCAGGGCGCGTCGACCTCCAAAGAGATCGCCGCCGCGTGCGGGGCCGGCGGTGACTGCGGCCGCTGCCGGCGCACGTTGCGTGCCATCCTCGCCGCGTCGGCGGAGTTGGAGACGGCGCAGTCCGCTTAGCTCCCGCGTCAGCGCTTGTTATCAGCTTTGTCGCGTCAGTTTTCGTTGAGTCAGTTTTCGTCGCGTCAGCTTTTGTTGAAGGCGGCCAGGGCATCCGCATTGGCCTGCGCGCCCATGAGCTCGGCGAAGTGCGCGTTTTCCCGTGCGGTGGCGGCCACGATCTCCGGGCGGACCGGCTCCATCATCGTGTGCTTGACCGCCATCAGGCTCGAGATAGGCCGGGAGGCAAGGATTTCGGCGTGGCGGCGGGCCTCTGCCAACAGCTCGTCGGGTTCGCAGACGCGCCAGACCAGGCCCATGCGCAACGCCTCGTCGGCGCCGACCCACTCCGACGACATCAACAGCCAGGCCGCGTTCTGCCGGCCCACCAGCTGGGGCAGCAGGTATGACGAAGCCGCTTCGGGCGCCACGCCCAAGCTGGTGAACGGGCATTTCAGGCGGGCGGTCGACGACATGAACGCAAGATCGGCGTAGCCGAGGATGGTGGCGCCGATTCCGACGCCGACGCCGTTCACCGCGCAGATCAGCGGCTTGGGAAACGCGCTGAGCGCGTTGATGAGTCCGGTGAAGCCGTGCTTACCCGGGGTGAAGCCGGGGTCGGTGATCCGGGCCTGCATCTCGGCCAGATCGGTGCCGGCGCTGAAGCCGCGACCCGCGCCGGTGAGCAGCACGACGGCCACCTCGGGATCGTCGGCGGCGGCGAGCAGCGCCTCGGCCGTGGCGTCGTAGAGGGCCTCGTTGAACGCGTTGAGCGCCTCGGGCCGATTCAGCGTGAGGGTGCGCACCCGCTTTTCGTCATCGATCTGCAGCGTCACGCCAGCAGCCTAACGAGGCTAGCCGTTGCTGTAGACGCGGGTTGGGGCGATCAGCGCCACGGCGCGCCGCTCGGAAGCCATCACCCGGTCGTACTCGTCCCAGTTGTCGTGGGTGCCGCCCGCGGCGGTGAACACCTCGCGGAGCAGCAACCGCAGCTGATCCGCTTCGGTCAGCCAGGGCTGCTCATCGTCTGGGCCGACCAGTTCGGCGCGGCCCTCGACGGTCGCCCACTGCCATCCGTTGCGGAGAGTCACCGCCAGCTGCGGCCGGGCACGCAGGTTGGCCAGCTTGACTCTCCCGTACGTGGTAAAGCCGAGCACTTGGTCGCCATTCGAAGGGTGCGCCAGCAAGCCCACGTTGACCAGCGAAGCCTGCACCGTCCCGTCGGCGCGAACGGTCGATATCACCGCCAGGCCGCTTTCTCCCTTGGCCAGCGCGACTGCCTCGTCGAGTGTTGTCATGAGCGGTCCTCAATCCCGGAACGGTGTCTCGAATACGTACCGGCTGGTTGGCACGGTGTCGATGTTCTCGTTGGCACCGAATGCAGTTGTGCTGGCGACCATTCGGCCCAATCGGTCCTGTAGGTCGTCGTCATCGGTGGCTCCGAAGAAAGCCTTGAGGTCGGTGATGGCCTCCTGCGGGAACAACTCCTCGACGATGCCGGAGATTCCCGGTGCATCCGGGGTGAGCGCGCGCACCACCCAATTCTGGGTGTAACCGAACGTCGACTGCGTTTCGATGGCTACCGACGTGTGGTCACGCTGCCAACGGTTCAGCCAGGTTGGCTGATCCATGCCGTCGGGCCGGCGCAGCAGTGCGATGTTGGCCAAACCCGGTGTGCGAGCAGCGGACTCGACGGCGGGGGCGCTCAGTGGGACCGATTCGGTCACCAGGTACGCGGCCAGCTGCTCACATTCCTGGGCGAGAAATCTGAGTGCCGCAGTCGTCTGGTCGCCGTAGCATTGCTGCGTCCACATGCTCACCACCGCGGCCACCGGCGGATCCAACGTCGTCAGTGTCATCAGCGAATGACGCACGGCGCTGTCACGAACGTTCATCTGCAGCCCGGCGACGCCCAGTTGCAGCAACGCGTCGGCGACGTGGCCGCGTTGCCGGGCGCACCACGCGTCATCCGGCTCGGCACGCCTCAGCACGGCGATGACCTTCTCCATACGCAGAACCTACAGTCGGCGCGCGGTTACTTCACCAGCCGTACCGGGTGCTGGCTGCTGATCAATTCGCCGATGAGCCCGGCCAGCCGGCGGTAGGACTCGTCGCGCCCGCTCGACGATCGGAAAACCAAACCGATCCGCCTGCCCGGGCGGGGTGCGGCGAACTGCGCGAGGCCCAGGCGGCTTCGGGAGGCCTCGACCGGAACCGCGCTCTGTGGAATGAGCGTGACGCCCAGGCCACCGGTCACGCATTGCACGGCGGTGGCCAGCGACGCCGCCCGGGTATTGGCCAGCTCCGCTCGCACACCCGCCTTATGGCAGACGTCGAGTGCCTGGTCGCGCAGGCAGTGGCCCTCATCCAGCAACAGCAGCGGCAGGTCGGCCAGGGCGGTGGCCGGCACCCGGCGCTTGCCTGCCAACGGATGGTCCGGAGGCAGGACCAGTACGAAATCCTCGTCATAGATCGGGATCGCGGTGAGGCCGGACCCCTCGGCGGGCAGGGCGATCAGGGCCGCGTCCAGCGCGCCCTCCCGCAACACCGCCAATAGCCGTTCGGTCTGGTCTTCGGTCACCCGCAGCTTCAGCTCCGGCAGTTGCTCGGCAACGCCGGCCAGCACCGTCGGCAGCACATAGGGCGCCACCGTGGGTATCAGACCCAGCCGCATACCGGCCCGCAGCGGGTCGGACGAACCTGCGGCCGCGGCGCTGAACGCGTCCGCCGCTTCGACGACGGCCTGGGCGCGCGACAGCAGTTGCCTGCCCTCCGTTGTCAAAAAGACGCGCCGGGTAGAGCGTTCCACCAGCTGGGTGCCCAACCCGGCTTCCAACGCCGCCAGCGCCTGCGACAACGTTGACTGGCTTACCCCGAGAAGGGTTGCTGCACTGCTGAATTGACGCTTCTCGGCAACCGCGACGAAGGCGCGCAGGCCGGCGATGGTCGGTTGATAACTCTTATCGGACATACCGATAAGTCTAGTGGGAAATATCACCTTTACTTCAACTCGGTCGCACGGCACCATGGTGGAAGAAATCCTAATCTTGAACGAATCCAGACAAGGAGCGATATGCCTCTGCTGACCATCGGCGACCAGTTCCCCGCCTACGAGCTCACTGCGCTGATCGCGGGCGATCTGTCCAAGGTCGACGCCAAGCAGCCTGGGGACTACTTCACCACAATCACCAACGAGGACCACGCGGGTAAGTGGCGCGTGGTGTTCTTCTGGCCGAAGGACTTCACCTTCGTGTGCCCGACCGAGATTGCCGCCTTCGGCAAGCTCAACGACGAATTCGAAGATCGCGACGCGCAGGTGCTAGGCGTGTCGATCGACAGCGAGTTCGTGCACTTCAATTGGCGTGCACAGCACGAGGACCTGAAGAAGCTGCCCTTCCCGATGCTCTCGGACATCAAGCGGGAGCTGAGCTTGGGTACCGGTGTGCTCAACGCGGACGGCGTGGCGGACCGAGCGACCTTCCTCGTCGACCCGAACAACGAGATCCAGTTCGTCTCGGTCACCGCGGGTTCCGTGGGCCGCAACGTCGAGGAAGTGCTGCGCGTCCTGGACGCACTGCAGTCCGACGAGTTGTGCGCGTGCAACTGGCGCAAGGGCGATCCCACGCTGGACGCCGCCGAACTGCTCAAGCAGTCGGCCTGATTCCGGGCCTGATCGCATAAGGTCTGACATCGCATAAGGTCTGACAAGGAGGCGAGATGAGCGTAGAAAACCTCAAAGAAGCGCTGCCGGAGTACGCCAAGGACCTCAAGCTCAACCTCGGCTCGATCACGCGCACGACCGAGCTCAACGAGGAGCAGCTGTGGGGCACCCTGCTGGCGGGCGCCGCGGCGACCCGGAACACGCAGGTGCTCGCCGAGATTGGCGCCGAGGCGGCCGACGTCCTGTCCGCCGACGCGTACAACGCGGCCCTCGGGGCCGCGTCGATCATGGGCATGAACAACGTGTTCTACCGTGGCCGTGGCTTTTTGGACGGGAAGTACGACGACCTGCGCGCGGGGCTGCGGATGAACATCATCGCCAACCCCGGTGTCGAGAAGGCGAATTTCGAGCTGTGGTCATTCGCGGTCTCGTCGATCAACGGATGTCCCGACTGCGTGGCCGCTCACGAGCACACGTTGCGTGAAGCCGGGGTCAGCCGGGAAACCATCCAGGAGGCGCTGAAGGCCGCGGCGATCATTTCCGGTGTGGCACAAGCGCTCATCGCCTCCCAGGCGCTGGCAACCGTCGGCTGAACGCCTTGGTGACCAGCGCCGTGAATAGCGCCGTGACCGAACCCGCCTGGGTTCGGCACGCGATCTGGTGGCAGGTCTACCCGCTGGGGTTCGTGGGAGCATTCCCCACGGCCGACCCCGACGAGCAGCAGTCGCACGAGCCGCCGCAACCGGATGAGCACCGGTTGCGGCGGCTCGTCGACTGGCTCGAGCATGCCATCGAACTCGGGGCATCGGGCATTGCGCTGGGTCCGGTATTCGCCTCGCGCACACACGGTTACGACACGACCGACCACTACCGCATCGATCCCCGGCTGGGTGACGACGCCGACTTCGACCACCTCGTGGCCGAGGCGCATCGCCGCGGGCTGCGGGTCCTGCTCGACGGGGTGTTCAATCACGTCGGGCAGGATTTTGCACGCTACCGCGACGCGGCCCATGACGACGCCGCCGCGCGCTGGTTTCGTGGACGTCGCGGCCGCTTCGACACCTTCGAAGGACACTCCGGGCTGATCACCCTCAACCACGACAACCCCGAGGTCGCCGACTACGTCGTCGACGTGATGGCGCACTGGTTGGGGCGCGGCGCCGACGGCTGGCGCCTCGATGCGGCTTACGCAGTGCCGCAACGCTTCTGGGCCGTGACCTTGCCCAGGGTACGGGAACGTCACCCGGACGCCTGGTTCGTCGGCGAACTCATCCACGGCGACTACGCCGCGGTCGTTCGGGAGGCCACCTTCGACTCCGCCACGCAGTACGAGCTGTGGAAGGCGATCTGGAGCAGCCTCAACGACGGCAACTTCTTCGAACTGGATTGGGCGCTGCAGCGCCACAACGACTTCTTGACCGCCTTCGCGCCGCTGACGTTCGTCGGCAACCACGACGTCACCCGCATCGCCAGCCGACTGGGCGCGCCCGAGCGCGTGGCCCATGCGCTGGTGCTGCTGCTGACTGTCGGCGGGGTGCCCAGCGTGTACGCCGGCGACGAGCTGGGGTTCCGGGGCGTCAAGGAAGAACGGTACGGCGGCGACGACGCGGTACGACCCGAGTTCGGTTCTCCCCCAGTGTCACTCGACGACGCCGGCGTCGAGACCTGGCGGCTGCACCAGTATCTGATCGGCCTGCGGCGCCGCTACCCGTGGCTGCACGCGGCAGTCACCACCGCACGGCTGCTGCAAAACCGGCATTACGTGTACGAGACGCGCAACGGCGACGATGCCCTGCTGGTGGTGCTCAACATCGACGACGAGCCACTGCGTGTCTCGCTGCCGGAGCTGGGCACCGCCCGCGCAGTGGTGATCGGCGGATCGGCGGCCCCGCCGCAGCACGTCGTCGACACGGTCACCGTCGAGGCCGGGGGCTGGCGGATCCTGAGCCCGGCCTAAGGCGTCGTCAGCCGCTGCAACGTCAGCGGGTCCTGGCGGCCGTCGTAGTACTTGTCCAGCACCGCGATGAAGTCCTGGTTGTCCTCGGTGGCGCGGGCGAACAGCGTCATCGACGAGCACAGCTTGAGATCGTCCGGCGAGCCGAAGATCTGGCCGACCGATCGCCCCTGCACCGCGGTGACCAGCCGCGCGCACTCACGCAGCCGCGGGCCCAGGAGCTCGTGCTGCAGATATGCGGCGGCTTCGTCGAGCGAGTCGATGCCGAAACGGGCCGCCATGGCGCTGCCGCCCAGCCCGCGCAGCTGCGGAAAGACGAACCATATCCAGTGGCTGCGCTTGCGTCCGGCGCGCAGTTCGTCGACGACATCGGCGTACACCGGTTCCTGCGCCTGCACAAAACGTTTGAGATCGAAGGGGTCGCCTGCCGATTGCATATGACTACGGTTGCATACATGGCAGTTCGACGGCGAGTGCCCAAAGTCCGCGATCTCGCACCGCTGATGCACTTCAAGCGGCCCCGGTTCAACGCGACTCAGCGCCGCCTCGACGCGGCCCACAGCATCGAGGATCTGCGCGCCATCGCCAAGCGCCGCACCCCCAGGGCGGCGTTCGACTACACCGACGGCGCCGCCGAAGACGAGCTGTCCATCGCACGCGCGCGACAAGCGTTCCGCGACATCGAGTTTCATCCGACGATCCTGCGTGACGTCAGCAATGTCACCGCGGGCTGGAACGTGCTGGGCCAGCCGGTGGCCCTGCCGTTCGGAATCGCCCCCACCGGCTTCACTCGGTTGATGCACACCGAAGGCGAGATCGCCGGCGCGCAGGCGGCGGCCAAGGCGGGCATCCCGTTCTCTCTGTCCACCCTGGGCACCTGCGCGATCGAAGACCTGGTTGCCGCCGTTCCCCAGGGCCGCAAGTGGTTCCAGCTCTACATGTGGCGGGATCGCGAGCGCTCGATGGCGCTGGTGCGGCGCGCCGCCGCCGCGGGCTTCGACACCTTGCTGGCCACCGTCGACGTTCCGGTCTCCGGTGCCCGGCTCCGCGACAACCGCAACGGCATGACGATCCCGCCGACCCTGACGCTGCGCACCGTGCTCGACGCCGTGCCGCACCCGAAATGGTGGTTCGACCTGCTGACCACCGAGCCGCTGGCATTCGCGTCGCTGGATCGCTGGCCGGGCACTGTCGCCGAGTACCTGAGCACGATGTTCGATCCCAGCCTCACCTTCGACGACCTGGAGTGGATCAAGGCGCAGTGGCCCGGGAAGCTGGTGGTGAAGGGGATCCAGACGCTCGAGGATGCGCGCGCCGTCGTCGACCGCGGTGTCGACGGCATCGTGTTGTCCAATCATGGTGGGCGCCAACTAGACCGGGCCCCGGTGCCCTTTCATCTGCTGCCCACTGTCGCGCGCGAGCTCGGGAAGCACACCGAGATCCTGGTCGACACCGGCATCATGTCGGGCGCCGACATCGTCGCCGCGATAGCGCTGGGGGCCCGCTGCACGCTCGTCGGGCGGGCGTACCTGTACGGCCTGATGGCCGGCGGGGAGGCCGGGGTGAGCCGCGCCATCGACGTCCTCGCCGGCGGGATCCTGCGCACCATGGCGCTGCTCGGCGTCACCTGTCTCGAAGAGCTGTCGCCCCGGCACGTCACGCAGCTGCAGCGGCTGGCGCCCATCGATTCATGACGCGCGCTCAACAGCGCCGTTCGTCACGAGTGTGACGCTCGCCGCACACTCGTGGCCCAATGTGAAGCTGGCCGCACACTCGGCTAACCCGGGTATCCCGGGAACAAAGCGGCGCCCGGGTGGGTTAAGCGCATCAGACTCAACTTTTGGAGGACTTGATGGCTGAAGCCAAGTCTGTGCCGGTGCTGTTTGTCACCGACACCATCGTGCTGCCGGGGATGGTGGTGCCGATCGCCCTGGACGACGCCGCCCGCGCGGCGATCGACGCCGCTCAGGCGAGCGAATCCGGGCAGCTGTTGATCGCTCCGCGCCTCGAGGACCGCTACCCGTCGCACGGCGTCATCGCGAAAATCCTGCAGGTCGGGCGTATCGCCGGGGGCGGCACGGCCGCGGTGGTGCGCGGCGAGCGGCGGGCCCAGATCGGCGCCGGAGCGTCCGGACCCGGCGCGGCGCTGTGGGTCGAGGTGACCGAGGTCCCCGAGACCGAGACGACCGACGAAATCAAAGCGCTGACGGCCGAGTACAAGAAGCTGCTGCTGGCCATGCTGCAGCGCCGCGAGGCGTGGCAGATCGTCGACTACGTCAACAGCCTGACCGACCCGTCCGCCCTGGCGGACACGTCCGGCTACGCGTCCTATCTGACCGATGTGCAGAAGCGCCGGCTGCTGGAGACCGTCGATGTCGCCGAACGGTTGCGCGTGCTGATCGACTGGACCGGCGCGCATTTGGCCGAGGTCGAGGTCAACGACAAGATCGCCGAGGACGTGCGCGACGGCATGGAGAAGACGCAGAAGGAGTTCCTGCTGCGCCAACAGCTCGCTGCCATCCGCAAGGAACTGGGCGAGGGTGAACCCGACGGGTCTGACGACTATCGGGCCCGGGTCGAGGCCGCCGAACTGCCCGAGAAGGTGCGCGAGGCCGCGCTGCGCGAGGTCGGCAAACTGGAACGCGCCGGCGACCAGAGCCCGGAAAGCGGGTGGATCCGCACCTGGCTGGACACCGTGCTGGAGTTGCCATGGAACGTGCGGACGGAGGACTCGACGGACCTGGGCGCCGCCCGGGAGATCCTGGACGCCGACCACCACGGTCTGGACGACGTGAAGGACCGCATCGTCGAGTATCTGGCCGTGCGGGCCCGCCGCGCCCAGCGCAGCCTGCAGGTCGTCGGCGGCCGGGGCTCCGGCGCGGTGATGGTGCTGGCCGGTCCGCCGGGCGTGGGCAAGACCTCGCTGGGTGAGAGCGTGGCCCGCGCGCTGGGCCGCAAGTTCGTGCGCGTCGCTCTGGGCGGTGTGCGCGACGAGGCCGAGATCCGCGGGCACCGGCGCACCTATGTGGGTGCGTTGCCGGGCCGGATCGTGCGTGCGATCGGTGAAGCGGGATCGATGAATCCCGTTGTGCTGCTTGATGAGATCGACAAGGTCGGCTCCGACTATCGCGGCGACCCGAGTGCGGCGCTGCTGGAGGTGCTCGACCCGGCGCAGAACCACACGTTCCGCGACCACTACCTGGATATGGACCTGGACCTGTCCGATGTGATGTTCCTGGCCACCGCCAACGTGATCGAGAACATCCCGTCGGCGTTGCTGGACCGCATGGAGCTGGTGACCATCGACGGCTACACCGAGGACGACAAGGTGGCCATCGCCCGCGACTACCTGCTGCCGAGGCAGCGCGAGCGCGCGGCGCTGGGCGACGACGAGGTCACGGTCACCGACGCCGCGCTGCGCAAGATCGCCGCCGACTACACCCGAGAGCCGGGGGTTCGGCAGTTGGAGCGGCTGCTGGCCAAGGCGCTGCGCAAGGTGACCACCAAGATCGCGCAGGATCCGGTGACGATCGACGAGCCCGATCTGGTCGGGTACTTGGGTCGTCCCCGGTTCACTCCCGAGTCGGCCGAACGCACCGCGGTGCCCGGGGTGGCCACCGGCCTGGCCGTCACCGGACTGGGCGGCGATGTGCTCTACATCGAAGCGGGCGCGGCTGGATCAGATAAGCCAGGTGATGGGTCCTTGCAGCTCACCGGTCAGCTGGGCGACGTGATGAAGGAATCGGCGCAGATCGCGCTGTCCTACGTCCGCTCGCACGCCGTCGAACTGGGTGTCGACCCCAAGGCGTTGGACCGGCGCATCCACGTGCACGTGCCGGCCGGCGCGGTGCCCAAGGACGGTCCGTCGGCCGGTGTCACGATGGTGACCGCGCTGGTGTCGATGGCCACCGGGCGCCAGGTGCGCTCCGACGTCGGTATGACCGGCGAGGTCACGCTGAACGGCCGGGTGTTGCCGATCGGTGGGGTCAAGCAGAAACTGCTTGCCGCCCAACGCGCCGGCCTGTCAACGGTTTTCATCCCGGCGCGCAACGAGCCCGACCTGGACGACGTGCCGGCCGAGGTGCTCGAGACGCTGACGGTCAAACCCATGACCGACGTCGCCGAGATCGTCGCGCAGGCGCTCGAGCCCTCAGAGACCACGGCCGGGAAAGCTGCCTGAGCGCGGCCGGCGTGCGCGGCGTTAAATGGAACCGTGACTCTGAAGAGGCGGCTCGTCCATCGCGTGCAACGGTTCGTCGTCAATCCGATCGGTCGTCAGTTGCCGGTGACCATGCTCGAGACCATCGGCCGCAAGAGCGGGCAACCGCGCCGTACCGCGGTGGGCGGGCGCGTCGTGGACAACCAGTTCTGGATGGTCTCCGAACACGGTGAACACTCGGACTACGTCCGCAACATCAAGGCCAACCCGGCTGTCCGGGTGCGGGTCGGCGGCCGGTGGCGTAACGGGACCGCTCACCTGTTGCCCGACGACGACGCCGCGCAGCGCCTGGGCAAGCTGCCGCGAATGAACAGCGCCGTGGTGCGCCTGATGGGCAGCGACCTGCTGACGGTCCGCGTCGATCTGGACTGATGGCTTACGACGAGGACCTGGCGAACCGGATCCGCGAGCTCCTCGGCACCGAGCCCGGTGTCGAGGAGAAGCGCATGTTCGGCGGTCTGGCCTTCCTGATCAACGGGAACATATCGGTGGCCGCCAGCGGCCAGGGCGGGATGTTGGTGCGGATCCCGGCGGACGACCTCGACGCATTGCTGCAGCGCGCGCACGTCCACCCCATGGTGATGGGCGGCCGCGACGTTCGCGGGTGGCTTCGAGTGGACTCCGCCGGCATCGCCACCAAACGACAGTTACAGGGCTGGGTGCAGCGCGGTGTGGACCACGCGCGCAGCCTGCCGCCCAAATGACCGGCGCGCGCGTTACACGGTGAGGTTTTAGGCGAATGCCAGTCACCCTGGGCCGGCCGCCACGGTGAGCGCATCCGCCACCCATTGCGTCCGGGTTTGCTCCCGAGGGGCGTGGGTACGCGGGTGCCCATGGACAAGCGGGTGCGAAGACTGCTCGACGTCGCCGGTACCACCTACGCGGCGCAGGCGCGCATCACGATGCGCGACACGCCTATGCCACTGTTTCAGCTGCTGGTCCTGTGCATGCTGGCCAGCAAGCCGATCGACGCCGACATCGCCATGGCCGCCGCGCGGGAACTGTTCAAAGCCGGCCTGCGGACACCCAAAGCCGTGCGGGAGGCCGACCGCCGCACCATGATCGACGCGTTCGGGCGGGCGCACTACGTGCGCTACGACGAGAGCTCTGCGACCCGGCTCGCCGAGATGGCCGAGCGCGTTCGCGACGAATACTCCGATGATCTACGCCGGCTGGCCGATCGCAGCCGGCACAACCCGACGGCGGCCAAACGAATGCTCAAGGAGTTCAAGGGAATCGGCGACACCGGCGCCGACATCTACCTGCGCGAGGTTCAAGACGTGTGGATGTGGGTGCGGCCGTACTTCGATGGCCGCGCCACCGCCACCGCCAAGCGACTGGGATTGCCCGCCCAACCGGCCAAGCTGGGATCGCTTGCGCCGCCGGCTAATGCGCGGCTAGCCGCCGCACTGATCAGGGTGTCGCTGGATGACGATATGCGTGCGCGGGTGGCCGGCTGAGCGACCTGTGACGATACGCATCGGTACATCGGGGTGGTCGTACCACCACTGGACGAACGTGCTGTACCCGCCCGGCACGCCGGCTGGCGTGCTACCTGGAGGTGTTCGACACCGTCGAGCTGAACGCGAGTTTCTACCGATGGCCCCGGGATTCGACCTTCACGGGCTGGCGCCGGCAGCTGCCGGAGGGCTGCACCATGTCAGTCAAGGCACATCGCGGATTGACGCACTACCGCCGGCTTGCCTCACCCGAGCCGTGGATCGAACGGTTCGAACGTTGGTGGCGGCTGCTCGGTGATCGGCGCGGGGTGCTGCTCGTGCAGTTGCACCCAGAACAGGAGCGCGACGACGCCCGCCTGGATTCGTTTCTGACCCTCATGCCCGAATCGATCCGCGTCGCCGTCGAATTGCGGCACCCGTCGTGGAATGACCCCGCCGTGTTCGAGTTGCTGGAACGCCGGCGCGCCGCCTATGTGGTGACCAGCGGACTCGGCCTGCAGTGCATCCCCCGGGCGACCACCGACCTGGTGTACATCCGCATGCACGGCCCGGATCCACAAGCCGATTACGCCGGGTCCTATTCCGAGAACGACCTGCGCCGCTGGGCCGACCGGATCGGCCAGTGGGACAGCGACGGGATCGACGTGTGGATGTATTTCAACAATGACCTCGGCGGCCATGCGGTCCGCAACGCCCTGGCCTTGCGCAAGCTCCTGCGTTGAGCCCGCACGAGTAGGCTGGAATCTTCGAGGAAGAACGGGGCACCCATCATGGCCGGCTCGACCAGCTTCGTCATCGTCGGCGGCGGACTCGCGGCGGCCAAGGCCGTAGAAGCGCTGCGGGACAACAGCTTCGGCGGGCATATCACCGTATTCGCCGATGAGGAGCGGCTGCCCTACGAGCGGCCCCCGCTGTCGAAGGAGTATCTGGCGGGCAAGAAGTCGCTGACCGATTTCACGGTGCAGAACTCAGGCTGGTACCGGGACAACAACGTCGACCTACGGTTGAGCACCCCGGTCACCACCCTGGACGCCGCCGGCCACACCGTGGGGCTTGCCGACGGCACCACCATCGGTTACGACAAACTGCTACTGGCGACCGGCTCGGCCTCGCGCCGTCCGCCGATCCCGGGCTCGGAATCCGGCGGGGTCCACTATCTGCGCACCTACGAAGACGCGGTGGCGTTGAAATCCGTTCTCACCGAAGGGGATTCGCTGGCCGTCGTGGGTGCCGGGTGGATCGGGCTGGAAGTGGCCGCCGCGGCCCGTCAGCGCGGCGTCGAGGTCACCGTGGTCGAGGCGGCCAGACAACCGCTGCAGGCCGCCCTGGGGGAATCGGTCGGCGAAATATTCGCCGCCCTGCATCGCGAGCACGGCGTGGATCTGCGACTCGAGACCCAGGTCGAGGAGATCACCCGACAGGACCGAGCGGCGAGAGGTCTGCGGACTCGCGACGGGGCGACGATCGCGGCCGACGCCGTGCTGGTGGCCGTCGGCGCCAAGCCGAACACCGAACTCGCCGAACAGGCCGGCCTGGCCACGGGCGACGGCGGGGTGCTGGTCGATGCCTCGTTGCGCACCAGCGACCCCGACATCTACGCCGTCGGCGACATCGCCGCGGCCGAACACCCGCTCCTGGGCACCCGGATCCGCACCGAGCACTGGGCCAATGCGCTCAAGCAGCCGGCGGTGGCGGTGGCCGGGATGCTCGGCACCCCAGGCGAATACGCGGAGCTGCCGTACTTCTTCACCGATCAGTACGACCTCGGCATGGAATACGTCGGGTACGCGCCCGGCTTCGCGCGGGTGGTGTTCCGCGGTGACGTCGCGGGGCGTGAATTCATCGCGTTCTGGCTCGACGCCGACGACCGGGTGCTGGCCGGAATGAACGTCAATGTCTGGGACGTGCTCGACGATGTCAAAGCGCTGATCCGGTCCCGGGCCCCGGTCGACGTCGACACGTTGTGCGATCGGCAGTCGCCGCTGGCCGGTCTGCTCGGCTGAGTCGTCAGACGGTGTGCTCGTCGGCGCTGCGCCGCACCGGAGCCCACGCGCCGTCGATGACGTCGGGCGGGCATTGCACCTGTAACCGTTCCCGTTCGGTGCGGCGGCGCTTGATCCGCAGCCGCGCATCGCCGGGTAGGGTGACCAGTTCGTTGCACGTCAAGTAGTACATGTCGTCGACGTCGTCGATCAGATCCGCCTCGACACGCAGATATCCCAAGGCGCGCAACGTCATTCGGAACTCGTGCGTGAACCGCATCGTGGTGTCGTGGGCCACCTCCCGCGACGCACCCGCGGCCGACCGCTCGTCCCGCGTGAGCACCGGCGCGGGCTGCGCGGCGGCGATCAGCAACATCGTCGGGTCGTCGGCGAAGGTCGGGCGGGCGAACTCGGCCTCCCCCGGGCCGCGGTGGCCGATCCGCGCGACGGCGGCGTCGAGCAGGTTGGCTGTCTTCGGCGACAACGCGCGAATGCTGGCGAGGTTGCCCTCCGCCGCCAGCGCGCACAGCGGCGGGTCGGCCCGCAGCGCGGCCGCCAACTCGGCGATTTCCGCGGCGACGAGGTCGCTGTCGGTGATCATGCCCACCCCGGGAACACTGCGGCGCGTCTGGCCTCGCACCGGCGCCGCGGCGCTGATGCCCGCGTCGATCAACCACAGCGCGTTGAGGATCCAGCCTTGATGAATGCGGTCACGCAGCAGCCGCAGCCGAACTTCCAGCGCCGCCTCGGGCAGCAACGTCAATTGGGCGGCGTCCAGGTGCTCGGCGGTCGCGGCGGCGGCGTACGCGCGGGTGTCGGCGCGCAGGTGGCGCAGCAGCGCCACCGATCGTCCCGCGGCCACCGCCTTGGCGACCGAGCCGAGCGCCCCGACCGCCAACGCCGGCTCACCGAACGGCAGCGGGTCTCCGACGTGCGGCCGGCCCACCAGCGCGTCGCGGACGACGGCCTCCTGGTCCCACCCGGGCAGCTGCGAGGCGGCGACCATGTTGACCGACACCCCGACGTAGGGACGATGACCGAACACCGCGATGGCCCTGCTGTCCCATTCCCCGTCGACCACGCCGCCCAGCGCGAGCGCCTGACCCAGCACGCGGCCGGCGGCGCGCAGCCCGCTGAGCTGGACGTCCAGTGTGATCGGGGTGAGCGGTCCGGGCAGCGCCACGTCGAGGGCGGAGCCGCTGAAGACGGGAAAGCGTGCATCGATCTGGTCGTCGAACTCGCCCTCGATGCCTTCCGGTGCCGCGCTGTGCGCGTCGTCGGCCGGCCAGGGTGGGTGTGCCAGCACCTCGACCGGCAGCGCGAGCCGGCCGCCATGGTTGGTCGCGCCTGCGGTGTCGAGTCGGCGGCCGGCCAGCCCGCGCGCGGTGTCGGCGACCGCGTCGAGCGCGTGCCAGCCGAACTCGAACAACCAATCCTCTTGTGCTGCAGTAACATTCATATCCGGAATCAGCTGCGCCCAGCTGCGCACCCGGTGCGGCCTTGACCGCGGGTCGGTGGCTCGCAACACCCGCCACGCGGTGACCAGGTTGACGGTGTCCGGGCTGGCGAGGTCGACGGCGCCGGTGCGGTCGGTGTTGAGCGCCGCGACCAGGAATCGCATCAGGTCATCGAGATGCAGCACGCGCATGGGCTGCGCCGATACCTTGGCGCGCGCCAGGGTGGCCACCGTGCGGCACACCATCCAGTCCAGTTGACGACCCACCGGTGGCGCTATGCGGACGACCACGCTGGGCCCCCAGCTCGAGGAAACCAGGTCCTCGGCCGGCCGATACAGCTCGGGCCGGCCGGCGGCCTGCGACACGAACAGCAGCCGGGAACCGGAGCGCGCGGCGGCATCGGTGACGCGCGCCAGGCCGTCCATGCCCGCGCTGCCGGGAGCGGTGGGGTCGATGGGGGCCAGGTGGATGACGGCATCGGCTTCGTCGGTCAGCTCGCGCAGCACCCGGTCGCGCAGCGGCGCGCAAACAAAGCTGACGTTGCGGTCCAGGCACGGATGGGCAAGCTCAGCAATGCCCGTGACGGTGTGGCCAGCAGCGGCGAGCTGCCCGGCGACCAGCCGGCCGAGTGCGCCGGTGGCGTCGGTAACCAGGATGTGCACCTGGGCTCACCTCCCCCGACCGTCAACACCCAACACTCAACAATAGGCAAATAGGCACGGGCCACGCGACCGAATGCCTGGTAACGCTTCGGTGACCTCTCGTAATGAGCTGGGCCGACGCTAGCGCAGCGTCGCGCTGCCGTCCGCGGCGACGGCAACCGTGGCGCCACCGATGTCGTCACGCACGGACGCCTGCGCCCCGGCGCCATCGGTGACTACGGCCAGCGCACGAGCGCCATCGGGCGTGCGCACCGCCAGAAAGGCCTTCTCGGGTCTGCCGTCGCGATCGAACGGCGTCGTCCAGGCCTCGACGGTGCCGTTGCCCGCCCACCCCACCACGGCGCGCGTCGTCGGCTCCCGATCGACGGCGGCCTGGGTGTCCTCCCACCGGAATTCGGCCGGCGGCTCGGTGCTGTAGACCCCGAAGCTGTGTTTGGTCAGGTAGCCGCCGTTGGCGGTGATCAGCCCGCGCCGGCCGGGATTCGCCACCAGCAACTCCGCCATCGTGGCAATCGAATGCATGACGTAGTTGCTCCACGGCCCGCCCGCGAACGTAAGCCCACCGGTCACCGTCAGCGGGCGCCGGGGATCGCCGAGGCTCAGGCCGAGCTCGGCCGCGGCAACCTGAACGGCGGACGGGAAACAGGAATACAGGTCGACGTAATCGATGTCGTCGATCCCCAGGCCGGCCAGTTCCAGCGCCCGCGCACCGGCGATCCGGATCGCCGTCGAGCGGTGCAGTTCGTGGCGCTCGGCGATGGACGGGGTGTCGTGGGCGTCGGTGCCCGCGTGCGGGAACACCCATCGCTGCGGCGGGACGCCCAGCCGCGTCGCCTCCCCGACCGAGGTCAGCACCAGCGCCGCGCCCTGGTCGACCATGTTGTTCGAGTTCATCAGCTTGGTGTACGGCCAGCTGATCATCCGGTTCTGCGGGCCCGGCCGGCTGATGTCGTCGGCGTCCAGCGGCGTGTGGATCCAGGCGTTTGGATTGTCCACGGCCACGGCGTTGAACCGTGCCCACAGCGCGCCGATGCGCTTGAGGTGATCGTCGATCGACTCGCCGTTCGCGACCCGAAGCGCCTCCTCGAACATCGGGTAGACGTAGGCCGGACGGTCCAGGGAGATCCTGATCTCGGCGTCGCCGGCCATCGGGACGTCGTCGCCGCTGACCTCGGCCATCGGGACCGACGCGTCCTGCTCGGTCCACGCCAGCCTGCCGCCCCGGGCCCGCAGTCCCCGCCGGGTGCGCCAGGTTTCGGCGCCGGCCAGCAGCACAGCCCGGACATGGCCCCGCTGGATGTCCAGGCAGGCCTGGTTGACCAGCGACTGCGGCACGTTGCCGCCGACGGGGCTGTACCGCGTGCCGAAGTCGGAGGCGCCGATGCGCTGGCCGAGCAGCAGACCCGGATCGCGGTACTGGGCGGACAGGATGTTCACGATGCGGATGGAATCCACCGCCGCGATCACCGCGGCATCGGCGGCTTGCTCGGCCGCGGCAACCATCAGGTCCATGGGCTCGACCGAGCGGCCGTCCGGATCGATCTCGTCGCGATGGTTGACCTGCCCGTAGCCGATCAACACCGGGGTCCTGGGGTCGACGCTCATGGGAACGAATTTAGCGTGGCTATGGATCTTACGGTCGCGACGTCCCGGCCGGGACGGACAGCACTCCGTCGTCGATCAGCCGCTGGATGTCCGCGGGGTTCATGCCGAGCACGGTTCGGCAGATCTCCACGGTGTCCTGGCCTGGCAGCGGCGCAGGCGCGTGCCGGGCCGCCGGAATGTGCCGAAACGGCGCCGGGCCCGTCTCGGCCGGCAACGGATTATCGATCAGCGGATGCGCCATGGGGCTGTAGACGTGTCGTGCGACCAGCTGCGGGTCCTCGAGTACGTCCGGGGGCCGGTTCATCGGGCCCGCCGGGACGCCGGCGGCCTGCAGCAGTTCGGCCGCCCGCAGCGGCGTGCGGGTGCGCGTCCAGCCGGAGACCAGCTCCACCAGCTCGCCGCGATGGGCCAGCCGCGCCTCGCCGGTGGCGAAGCGCGGGTCGTCGGCCCATCCGTCATGATCGAAAACCCAAGTCGCGCGGCGCCATTCGTCGTCGGAACGGATCGAGACGACGCACCATTCGTCGTCGCCCGCGCATGGGTAGACCGCGTGCAGGCTGGTGTCCTCGCGGATCTGTGCGACGCCGGCGGCCAGCGCGGCCTCGGTGACGTACAGCGTGTCGAGCTGGTTGACCACGACTTCGGCCTGCGAGATGTGCACGTGGGCGCCCCGGCCGGCCCGGCCGCGGTGGATCAGCGCGGCCAGCGCCCCGATCGCGGTGACCCGCCCCACCACGTGGTCGGGAAAGACCGTCGTCGCGTCGTAAAACCCGTGCCCCGTGCCGGTTTCGTCCTCCGCGCCGGACGTCCACAGCCGGGTGACGCCGGTGGTGGCGCGGACCAGCGGGCCATAGCCCAGCCGCGCGCTCCACGGCCCCGTGTCGCCGAACGCGCTGCTTTCCGCCAGCACAATGCGCGGGTTGAGGGCGCGCAGCTCGTCGTAGGAAAAGCCCAGTGCGGCAAGGGTGCCCGGCTTGAAATTGGCGAACACTGCGTCGGCCTCGGCGACCAGACGGCCAAAGACCTTCTTGCCCTCGGCGCTACGCAGGTCCAGTCCGAAACCCCGGTTGTTGCGGTGCGTCCAGGCGAAGGACTCGCTCATGGCCGCGCCGACCGGGGCCTGGCGCAGTCCGTCCGGGTAATCGACGCTTTCGACTTTGATGACATCGGCGCCCAGGTCGCCGAACAGGCGGCTCAGCTCGCCACCGGCGACGATGACGCCCAGATCGAGAATCCGCAGCCCGGCGAAGGGATAGTCGCCGAGCCGACCGGACGACGACGGCACCACCGCCGGGTTGCCGCGCCAATACGGTTCGTCGGAGCCCGCAGCCGGCGCCGGCGTCCGGAAACCCGCGCGGCGGCCGTCGACGACGAAATATCCGGTCGGCACGCTGGTGTGCACGCCGGGCACCAGCTCGGCCTCGGTGATGGCGCCCACCGCCTCGAAGTGTTCGGACCCCAGGATTCTCGCGGGCGTCAACACGGCGGCGATCGGAACGCCATGGGCCTGGCCGGCAGCGACCAAGTCCTTCATGGTCTGCCCGGCGAACAACTCCTCGATCAGCAGGCTGATCTGCGGCCACGCCGCGAACCGCGCACCGATCCCGTCGTATTGCGGGTCCTGGAACTCCGCCGGCTCCCCCAGCCAGCGCCGCAGGCCGCGCCACTGCCGCGGCGCCATCACGCACAGCCGAACGTAGCCATCCCGGCACGGATAGATCGGGTACGCGTCCTGCCTCTTCGGCCTGCCCCGCCACCGCCCACTGCGGCGGACGCCCGCGGCGGCCTGCCCATGCGCGCCGAACGCGGGATCGAGGGCCATGACGACGGCGTCGAACCAGGAAAAATCGATGTAATCTCCTGTGCCGCAACGTAATCGATTGTAGTACGCCGCCAGCGCCGCCCACGCGGCCTGGGCGGCGGCGGTCGCCGACGCGATCCCGTCCGGCGGCAGGACCGGGGTGCCGGTGGTCGGGCCGGAGCGGGACAGCGCACCGCACATCGCGTACAACACCGGATCGGTGGCACGCCACGACGATCGCGAACCCGTCGCACCGAAGTCGGTGATCGACAGCACCACCAGGTGCGGGTAGCGGCCCGCGAGCTCCTCGCCCGAGGTTCCGAACATGGCGCCGCGCTCGTCGGCGCCGGTGTCCACGACGATGTCGGCCTCGGCGGCCAGATCCAGGAAGCGGGCGCAATCCTCGTCGTCGAACGGGTCGAGCACCGCGCTGCGCTTGTTGGCGTTGTGCACGGCGAACGGAATGCCGGACCCGCGCAGCGTGGGCAGCGCATCGCGCCCCAGGCAGCCCCCCGGCGGCTCCACCTTGAGGACGTCGGCGCCGAGGTCGGCGAACAGCCGGGTGACGGCGTCGGCGACGCCACTGGACAAGTCGAGGACGCGCACGGCATCGAGCAACCCGTCGGCCATCTGGACACCGTACCCGCCTGGTCAGGCCGCTGCGCGGCGACCTCGCACGTCGTAGATCGACCGCGCAGACGGCCAAAGTGTCAGGCGGGCAAGCTGATTCGGCGCAACGCTCGGTCGAAGGCCCGTGCCGCGGCGGCGTCGGCTATCGTCACAGGCCGACCCGCCAGGCCCCAACCGTCGTCTCATGGAGGCATCGCTATGACCGCGCACCTGAGCTACGTCGAGGCCGTCGTGGTCGGCGCGTTCCAGGGCGTCACCGAGCTGTTCCCGGTTTCCAGCCTGGGGCACGCCGTGCTGGTGCCGGCGCTGGTCGGCGGGCGGTGGGCACAGGATCTCAGCGTGTCCGCCCCGAAATCGCCCTATCTCGCGTTCATCGTGGGCCTGCACGTGGCCACCGCCGCCGCGCTGCTGGTGTTCTTCTGGCGTGACTGGGTGCGCATCCTGACCGGCTTCTTCACGTCGCTACGTCACCGGCGGATGCAGACACCCGACGAACGGCTGGCCTGGCTGCTCGTGGCGGGCACCATCCCCGTGGGCCTGGCCGGTCTCGCACTGGAACAGCTGTTCCGCACCACCCTGGGCAAGCCCGTCCCCGCGGCGGCCTTCCTGCTGCTCAACGGCCTCGCGCTGTATGCGGGCGAGGTGCTCCGCCGGCGCATCGCCCCCGCACCAGGCGAGCCCGCGCAGGCCGACGAGGAGCCCGACGACAAAGGCGTGGCCTCCGACCACCGGCTCGCGCAACTGCCGCTGCCCCGCGGTGTGGCGATCGGTGCGGCGCAAATACTGGCGCTGCTGCCCGGCGTCAGCCGCTCGGGGATCACCATCGTGGCCGGGTTGTGGCGGGGCCTGTCGCACGAAGACGCCGCACGGTTTTCCTTCTTGCTCGCCACGCCCATCATTCTGGCCGCGGGCGTGTACAAGATCCCGGAACTCTTCGGGCCGCTCGGCGCCGGAATCGGCGGCCAGGTGCTGGCCGGCAGTGTCGCCTCGTTCGTCTGCGCGTACCTCGCGGTGCGGTTCCTGACGCGCTATTTCGAGACCCGCACACTGACGCCGTTCGCGATCTACTGCGCGCTGGCCGGCGGCGCGAGCCTCCTCTGGTTTGCCCTGAGCTGAATGGGCGGGTCGCCGCGATTGCTGCCGCGCAGATTGTTGCGTGGGGCGACGTCGAGTGCTGTGCTTAGCCAGTTGTCCAGTTGACACCCGTCAAGAACTTGGAGGGGACCCGCATGGCAGACACGGCTTCGATTGGCCTGAAGGGTAGCGGCCAGGTAAAAGGCAAGGTAATCGTGATCACCGGCGGGGCCCGGGGCATCGGGCTGGCCACGGCGACCGCGCTGCACAAGCTCGGCGCCAGAGTCGCGATCGGCGACATCGACGAGACCACGGTCAAGGAGTCCGGCGCCGACCTCGGCCTGGAGGTCTACGGCAAGCTCGACGTCACCGGCCCCGCCTCGTTCTCGGACTTCCTGGACCAGGTCGAGCGCCAGCTCGGGCCAATCGACGTGCTGATCAACAACGCCGGCATCATGCCGGTCGGCCGGATCGTCGACGAACCCGACGCCGTCACCCGCCGGATCCTGGACATCAACGTCTACGGCGTGATCCTGGGCAGCAAGCTGGCCGCCCAGCGCATGGTGCCCCGTCGGCACGGCCACATCATCAACGTCGCGTCACTGGCCGGGGAACTGCACATCGTCGGACTGGCCAGCTACGTCGCCAGCAAGCACGCGGTGCTGGCGTTCACCGACTCGGCGCGGCTGGAATACCGACCGGCCGGCGTGCACTTCTCGGCGGTGCTGCCGACCTTCGTGAACACCGAATTGGCCGCGGGCACACCGGGAATGAAGGGCTTCCGCAACGCCGAACCGAACGAAATCGCCGACGCGATCGTCGGGCTGGTGGTCCATCCCAAGCCGCGGGTGCGGGTCACCAAGGCGGCCGGGGCGATGGTGGTGTCGCAGAGATTCTGGCCGCGCCGGCTCGCCGAGGGACTGAACCGGCTGCTGGGCGGCGAACACGTCTTCACCGACGACGTCGACGTCGAAAAGCGCCGTGCCTACGAGGCCCGCGCCCGCGGCGAAGAGCAGGACACGTAAAGCGGAGTTCACCGTCTTCGCGCACAATCGGCTTGATGAGCCCAGAAACCGCTACAGCATCCGCGCCCGCGATCCTTTCCGACGACGAACTGGCCCTCATCGACTCCTACTGGCGAGCCGCGAACTATCTCTCGGTCGGCCAGATTTATCTGCTGGACAATCCGCTGCTGGCCGAACCGCTGGCCGCCGAGCACGTCAAACCGCGCCTGCTGGGGCACTGGGGCACCACCCCCGGACTCAACCTGCTCTACGTTCACCTCAACCGGATCATCCGCAACCGCGACGCCGACGTCATCTACATCACCGGACCCGGGCACGGCGGCCCCGGGCTGGTGGCCAACGCCTACCTCGAAGGCACCTACAGCGAGGTGTACACCGGCATCGAGGAGGACACCGAGGGCCTGCGCAAGCTGTTCCGGCAGTTCTCCTTTCCGGGCGGCATCCCCAGCCATGTCGCGGCGCAGACGCCGGGGTCGATCCACGAGGGCGGCGAACTCGGCTACGCGCTGGTGCACGCCTACGGCGCGGCCTTCGACAACCCCGACCTGGTGGTCGCCTGCGTGATCGGCGACGGGGAGGCCGAGACCGGCCCGCTGGCCGCCGGCTGGCACTCCAACAAGTTTCTCAACCCGGCCGTGGACGGTGCCGTGCTGCCGATCCTGCATCTCAACGGCTACAAGATCGCCAACCCGACCGTGCTGGCCCGCATCCCGGACGACGAACTCGAGGCGCTAATGCGCGGCTACGGCTACCGGCCGATCACCGTCGCGGGCGACGACCCCGCCGACGTGCACCAGAAGCTGGCGACCGCCCTGGACGACGCGTTCGACTCGATCGGCGCGATTCAGGCCGCCGCGCGCTCCGGTGAGCAGCTCCAGCGGCCGGTGTGGCCGATGATCGTGCTGCGCACCCCCAAGGGCTGGACCGGGCCGAAGGTGGTGGACGGTCAGCAGGTCGAGGGCACGTGGCGCTCCCACCAGGTGCCGCTGGCCGGCACGCACGAGAACCCCGAGCACCGCGCCCAGCTGGAACAGTGGCTGCGCAGCTACCGGCCCGACGAGCTGTTCGACGCCGACGGCGCGTTGCGTGCTGACTTGAAAGACATTGCGCCGCAAGGCGATCGGCGGATGAGCGCCAACCCGCACGCCAACGGCGGGCTGTTGCTGCACGACCTGGACCTGCCGGACTTCCGCGATTACGCGGTACCCGTCGAACGGCCCGCGACCGAGACCCACGAGGCCACCCGGGTGCTGGGCACCTTCCTGCGCGACGTCATCACGCGCAACCTGGACCGCTTCCGGCTGATGGGGCCCGACGAGACCGCCTCCAATCGGCTGAGCGCGGTCTTCGAGTCCACCGACAAGGTGTGGCTGTCGCGGACCGATCCCGACGTGGACGCGGGCACCCACCTGGCGCCGGACGGGCGGGTGATGGAGGTGCTCTCCGAGCACCTGTGCCAGGGCTGGCTGGAGGGCTACCTGCTGACGGGCCGGCACGGGCTGTTCAACTGCTACGAGGCGTTCGTGCACATCGTCGACTCGATGTTCAACCAGCACGCCAAGTGGTTGTCCACCAGCCGCGAGCTGCCCTGGCGGCGGCCGATCGCGTCGCTGAACTACCTGCTGAGCTCGCACGTGTGGCGCCAGGACCACAACGGGGCGTCTCACCAGGACCCCGGGTTCATCGACCTGGTGGCCAACAAACGCGCCGAGGTGGTGCGGGTGTACCTGCCGCCGGATGGCAACACGCTGCTCTCGGTGGCCGACCACTGCCTGCGCAGCCGCGACTACATCAACGTGATCGTCGCCGGCAAGCAGCCCGCGCTGTCCTACCTGTCGGTGGACGACGCGATCCTGCACTGCACGCGGGGCCTGGGAATCTGGCAGTGGGCCAGTACGGCGGTCGGCGAGCCCGACGTCGTGCTGGCCTGCGCCGGCGACGTACCTACTTTGGAGACGCTGGCCGCCGCCGACATCCTGCGCCGCGAGCTGCCCGAGTTGCAGGTGCGGGTGGTCAACGTGGTGGACCTGATGCGCCTGCTGCCGGAGACCGAGCATCCACACGGCCTGCCGGACAAGGAGTTCGACGCCCTGTTCACCCCCGACAAGCCGGTCATCTTCGCCTACCACGGGTACCCGTGGCTGATTCACCGGCTCACCTACCGCCGCACCAACCACGCCGGGATGCACGTGCGCGGGTTCAAGGAGCGTGGCACCACGACCACCCCGTTCGACATGGTGATGCTCAACGACCTGGACCGCTTCCACCTGGTGACCGACGTGATCGACCGGGTCGACGGGCTGGCCAGCCAGGCCGCCGAGCTACGCCAGCGGATGGTCGACGCGCGCCTGTCGGCCCGGCGCTACACCCGCGAGCACGGCGAGGACGACCCGCGGATCTCCGGGTGGACCTGGGGGTCGAACTGATCCAGCGCCGAGATTGCCGTGACGGCCGTGCGTCGGGCACCGAGCACGACCGTGACGGCAATCTCGCTGACCTGTCGGGCCGGAGTCCGCCGGTAAACTGGCCGGATGCCTGACGCCACGGGGACAGCCGACGTTCACGTTGCGGCGGCGCCGCACCCGTTCCGGATCCACCTCGACATCGCCGTCGTCGTCGCGGTGCTGGTGCTCACCAACCTGATCGCGCACTTCACCACCCCGTGGGCGAGCATCGCCACCGTACCGGCAGCGGCCGTGGGGCTGGTCGTCTTGATGCGCTACCGGGGCCTGGGCTGGGTCGACCTCGGCCTGGGCCGCGAGCACTGGAAGCCCGGTCTCGGCTACGCCGTGGCCGCCGTCACCGTCGTGGCGTTGGTGATCGCGCTGGGCGTGCTGCTGCCGGAGACCCGGCCGATGTTCATGAACAACCGCTACGCGACTATCTCGGGCGCCATGATCGCCTCGATGGTCGTCATCCCGCTGCAGACCGTCATCCCCGAGGAACTGGCATTTCGCGGCGTCCTGCACGGCACGCTCAACCGGGCCTGGGGCTTTCGCGGCGTCGCGCTGGCGGGCTCGCTGTTGTTCGGGCTGTGGCACGTCGCGACCTCCTTGGGGCTGACCAGCAGCAACGTGGGCTTCACCCGGCTGTTCGGCGGCGGACTGGTCGGCATGACAGCCGGGGTGATCGGGGCGGTGCTGGCAACGGGGGCCGCGGGGTTCGTCTTCAGCTGGCTGCGCCGGCGCAGCGGCAGCCTGATCGCGCCGATCGCGTTGCACTGGTCACTGAACGGGCTCGGCGCGCTGGCCGCCGCGCTGGTGTGGCACCTGTCCACCTGACGCCCGATCAGACCAGCAGCACCGCCGCACCGGCGATGCGTCCGGCGCTTAGATCCGTCAGCGCCCGATCAGCCTGTCCGAGCGGATATTCCGGCGCCGTCACCTCGATGTGATGTTCACCCGCGAAGTCCAGGAAGGCCCGCGCGTCCGCCCGGGTGTTGGACGTGACCGAACGGACCTGCCGTTCCTGGAAGAGGTGGCGCTGGTAGTTCAGCGCCGGGATATCGGAGAGATGAATCCCGGCGATCGCCAGGGTGCCACCGCGGTCTAGCGCCTCCAGCGCCGGCAGCACCAGTTCACCCACCGGCGCAAACAGGATCGCGGCATCCAGCGGCACCGGGGGCGGATCGGCGGCGCCCTGCGCCGACGCCGCGCCGAGCTCCAACGCCAGTTCCTGCGCCTGCGATCCTCGCGTCATCACGTGCACCTCGGCGCCCTGCGCCAGCGCCACCTGCGCGGTGATGTGCGCGCTGCCGCCGAAGCCGTAGAGGCCCAGGCGCCCACCCGGCGGCAAGTCGGCACGCAGCAGCGAGCGGTAACCGATGATGCCCGCACACAGCAACGGGGCCAGCTCGCTGTCGCTGTAGCCGCTCGGCAGCGGGTGCGCGAAAGCGGCCGGGACCGTGGCGAATTCGGCGTAGCCGCCGTCGGCGTCCCAGCCGGTGTAGCGGGACTGGGGGCACAGGTTCTCGTCGCCGCGACGGCAATATGCGCAGACACCGCAGGTGTGGCGCAGCCACGCGATGCCCACCCGGTCCCCCACCTGGAATTCGTCACCGGCCCGAGAACCCACCTCGACAACCTCGCCCACCACCTCGTGTCCGGGAGTGACCCGGTCGCGGTGGACGGGCAGGTCGCCTTCGGTGACGTGCAGATCGGTGCGACACACACCGCACGCACGCACGGCCACCAGCAGCTCGGTGGGTTCGGGACGAGGCACCTCGGTGGTGACCAGCTCAACCGGGTCGGTGCTCATCGGCCCGGGCCGACGCACGCGCCAGGCACGCATTGCCGTGGTGGTCACCGGTGGGGGCATCAATCCATCATGCCGCTAACCACCACGGCCGCAACGGGTTAGCTGACTATGTCCTGCGCACCATGCCGACGACCCAGAGCAGGATGATGGCACCGAGCAGTGCGGTGAAGAAGGTGAATATCAGGCCACCACCTGCGGTGTCGACGAAGAAGCTGAGGATGAAGCCGCCGATCAGGGCTCCGACCACGCCGATCACGATGTCCATCACGATCCCGGCGCCGCTACCGCGGATGATCCGGCTGGCAAGCGCACCGGCCAAACCGCCGATGATGATGTAGCCGATGATGCCGACGCTGGTAAACGTCGTGGAGCGGGCCAGATATTCAGTGGCGGCAATGACGTCCATGGCGGTCTCCTTGCAATCGCTGGCAAAGCCCAGCTATTTGCTGGGCCGTCATTTCGGTATACCCAGTTTGGGTCACGAAATGAGTGCCGAATTGAAGACGGTTGACCCCTCGGTTTCGGCCGCGGGCGGGCCCGTCCAGCGGCGCGGTCAGGCCGAGAGTGTCTGCTGAGGTGCCGGTGTCGGAGTCGGAGTGACCTCGGAGGCCGGCGCGGGTGCACCCGGCGCGGCGGGAGCCGCAGGTGCGGGTGCCGCGGGAGCAGCAGGCGCCGGCGCGGGCGGACCAGGCGGCACGGGAGCGGCGGGTGCGGGTGCGGGTACGCCCGGTGCCGCGGGCGGGGCCGCAGGCGGTGTCCACGCCTGGATCGACTCGGTGAGCGCCTTGGCCGCCCCCCGGTCCACGGGGTCGTTGGAGGTTCCGAGCCACACCACGAACCAGCGTTGGGCGGTGCCGCCATTGGCCGAACCGATGACACCCGTCCAGATCTGGCCGTTCGGCTTGGCCGCGTCGCTGAACTTGACCTCGTAGTACGACGCGCTGCCGGTGCTCCCATTGCTCCCATTGAGCGGCGTGGCGTCCTGGTTGATCCGGGTGCCGGGATACGGCATGAAGAACTCACCCATGTCCGACCCGAGTCGCACCGCGGCCTTGGCGTTGTTGGCTTCCGCGCTGGCATACAGCTTTTGGTCCAGACGGCCCATCACGATACGAGTGTCGTTGGCGACCGCCGGTGGCTGGTCGGGCAGCGGCGGCGGGCCGGTGACCTTGCTCAGCAGCGCCGAGCCGTAGTCGAGGTGCGACGCGTCCGACTCCACCCAGCCGGCGGGCAGGACGTAGCTGAATCCGCCGACGGCGTTGGTGATCCGCCCCGCGTTCGGGTCGGCCGGCGGTGGCGGCGGCACATTCGGGTCGACGGGAGGCGGCGGCGCCACGATGGGGTTGGCCGGCGGCGGCGGGACCGCGTTCGGATCAGCCGGCGCCGGTTGCCCGTTCGGCCCAACCGGCGGGGCGGCGGCCGTGGTCGGCGGGACCGGCGTCGGCACCTCGGGGTCGGCGCTGGAAGGCGCCGGCAACGCGATGGCGACTGCGCTGGCGCCGGTCACCGTGGTGATTGCCAGCGTCGTCCACAGGCCTTTGCGACGGGTCGGGATCGGATCCACCTGCTCCATGGCGACGAACCTACCGTGTTACCGCTGTGGCGCAAGGAAGTATTGCTGACAATTGCGATGCAAATTCACCGATGTTGCCGATGTGCAATCCGTCGAAGCCCGGCGCCGACCGCCGAGCGCCTCACCCGGCCGCTGGATACAGCGACACCTCATGGGCCTTGACCGAGAACCACACTCGATCCCCGGGCACCAGTTGCAGCTCCGAGGCGGCGTCGACCGTGATCTCCGCGGCCAGGCCCGGGGCGCCGTCGGGTTGCTGCACGCCCCGCACCAACACCGCCCGTCCGCGGACATCCATTTCGGCCACGATGATCTCGACGGTGTTGCGGGGGCTGCCATGCGGGCGGTCGCGATAGACGGCCACCGCCGTCGGCGCGAACACGGCGGTCGCGCGCTGCTCCGGCGGACACGGTCCGCCGCTTCCCGCAGGGGCCGCATGCCAGCGGTCGCCGCCCTCAGCGCGCAGCGAGCCGTCACGATCGACCGTTCCGTTCACGAGGTTGATGCCCGCGATGCGGGCCGCGAAATGGCTGCGCGGTGCGGTCAGAACCTCCGCTACCGGGCCGATTTCGGCGATTCTGCCCGACTCCAGCACCAGCACGCGATCGGCCAGGGTGAACACGTCCAGCAGGTCGTGGGTGACCAGGATCGCCGCACAGCCGGTGCGGGTGATGACCTTGCGCAACACCGCTCGGATCGCGGCGGCCGCGGCGACATCGAGGCCGGCCAGCGGTTCGTCGAGCAGCAACACGTCGGGTTCGGCCGCCAGCGCGCGGGCGATCGCGACGCGCTGGGCCTGTCCACCGGACAGCTGTCGCGGTTTGCGGTCGGCAAAGCGCTCCGCATCCACCTCGCGCAGCCAGCGCAACGCCGTCGCCGCCCGGGCTGCACGAGCGGGGCGCCACCTCGGGTGCCGACTGTGCGGTCCGAAAGCGACATTGGCGGCAACGCTCATGTGCGGGAACAGCAACGCGTCCTGCAGCAGCAACCCGACGCGGCGGTCGTGCGTCGCCACGTCTATTCCGGCCGCGATGTCGGTCAAGGTCCGATCCCCCACCCGCACCACCCCGGCGTCGGGACGAAGCAGCCCCGCGATGACATGCAGCACGGTCGATTTGCCCGCCCCGTTGGGTCCGAGCACCGCGAGCACCTCGCCGGCGGACACGGAGAATTCCACGTCCACCTGGCGGTCCGCGGCGACCGCGCGCAGCTGCAATCCGGTCATGGTTACCTTGTGTCGGTTCCGGTCAGCCGGCGAGTGCCGAGGCCCAGCACCACCAGTGCGGCCACCACCACCAGCAGGATCGACAGCGCCACAGCGGCATCGGCGTCGGTCACCCGCTGCAGGTAAATCTCCAGCGGCAGCGTGCGGGTCACCCCTTGCCGGGATCCGGCGAACGTCAGCGTCGCGCCGAACTCACCCAGCGAGCGGGCGAAGGCCAGCACCGCCCCCGACACCACTCCGGGCAACAGCAACGGCAGGGTGACGCGCCACCAGACGACGCTCGGACGTGCCCCCAGCGTCGCGGCCACCACCTCGAAATCGGCTCCAGCGGTACGCGCCGCACCCTCCAGGGAAAGCACCAGGAATGGCAGCGAGACGAAGGTCTGCGCCAGCACTACGGCGGTGGTACTGAACGCGATCCTGACACCGGCGGCTTCCAGGTATCGCCCGAGCAATCCGAGCCGGCCGAACGCGTACAGCAGTGCGATTCCGCCCACCACCGGCGGCAGCACGAGGGGCAGCAGGATCAGCGGCCGAAGCAGCCGGATCACCCGCGCCGTGCTACGGGCCAGCACCAATGCCATCGGCACCCCCAGGGCCATGCATAGCGCCGTGCTGGCGCCGGCGGTCTTCAGGCTCAGCAACAACGCGGTCCGCGACGATGAGCCGGTGATCAGCGACCAGAAATGCGGCCAGTCGACCTTGACCGCGATGGCCAGCAGCGGCAGCAGCACGAAGGCGGTCCCCACCGCCGCGGGGACATACACCCAGCGGGGCAGATCCGTCGGCCGGTGCATCGGCGGCGTCAGGGCCTGGCGAAGCCGGCCTGGGCCAGGACCTGCTGCCCGGTCTGCGAGGTGACCAGGTCGACGAATTTCTGCGCGGGCGCGGCGAGGGGCGCCTTCTTCAGTACCGCGATGGGATAGACGTTCACCGCGCCGGCGGCCTCGGGGAACGTGAGGGTCGCCACCTTGTCGCCGGCGGACTTCGCGTCCGTGACATAGACGAGGGCCGCGTCGGCCTGGCCGCTGGTGACCTTGTTGAGGGCATCGGTCACGCTGAGTTCCTCGCTGACCGGACGCAGGCGCACCCCCGTGCTGTCTTCGACGCGCTGCGTCGCCGCCCCGCACGGCACGGGTTGCTGGCAGATCACCACGGTGAGGCCCGGCTCGGTCAGATCGCTGAAGGACGCGATCTTCTTCGGGTTGCCGGGCGCTGTGACGATGACCAGCGTGTTGGATGCGAAGTTCGTCGGATTGCCGCTCAGCAGGCCGGCCTTGGCGACTGTGTCCATCTGGGCGGTGTCGGCCGAGGCGAAGACGTCGGCGGTGGCCCCCTGCGTCAACTGGGTCGCCAGGTCGGAGGAGCCGGCGAACTCGAAGTCGACCCCGACGCCCGGATTCTGGTTCTTGAACTGCTGGCCAATCTTGGTGAACGCGGTCTTGAGCGACGCCGCGGCGAACACCACAACCTTGCCGGATTGCCGGGAGGCCGGCGGGGCGGGCGATTTCGGACTACACCCGATCAGACCCGCTACCAGCACCGTCGACACCATGGCGGCCAGGATCGGGATCCGACGCATGAATGGACCCTAGCCCGCCGATGATGCGGTGCGCTCGGCGGTTGAATCGCCGCAAGAAAGTGGCGGCCGAATAGTTATGCAAATGATCCGCGAGTCGCGCCGCCGAAAGTTTCGCCATCTAGCTACTGTCCAGTAACATCGTGAAAATCGACGCCAGAGCGCGCGTGAGCATGAGGGAGGTTATGGCGGTGGAGGTACTGGTTACCGGCGGAGACACGGACTTGGGCCGCACGGTGGCCGAGGGCTTCCGCGACGACGGCCACAAAGTGACCCTGGTGGGCGCACGCAAGAGCGAACTGGAGATCGCCGCGAAGGAACTCGAGGTCGAGGCGATCGTCTGCGACACCACCGACCCGGCCAGCCTCGAAGAGGCCCGCCCCCTGTTCCCGCATCATCTGGACACCATCGTCAACGTGCCTGCGCCCGCCTGGGACGCCGGCGACCCGCGCACCTACTCGCTTGCCGATACGGCCGGCGCGTGGCGCAACGTCCTTGAGTCGACCGTGCTTTCGGCGGTGCTGACCGTCCAGGCCGTCGGCGACCACCTGCGTTCGGGCGGCTCCATCATCAGCGTGGTGCCCGAGAATCCGCCGGCGGGAAGCGCGGACGCCGCGATCAAGGCGACGCTGTCGAACTGGACCGCCGGCCAGGCAAACATATTCGGGACCCGCGGGATCACAGTCAACGTCGTGGCGAGTGGACGCAGCGCGGAGGCCGGCTACGACGGACTCTCCCGCACGCCGGCGCCGGTGGCCTCCGAGGTCGCCCGGCTGGCGTTGTTCTTGACCACACCGGCGGCCCGCCACATCACCGGCCAGACGCTGCACGTGAGCCACGGCGCCCTTGCTCGTTTCGCCTGAGGCGTAGCGCGAACCCTTCTCCCGGGCCCGGCCCGTCGCTACGGTGATTCTGTGGCTATTCGACTCGGTCTGCAGATTCCCAACTTTTCCTACGGCACCGGGGTCGACCGACTCTTCCCCACCGTCATCGCCCAAGCCCGCGAGGCCGAATCCGCCGGATTCGACTCGGTTTTCGTGATGGACCACTTCTATCAACTGCCGATGCTCGGGTCGCCCGACCAGCCGATGCTGGAGGCCTACACCGCCCTGGGGGCGCTGGCCACCGCCACCGAGCGGGTGCAGCTGGGCACCTTGGTGACCGGCAACACCTACCGGCACCCGAGCCTGCTCGCGAAGACCATCACCACGCTGGACGTCGTGAGCCAGGGCCGGGCGATTCTGGGGATCGGCACCGGATGGTTCCAGCTGGAGCACGATCAGCTGGGCTTCGAATTCGGGACCTTCACCGACAGATTCAACCGGCTCGACGAGGCCCTGGAGATCATCCTGCCGATGATCAAGGGTGAACGGGCCACCTTCTCGGGCAAGTGGTATCAAACCAGCGAGGCGTTCGCCAATCCCCGCTTGCGGGACCACATTCCGCTGATGATCGGCGGCAGCGGGGAGAAGAAGACGATCCCGCTCGCCGCGAGGCATTTCGACCACCTCAACGTGATCGCGGGTTTCGACGAGCTGCCGCGCAAGCTGGACGTGGTGCGCCGGTCCTGCGAGGAGGTGGGCCGCGACCCCGCCACCCTGGAAACCAGCACGCTGACCACGGTGCTGATCGACGAAAACGTGAGTGCCGACCAGGTCCCCGCCGAGATGAAGCAGCGGATGGTGTCCGGCACGCCGGACGCGGTCGCCGATCAGATCAAGACCAAGGTGATCGACGCGGGCGTCGACGGCGTCATCATCAACCTGCCGTTCTATACGCCCGGCATCGTTGCTGCGGCCGGCGAAGCGCTGCGCCCACTCGTGGGCCTGTAAGGCCTTTCGCCGCGGCCGCAGGTCGGACATGACGAGTATCACGTCCGACGAAGAGCAGTGATACTGACGATGTGTTTGATTACACATGTTGCCAGTTAGGTTTGCGGGTATTCGCCTGACTAGCGTGGTATCTGAGTGCAGTCGCGCCTCGGAAAAGCCCCCGTCAGGAGCAGCGGAATATGAGCCCCCAGCCAAGTACCACAGCTGGATCGGAGCGCCGTCACCAGGTCGTCATCATCGGCTCCGGGTTCGGCGGTCTGAACGCGGCCAAGAAGCTCAAGCACGCCAACATCGACATCAAACTGATTGCTCGCACCACCCACCACCTGTTCCAGCCGTTGCTGTACCAGGTGGCCACCGGCATTGTGTCCGAAGGCGATATCGCACCCCCCACCCGCGTCGTGCTGCGCCGGCAGCGCAACGTCCAGGTGCTGCTCGGCGACGTCACCCACATCGACCTCGAGGGCAAATTCGTGGTGTCCGACCTGCTCGGACACACCTACGACACCCCCTACGACAGCCTGATCATCGCCGCCGGCGCAGGCCAGTCCTATTTCGGCAACGACCATTTCGCCGAGTTCGCGCCGGGCATGAAGTCGATTGACGACGCGCTCGAGGTGCGCGGCCGGATCCTGAGCGCCTTCGAACAGGCCGAGCGGTCCCGCGACCCGGAACGACGCGCCAAGCTGCTGACGTTCACCGTGATCGGGGCGGGCCCCACCGGCGTCGAAATGGCCGGGCAGATAGCGGAATTGGCGTCATACACGCTGAAAGGCTCGTTCCGGCACATCGACTCGACCAAAGCGCGGGTGATCCTGCTCGACGCCGCCCCCGCCGTGCTGCCGCCGTTCGGCGACAAGCTCGGTGAGCGCGCGGCGGCCCGGCTGGAGAAGCTGGGCGTGGAGATCCAGCTGGGCGCGATGGTGACCGACGTCGACCGCAACGGCATCACCGTCAAGGATTCCGACGGCACCCTCCGGCGCATCGAATCGGCCTGCAAGGTCTGGTCCGCCGGCGTGGCAGCCAGCCCGCTGGGGCGCGATCTCGCCGACCAGTCGTCCGTCGAGCTGGACCGCGCGGGCCGCGTCAAGGTGCTGCCCGACCTGTCAGTCCCCGGCCACCCGAACGTATTCGTCATCGGCGACCTGGCTGCCGTCGAAGGCGTGCCGGGAGTGGCGCAGGGCGCCATTCAGGGCGCCAAGTACGTCGCGAACACCATCAGGGCCGAACTCGGCGGCGCCGACCCCGCCGGCCGCGAGCCGTTCCAGTACTTCGACAAGGGCTCCATGGCCACGGTGTCGCGCTTCTCCGCGGTCGCCAAGATCGGTCCGCTCGAGTTCAGCGGTCTCTTCGCCTGGTTCGCGTGGCTGGTGCTGCACCTGGTCTACCTCGTCGGGTTCAAGACCAAGGTCAGCACGCTGCTGTCCTGGACGGTGACATTCCTGAGCACCCGGCGCGGCCAGCTCACCATCACCGAGCAGCAGGCGTTCGCGCGGACCCGGCTCGAACAGCTGGCCGTGGTGGCCGCCGAGGCCAACCGGCCGGCGGCCAGGCGGGCCAGCTAGCCCGTCACCGCCGGGCATCCTATAATCGGGCATCCTTTAATAAGGTTGCCGCACAGTGCATTTCGGTTGAACGCCGGATGATCAGCCTTCGCGAACCTCCAGATTCTGCAGCCGCACCTGACCGCGGGCGACCACCCGGTCGTCGCTGTCGGTGATGGTGACCAGCCACAATTGCTGACGTCGCCCACGATGGATGGGTTCGACGGCGCCGTACACCATGCCCGACCCGATGGAGCGCAGGAAATCGGTGTTGTTGTTGACCCCCACCACATTTCCGCCGCCGCGGGTAGCCAACCAGGTGTAGGCGGCCACGCTGGCCATGCTCTCGATCATGGCGCAGTAAACGCCGCCGTGAACCAAACCCATCGGTTGCAACAGCTTAGGTGTGACCTCGAGCTGCGCGCGGGCGCCGTCGGGGCTGAGTTCGGTGAACCGCAGCCCGATCTCGCGGTCGAAGGGCGCGGCGAAGTCCGGGGGCAGGATCGTTTTCTGCGGCTCTGACACGTCCATGTGTCTACACCATGGCCACTCCGGGCCGAATGCAACCCGAAACGGCCCTATACAGCCCGGAAAACGGCTGAGCCCCGTGCCACATGGGCACGGGGCTCGCCGATCGAGTAGACCGGGGGTCGCTGCAGCCCTCAGGACTCTCGCACGGTCCGTTATCGCTCGACTCGATTAGCATAGGCAAGGCTGCCCTAACTTCGCAAGCGGTATTGTCCGTCTTGTTCGCGACGGTGGCGCGCGGCGGCCGGCACAGTGATTCGCCCGCCTTCGGTACGACCGCCGGTAGTAAGCCGGAGTACGCTTGACCCGACTCTCAGGAGATGAACGAACTATGGCGAAACTGACCCGGCTGGGGGAGCTAGAACGCGCCGTCATGGACCATCTGTGGTCCACACCCGAGCCGCAGACCGTTCGCCAGGTCCATGAGGAGTTGTCGACACGACGCGACCTGGCCTATACCACGATCATGACCGTGCTGCAGCGATTGGCGAAGAAGAACCTGGTCTCCCAGATCCGTGACGACCGGGCGCACCGGTACGCGCCGGTGCACGGTCGCGACGAGTTGGTCGCCGGGCTCATGGTGGACGCGCTGGCCCAGGCAGAGGACCCGGGAGGGCGGCAGGCCGCGCTCGTGCACTTCGTCGAGCGTGTCGGCGCCGACGAGGCGGAGGCGCTGCGACGCGCACTCGCCGAACTGGAGGCCGGTCAACGCAACAACTCGCGATCTGCTGGCGCTGCACCCGAGGGCTGAGGGACACTGGTGATGTGTCCGCGGTGGCTTTCACCATTCTCGCAGTGCTTTTGACCGGCCCGGTGCCGGCCATGCTGGCACGCGCGCGCTGGCCGCTACGCGCCCCCCGCGCCGCCATGGTGCTCTGGCAAGCGGTCGCGCTGGCCGCCGTCCTGTCGGCGTTCAGCGCCGGCATCGCGATCGCGACTCGCTTGCTGATGCCCGGCCGAGACGGGCGACCCACCACGAGCATTGTCGGCGCGGAACACCGGCTCGGCTGGCCGCTGTGGGTGGCATACGTCAGCGTTTTCGCCCTGACCGTGCTGGTCGGCGCCCGATTGATGGTCGCCGTGGTCCGGGTGGCCATCGCCAACCGGAGACGACGGGCCCACCACCGGATGGTGGTCGACCTGGTCGGAGTCGGCCATGGCGCGACGCTGTCCCAGCCGTGCGGCCGCACGCGCGATCTTCGCGTGCTGGACGTGCCGCAACCGCTCGCCTACTGCCTGCCCGGCGTGCGCAGCCGCGTGGTGGTCAGCGAGGGAACGCTCAATACGCTCGGCGACTCGGAAGTCGCGGCGATCCTGACGCACGAGCGCTCCCACCTGCGGGCCCGGCACGACCTTGTGCTGGAGGCTTTCACGGCGCTGCATGCCGCTTTTCCGCGGTTGGTCCGCAGCGCCAATGCGCTGGGCGCGGTTCAACTTCTGGTCGAGCTACTCGCCGACGACGCGGCGGTCCGCGCCGCGGGCCGCGCTCCCCTGGCCCGGGCGCTGGTCGCGTGCGCGTCGGGGCGGGCTCCGTCGGGCGCACTCGCGGCCGGCGGGCCGAGCACGGTGCTGCGGGTGCGGCGACTGGGCGGACGCGGCAACAGCCGACGGCTGTCGGCGGCCGCGTACCTGGCGGCGGCCGGGATCTTCGTGGTGCCCACCATCGCGTTGGCCGTTCCGTGGCTCACCGAACTGGAACGGTTGGTCAACCTCTGACACAGCCGAGAGCGGATCACCTCGGCTGCTCAACCGTGCGCTGTGCCACAGTGTCACCGAAAGCTTTTCGTAAGAGTTTCTCCGATTGAGAGGCGAGAACATGAGTTCGTCGGATTCCCGTTCCACGACCGGCACCGCCCAGATCGGCGTCACCGGCCTGGCCGTGATGGGCTCCAACCTCGCCCGCAACTTCGCCCGGCACGGTTACACCGTGGCGCTGCACAACCGCTCGATCGCCAAAACCGACGCGCTGCTCGAAGAGCACGGCGACGACGGCAAGTTCGTCCGATCCGAGACCATCGCCGAATTCCTGGACGCGCTGGAAAAGCCGCGACGGGTGATCATCATGGTGAAAGCCGGCGACCCCACCGACGCCGTCATCAACGAGCTCGCCGACGCGATGGAAGAAGGCGACATCATCATCGACGGCGGAAACGCCCTCTACACCGACACGATTCGCCGCGAACAGGCCATCAGCGAGCGTGGACTGCACTTCGTCGGCGCCGGGATCTCCGGCGGTGAGGAGGGCGCCCTGAACGGTCCGTCGATCATGCCGGGCGGACCGGCCGAGTCCTACACGTCCCTGGGCCCGTTGCTCGAGGAGATCTCCGCACACGTCGACGGGGTGCCGTGCTGCACCCACATCGGCCCCGACGGCGCCGGGCACTTCGTCAAGATGGTGCACAACGGCATCGAGTACTCCGACATGCAGCTGATCGGCGAGGCGTACCAGTTGCTGCGCGACGGGCTCGGCAAGTCCGCGCCCGAGATCGCCGACGTCTTCGCCGAGTGGAACTCCGGCGATCTGGACAGCTTCCTGATCGAGATCACCGCCCAGGTGCTCCGCCAGACGGACGCCAAGACCGGTAAGGCGCTGGTGGACCTCATCCTCGACGAGGCCGAGCAGAAGGGCACCGGGCGCTGGACGGTCAAGTCGGCGCTCGACCTCGGGGTGCCGGTGACCGGTATCGCCGAGGCGGTGTTCGCCCGCGCCCTGTCCGGGTCGGTCGCCCAGCGCAAAGCGACCACCGGCCTGGCTTCCGGCCGTCTCGGCGAGAAGCCAAGCGACACAGAACAATTCATCGATGATGTGAGCAAGGCGCTGTATGCGTCGAAGATCATCGCCTACGCGCAGGGCTTCAACCAGATCCAGGCGGGCAGCGCCGAGTACGACTGGGACATCACCCCGGGGGACATGGCGACGATCTGGCGCGGTGGCTGCATCATCCGCGCCAAGTTCCTCAACCGGATCAAGGAGGCGTTCGACGCCGACCCCGACCTGCCGTCGCTGATCGTCGCGCCCTACTTCCGCAGCGCCATCGAGGAATCCATCGACGGCTGGCGCCGTGTCGTGGTCAAGGCCACCGAGCTCGGCATCCCGATCCCGGGCTTTTCCTCGGCGCTGTCGTACTACGACGCGCTGCGCACCGAGCGGCTGCCGGCCGCGCTCACCCAGGGTCTCCGGGACTTCTTCGGCGCGCACACCTACGGCCGGATCGACGACGACCCGGACAAGCGCTTCCACACGCTGTGGAGCGGAGACCGCACCGAGGTGCCGGCGTAGCCGAAGGGGGCTCGAGTTGGTGGGGCGACTGCGATGAGGTTTCTCGACGGGCACAGGCCCGCATACGATTTGACCTACAACGACGTATTCGTGATGCCGAATCGCTCGGAGGTCGCCTCCCGCTTCGACGTCGACCTGTCCACCGCGGACGGCTCGGGCACCACCATCCCGGTCGTCGTCGCCAACATGACCGCGGTGGCGGGACGGCGGATGGCCGAAACCGTGGCGCGGCGCGGCGGACTCGTCATCTTGCCGCAGGACATTCCGATCACCGCGGTGCAGCAGACGGTGGAGTTCGTCAAGAGTCGTGACCTGGTTCTCGACACCCCCGTCGTGCTCGCACCCGACGACTCGGTGTCCGACGCGACGGCGCTGATCCACAAGCGCGCGCACGGTGTCGCCGTGGTCGCCTTCGAGGGCCGCCCGGTCGGTCTGGTCAGCGAATCGTCGTGCCTCGGCGTGGATCGCTTCACCCGGGTGCGCGACGTCGCGATGACCGACTTCGTCACCGCCCCGGTCGGCACCGATCCGCGCAAGGTCTTCGATCTGCTCGAGCAGTCACACATCGGCGTGGCGGTCGTGACCAACGTCGACGGCACGCTGGCGGGCGTGTTGACCCGCACCGGCGCCATCCGCGCGGGCCTGTACGCCCCGGCCGTCGACGGGCGGGGCCGGCTGCGGGTGGGCGCTGCCATCGGCATCAACGGCGACGTCGGAGCGAAGGCGCGATCGCTGGTCGAGGCCGGCATCGACCTGCTGGTCATCGACACGGCGCATGGGCATCAGGTCAAGACGATCGAGGCGATCCGCACGGTGGCGGGGCTGCGGCTGGGGGTCCCGCTGGCGGCGGGCAACGTCGTCTCGGCGGAGGGCACCCGCGATCTGCTGGAGGCGGGAGCGAACATCGTGAAGGTCGGCGTCGGACCGGGTGCGATGTGCACCACCCGGATGATGACCGGTGTGGGCCGCCCGCAATTCTCCGCCGTCGTCGAATGTGCTTTGGCGGCAAGGGAATTGGGCGGACATGTGTGGGCCGACGGCGGCATCCGGCATCCACGCGACGTGGCGCTGGCGCTGGCCGCCGGGGCGTCCAACGTGATGATCGGGTCGTGGTTCGCCGGGACCTATGAGTCGCCCGGCGACCTGATGCGCGACCGCGACGACCAGCCGTACAAGGAGAGCTACGGCATGGCGTCCAAGCGGGCGGTGGTCGCGCGCAGCGGGGCGGACACCGCGTTCGACCGGGCGCGCAAAGCCCTGTTCGAGGAAGGCATTTCGACGTCCCGGATGGGGCTGGATCCGGCCCGCGGCGGCGTCGAGGATCTGCTCGATCACATCACCTCGGGAGTGCGTAGCACGTGCACCTACGTCGGTGCCGCCAACCTGGCGCAGCTGCACGAGCGCGTCGTGGTCGGGGTGCAGTCGACGGCGGGGTTCGCCGAGGGGCATCCGCTTCCGCAGGGGTGGTGACGCAGGGGTAAGGCTAGCCTTGCCTAATGAGGGCCTGCTACCCTACTGCGCCATGACCTCCTCTACCCCTACCCCTTCGGTCTCCCCGTCCGTGGTCAACCCCGAGCTGCTGAGCGTCCTGCGCGACGACCTCAACGTCGACCCGTCCCGTGTCACACCGGACGCCCGGCTCATCGACGACGTCGGACTGGATTCGGTGGCCTTCGCCGTGGGCATGGTGGCGATCGAAGAGCGGCTGGGCGTGACCCTGTCGGAGGAGGAACTGCTGAACTGCGATACGGTCGGCGACCTGCAGGCCGCGATCGGCGCGAAAACTGCGCGATGAGCACGCTGGCCACGGCGTTGACCGACTCGATGCGCACGGGCACCAGCGAACTGGTGGTGTTCGACCGCGAGACGTCGACCTGGGCCCACCACCCCTGGCCGGAAGTGCACGGGCTGGCCGAGAGCATTGCCGGTTGGCTGCTGGACCGGGGACGTCCCGCCACGCTGGGGCTCGTCGGTGAACCGACACTCGAGTTCGTCGCGGCAATACAGGGCGCGTGGCTGACGGGGGCCGGCGTGTCGGTCCTGCCCGGTCCAGTGCGCGGCGCCGAGGGCCGGCGGTGGGCCGAGGCGACGCTGACGCGCTTCGGCGGAATCGGTGTGCGCACGGTGCTCAGCCACGGCTCGCATCTGGACGGCCTACAGTCGGTGGATCCCTCCGGGCCCGGTGATATGGCCATCGAAGACCTTGCGGCAGCGGCACATACGAGCCGCTCGGGGCCGTTGGTGATCCCCGAAAGCCAGAACCCGGCAATCCTGCAGGGCACGGCGGGCTCCACTGGCTCGCCCAAGACGGCCGTGCTCTCGCCGGCCGCGGTGCTGGCCAATTTGCGGGGACTCAATCAGCGCCTGGGCGTGACTTCGGCCGACGTCGGCTGTTCGTGGCTGCCCCTGTACCACGACATGGGCCTGTCGTTCCTGCTCGCCTCGGCGCTGGGCGGCATGTCGCTATGGCTGGCGCCCACAACGGCTTTCACGGCCTCACCGTTTCGCTGGCTGGGCTGGCTGTCGGAAAGCCGCGCGACCATCACCGCGGCGCCCAACTTCGCCTACAACCTGCTGGGCAAGTATGCGCGCCGGATATCCGACATCGACCTGGGCGCGGTGCGGGTGGCGATCAACGGCGGCGAACCGGTCGACTGCGAAGGGTATCAACGGTTCACCGACGCGATGGCCCCGTTCGGATTCGACGCCGGCGCCGCCGCCCCGTCCTACGGGCTGGCCGAGTCGACCTGCGCCGTCACCGTCCCGGCGCCGGGCAGCGGGCTGCGCTTCGCCGGCGTCACCGACGAGGCGGGTACGCATCGCCACGCGGTGCTGGGCGAGCCGATTCCGGGCACCGAAATCCGGATCTCGCCTCGTGATGACGCACCGGACGGGATCGGTGAGATCGAGATCCGGGGGGCGTCGATGATGGACGGCTACCTCGGTCACCCACCCGTCGACCGCGAAGAATGGTTTCCCACCGGCGATCTCGGCTTCTTCGGCGAGGGCGGACTGGTGGTGTGCGGCCGGGCCAAGGAACTGATCACCATCGCCGGCCGCAACATCTTCCCGACCGAGATCGAGACGGCCGCCGCCGAGGTGCGCGGGGTGCGCGAGGGTGCCGTGGTGGCGCTGGCCACCGGCGAACGATCGGCGCGTCCCGGCCTGATCGTGGCCGCCGAGTTCCGTGGGCCGGACGAGGCGGGCGCGCGCGCGGACGTCGTGCGGCGCGTCGCCTCCGTGTGCGGCGTCGTCCCTTCGCAGGTGATCTTCATGTCACCGGGCTCGCTGCCGCGCACGTCGTCGGGCAAACTGCGCCGGCTCGAGGTCCGGCGCTCTCTGGAAGCGGTGGACTAGGTGACGACGACATCGATGACGACCGAGAGCAGCCTCGAGGACTACCGGAGCCTGCTCGCCGAGGCTTTCGACGACAAGGTCGTGGCGTGGACGCGGGAAGCCGAAGCACGGCAACGCTTTCCGCGTGAGCTGATCGAACACCTGGGGGCCCGGGGGGTGTTCAGCCAGAAGTGGGCCGGGCCGCTGCCCGACGTGGCCAGGCTGGTGGAACTCGCGCTCGCGCTGGGCCGACTGTCGTCGGCCGGGATCGGGGTCGGGGTCAGCCTGCACGACTCGGCCATCTGCGTGCTGCGCCGCTTCGGCAAGTCGGAGTACCTCAAGGACATCTGCGAGCGGGCGATCCGCGGTGAGGCGGTGCTGTGCATCGGCGCCTCCGAGGAGTCGGGAGGCTCGGACCTGCAAATCGTCCGGACCGAGATATCTTCTCGGAACGGCGGTTTCGATGTGCGCGGGATCAAGAAGTTCGTGTCGCTGTCCCCCATCGCCGATCACATCATGGTGGTGGCGCGCAGCGTCGACCACGACTCGAGCAGCACACACGGCAACGTCGCGCTGATCGCGGTGCCGACCGCCCAGGTCAGCGTGCAACGGCCTTACCACAAGGTCGGTGCCGGGCCGCTGGACACCGCCGCCGTGC
The DNA here is from genome assembly GCF_035617725.1 of Mycobacterium sp. 94-17. Classification (NCBI taxonomy): domain Bacteria; kingdom Bacillati; phylum Actinomycetota; class Actinomycetes; order Mycobacteriales; family Mycobacteriaceae; genus Mycobacterium; species Mycobacterium sp. 94-17. Next base: position 156,166 of record NZ_JAPIYN010000009.1, read on the forward strand.
ACATCGACACCTGGGTGCCTTCCGACGCCCTGGTCGCCCGCGCCGGCACCGGACTGGCCGCGATCAGCTGGGCACTCGCGCATGAGCGCATGTCGATCGCGGGGCAGATCGCCGCCTCCTGCCAGCGGGCGATCGGAATCACGTTGGCGCGCATGATGACCCGCCGGCAGTTTGGCCACACGCTGTTCGAGCACCAGGCGTTGCGGCTGCGGATCGCGGATCTGCAGGCGCGCGTCGATCTGCTGCGGCACGCGCTCAACGGCATCGCGGCTCAGGGCCGGCTGGACCTCCGCGCGGCCGCGGGGGTCAAGGTGACGGCGGCACGCCTTGGCGAAGAGGTGATTTCGGAGTGCATGCACATTTTCGGCGGGTCGGGTTACCTCGTCGATGAGACGCCGCTGGGGGCGTGGTGGCGCGACATGAAGCTGGCCCGGGTCGGCGGCGGCACCGACGAGGTGCTGTGGGAGTTGGTGGCGGCCGGGATGACGCCGGACTATCGCGGCTACGAGTCGGTGGTCGGCGCTTCCAATCCGTGAGCCGCGGCCCGGCCGCGACTGGTAGCCCCGCGTGGTCGCGGCCCGGGCTAGCATAGGGCAGCAAAGACGGACGCAATCGCGACCGACTCCACCACCGGGCAGCGAAGGGATCGACGTGCCGCAGGCACCCGTGCCAGCTATCGGCTTGCGGGCGCACGGGCCGTCTGACGAATCGGCCGATGCGGAGCCTCCTTCCGCGCCGCCCGCGCTCCGCACGCCCTTCCTCCCGGCCCGCCGGCGGCGCAGGCCATGAACGTCACCGTCACCGTGATCAGCGTCGTGGCGATCGCGGTGCTCATCTTCGGCAACGCCGTCTTCGTCGCCGCGGAGTTCTCGCTGACCACCCTGGACCGCAGCGCGGTCGAGGCGAACGCGCGCGGCGGCGGACGCCGCGACCGCTGGATCCGCCGCGCGCATCACCGGCTGTCGTTTCAACTGTCGGGCGCCCAGTTGGGCATCTCGGTCACCACGCTGGCGGCCGGCTACCTGACCGATCCGATGGTGGACGACCTGCCCCACCCGTGGCTGGATGCGCTGGGCATATCCGACAGCGTCGGCGATGCCATCATGGCCTTCCTGGCGCTGCTGATCGTGACGTCGGTGTCGATGGTGTTCGGTGAGCTGGTCCCCAAATACCTGGCGGTGGCCCGTCCGCTGTCGACGGCCCGCACCGTGGTCAGCGCCCAGCTGTTGTTCTCGCTGCTGCTCACCCCGGCGATCCGGCTGACCAACGGCGCGGCCAACTGGATCGTGCGCCGGCTCGGCGTGGAACCGGCCGAGGAGCTGCGGTCGGCCCGGTCGCCGCAAGAGCTGTTGTCGCTGGTGCGTTCGTCGGCGCGCAGCGGTGCGCTGGATCCCGCCACGGCGGCCCTGGTGCGCCGATCTTTGCAGTTCGGCACCCTGAGCGCCGAGGAGCTGATGACGCCCCGGTCCAAGATCGTGGCGCTGCAGACCGACGATACGGTCGCCGACCTGGCGACCGCGGCCGTCGAGTCCGGCTTCTCCCGCTTCCCCATCGTCGACGGCGACCTCGACGAGACGGTCGGCATCGTGCACGTCAAGCAGGTATTCGCGATCCCGCGGACCGAACGGCCCCACACCCGCCTGATCACGGTGGCCCAGTCCGTTCCCAAGGTGCCGTCCACCCTGGACGGCGACGCGGTGATGGCCGAGATCCGGGCCAACAACCTGCAAACCGCACTGGTGGTCGACGAATACGGCGGCACCGCGGGCATGGTGACCGTCGAGGACCTGATCGAAGAGATCGTCGGCGATGTCCGCGACGAGCACGACGACGCGACTCCGGATGTGGTGCCCGCCGGCACCGGCTGGCGGGTGTCGGGCCTGCTGCGCATCGATGAGGTGGCCGCCGCCACCGGGTTTCGGGCGCCCGAGGGCCCCTACGAGACCATCGGCGGGCTGGTGCTGCGGGAGATCGGGCACATTCCGGTGGCCGGTGACACCGTCAAGCTGCCCGCGTTGGACGCCGACGGCTTGCTGGCCGTGGCGACGCACTGGCAGGCGACCGTCATCCGGATGGACGGACGCCGGATCGACCTGCTCGAACTCGTCGAGTTGAGCACTCACGGTGACGTCCCCGCGACGGGGGCACACCGATGAGCGACACCATGGGCGCGTTGCTGGCCTGCCTGCTGATCGCGGTGAACGCGTTCTTCGTCGGGGCGGAGTTCTCGCTGATCTCCGCACGGCGCGACCGTCTCGAGGCGCTGGCCGAACAGGGCAAGGCGGCCGCGGTCGCGGTGATCCGTGCCGGGGAGCAACTGCCGTCCATGCTGGCAGGCGCCCAGCTGGGCGTCACGGCCGCGTCCCTGCTGCTCGGGCGGATCGGCGAGTCGGCGGTATCCAGCCTGTTGCGAACTGCGTTGGGGCTCACCGGGATTCACGCGACGCTGCTGCACACGCTGTCATTCGTGATCGCGCTGGCCATCGTGGTGACGCTGCATGTGCTGCTGGGCGAGATGGTGCCGAAGAATATCGCGCTGGCCGGCCCGGAGCGCACCGCGATGCTGCTCGTCCCGCCGTATCTGGCGTACGTGCGGGCCGCCCGGCCGTTCATCGTGTTCTACGACAAGTGCGCCAGCGTGGTGGTGCGCGCGTTCGGCGTCGAACCCAAGGACGAGCTGGAGATCACGGTGTCCCCCGTCGAGCTCAGCGAGATGATCGCCGAATCGGAGTCCGAAGGCCTGCTGGACCGGGAGGAACACACGCGGCTCACCCGGGCGCTGCAAATTCGCCACCGCGTGGTTGGCGACGTCGCGGTGCCCCTGGCGGACGTGCATGCCGTGCCGGTCGCCGCGGCGGGATCGGGGCCGACGGTGGGGGCGGTCGAGCAGGCCCTGGCCCAGACCGGCTACTCCCGCTTCCCGGTGGCCAGTGTCGGCGGCGCGTTCGTCGGATATCTGCACATCAAGGACGTGCTGACGCTCGGCGACGATCCGCAGACGGTCATCGACCTGGCAATGGTCCGGGCGCTGCCGCGGCTGTCCCGGTCGCTGCCGTTGGCCGACGCCCTGTCCCGGATGCGCCGCAGCAACAGCCATCTGGCGTTGGTGACCGATGAGGGCGGGGGCGTGGTGGCGATGGTGGCGATGGAGGACCTGGTTGAGGACCTGGTCGGCACCATGCGGGAGGCGTAGCGACACTGGCCGGCCGGTACGAACGGCCGCAGCCCGTATGATCTTGACGGCTACCGGTCAAGAAGGTGCCGGGGGCAGGGGTCCGTTTCGCGCGGGACACGCGCTGTCGAAAACAGATCCCGGTGCTCGCCGCGGTGTCGTCGCCCGGACGGTCATCGGCGCCTGACCTGCACGTGCCGGATCGGGCGGATGACACTCACCAGGCTGCGCTCGGTAGGCTTATGCCATTGCCAAGCTGGTCCAACGACGGTCCGGTGCGGCCCATGACGGAGGAGAATCATGACTGATCGCGTGTCGGCGGGGAACTTGCGCGTCGCCCGAGTGCTCTACGACTTCGTGAACAACGAGGCCTTGCCCGGCACCGACATCGACCCCGACAGTTTCTGGGCGGGCGTCGACAAGGTGGTCACCGACCTCACCCCCAAGAACCAGGACCTGCTGCGCCGCCGTGACGAGTTGCAGGCGCAGATCGACAAGTGGCACCGGCAGCGCGTCATCGAGCCCCTCGACATCGACGCCTACCGCAACTTCCTCACCGAGATCGGTTACCTGCTCCCCGAGCCCGCGGACTTCACCATCACCACCTCCGGCGTCGACGACGAGATCACCACCACCGCCGGCCCGCAGCTGGTGGTGCCGGTGCTCAACGCCCGGTTCGCGCTCAATGCCGCCAACGCCCGGTGGGGCTCGCTCTACGACGCCCTCTACGGCACCGACGTCATCGGAGAGGACGACGGCGCCGAGAAGGGCACGAGCTACAACAAGGTCCGTGGCGACAAGGTGATCGCCTACGCGCGCAAGTTCCTCGACGAGGCTGTGCCGCTGGAATCGGGGTCGTGGGCGGACGCCACCGGCCTCAGTGTCGAAGCCGGCAGCCTCGAGGTCACGACCGCCGACGGTTCCGTCGGCCTGGCCGACCCCGAGAAGTTCGCCGGCTACACCGGTGAGCTCGGCTCCCCGAGCTGGTCGGTGTTGCTGGTCAACCACGGCCTGCACATCGAGATCCTGATCGACCCGGAATCGCCGATCGGCAAGACCGACAAGGCCGGCATCAAGGACGTCGTGCTGGAGTCGGCGATCACCACGATCATGGACTTCGAGGACTCGGTGGCCGCCGTCGACGCCGACGACAAGGTGCTGGGCTACCGGAACTGGCTCGGCCTGAACAAGGGCGACCTGTCCGAAGATGTCGACAAGGACGGCAAGACCTTCACCCGGGTGCTCAACGAGGACCGCACCTACCGCACGCCCGACGGCGAGGGCGAGCTGACCCTGCCCGGGCGCAGCCTGCTGTTCGTCCGCAATGTGGGTCACCTGATGACCAACGACGCGATCGTGTGGGGCGAAGGCGACGAGGAAAAAGAGGTGTTCGAGGGCATCATGGATGCGCTGTTCACCGGCCTGACCGCGATCCACGGCCTGCGGTCCGGCTCGGAGAACGACGGGGCGAACGGCCCACTGGCCAACAGCCGCACCGGGTCCATCTACATCGTCAAGCCCAAGATGCACGGGCCCGACGAGGTCGCCTTCACCTGCGAGCTGTTCAGCCGCGTCGAGGATGTCCTCGGCCTGCCTCAGGGCACCCTCAAGGTCGGCATCATGGATGAGGAGCGGCGCACCACCGTCAACCTCAAGGCCTGCATCAAGGCGGCCGCCGACCGCGTCGTGTTCATCAACACCGGGTTCCTGGACCGCACCGGCGACGAGATCCACACCTCGATGGAAGCCGGGCCGATGATCCGCAAGGGTGCGATGAAGAACACCACCTGGATCAAGGCCTACGAGGACGCCAACGTCGACATCGGCCTGGCGGCCGGCTTCAAGGGCAAGGCTCAGATCGGCAAGGGCATGTGGGCGATGACGGAGCTGATGGCCGACATGGTCGAGCAGAAGATCGGTCAGCCGAAGGCCGGCGCGACCACCGCGTGGGTGCCGTCGCCGACCGCGGCCACCCTGCACGCGATGCACTACCACTACGTCGACGTCGGCGCCGTGCAAGCCGAGCTGGAAGGCGAGAAGCGCACGACCATCGACGAGCTGCTGACCATCCCGCTGGCCAAGGAACTGGCCTGGGCGTCCGAGGAGATCCGCGAAGAGGTCGACAACAACTGCCAGTCCATCCTGGGATATGTGGTGCGCTGGGTCGCGCAGGGCGTCGGCTGTTCGAAGGTGCCCGACATCCACGACGTGGCACTGATGGAAGACCGTGCCACGCTGCGTATTTCGAGTCAGCTGCTGGCCAATTGGCTGCGCCACGGGGTGATCACCGAGGAGGACGTGCGGGCCAGCCTGGAGCGGATGGCCCCACTGGTCGACGAGCAGAACGCCAAGGACGCGGCGTACCAGCCGATGGCGCCGAACTTCGACGACAGCCTGGCGTTCCTCGCCGCACAGGATCTGATTCTGACCGGAACGCAACAGCCGAACGGCTACACCGAGCCGATCCTGCACCGCCGTCGGCGCGAGGCCAAGGCGCGCGCCGCGCAGTCGAATTGAGCTGCGCTACAAAAATGCCGCCGGTGACTAAAATCGGCGCCGAGTTCAACTGATGGATCGACGGAAAGGCCGCGGCCGCTGCTATGGGTAGGCACAGTGCGCCCGACCCCGACGACTCTCGCGACGAGACATCTCGCGACGGCGTCGTCGACGAGCCGTCTCGCGGTGAAGAGGCCGGCTTTCAAGACTGGGATGGCGACGACGAGGACCTTGCCGACGATGTTGGCGACGATCCGTACGCGGCCGGGGATGCGTTCGACGACACCACCGCCGACGATTACCCGGAGTTTCCGGCGCGGCGGGCGGCCCCGTCGAGCCCGGCGCCGCCCGCCGCGCCGGCGTCGATCTTCCGGGGTGGGCATCGTGGGCTCGCCGACCGGCTGGGCGGTCATCGCAGCGAGGGCGGACGGCGCGGCGTCAGCATCGGCGTGATCGCGGCGCTGGTCGCGGTCGTCGTCGTGGTGGGATCGGTCATCCTGTGGAGCTTCTTCGGTGACGCGTTGTCGAAGCGTTCGCACACCGCTGCCACCCGCTGTGTCGGAGGCCAGGAGACCGTCGCCGTCGTTGCCGACCCGTCGATCGCCGATCCCGTTGCGCAGCTGGCGGAAAGCTACAACAAATCCGCAGGGCCGGTCGGTGACCACTGCATGGTGGTGAGCGTCAAGCCGGCCAACTCCGACGCCGTGCTCAACGGCTTCATCGGCAAGTGGCCCGCGGAACTCGGCGGCCAGCCGGCGTTGTGGATTCCGGGCAGTTCGATCTCGGCCGCGCGGCTGGCGGGGGCGGCGCCTCAAAAAACCATCATCGAAAGCCATTCGCTGGTCACCTCGCCGGTGGTGCTCGCCATCCGGCCCCAACTCGCGCCGTCGCTGTCCAACCAGAACTGGGCCGCGCTGCCCGGGCTGCAGACCAACCCGAATGCGTTGGCCGGGTTGAACTTACCCGCGTGGGGCTCGCTGCGCTTGGCGCTGCCGATGAACGGCAACGGCGATGCGGCGTTTCTCGCCGGGGAGGCGGTGGCGGCGGGCTCGGTGCCGCCCGGCGCCCCGGTGGCGCAAGGGACCGGCGCCGTGCGCAGCCTGTTGAGCGCACAACCCAAACTGGCCGACAACTCCTTGTCCGAGTCGATGAACGCGCTGTTGAAGCCTGGTGACCCCGCCACCGCGCCGGTACACGCGGTGGTCACCACCGAACAGCAGCTGTTCCAGCGTGGCCAATCGTTGCCAGACGCCAAGGGCGCCTTGGGTTTCTGGCTTCCGCCCGGATCCGCAGCGGTGGCCGACTATCCCACCGTGCTGCTCAGCGGTTCGTGGCTGAGCCGAGAACAGGCCTCGGCGGCCAGCGAGTTCTCGCGTTTCATGCACAAATCCGACCAACTGGCCAAGCTGGCGAAGGCCGGCTTCCGCGTCAACGGGGCCACACCACCCAGCAGTCCGGTGACGAATTTCCCCGCACTGCCCGCCACCCTGTCGGTGGGCGACGATCCGATGCGGGCCACCCTCGCCGAGGCGATGGCGAGCCCGTCGAGCGGACAGGCCACGACGATCATGCTCGACCAGTCGATGCCCGGCCAGGAAGGCGGAAAAACCAGGCTGGCCAACGTGGTCGGGGCGCTGCAGGACAGGATCAAGGCGTTGCCGCCCACCGCGGTGGTCGGCCTCTGGACGTTCGACGGCCATGAGGGCCGATCGGAGGTGGCGAGCGGGCCGCTGTCCGACGCCGTCAACGGCCAGCCGCGGTCGGCGGCACTGGGCGCCGCGCTGGACAAGCAGTACTCGTCGGGCGGCGGCGCGGTGTCCTTCACCACCCTGCGGATGCTCTACCAGGATATGCAGGCTAATTATCGTGCAGGCCAAGCGAATTCGATCCTGTTGATCACCGCCGGGCCGCACACCGACCAGACGTTGGACGGGCCGGGTCTGCAGGATTTCATCCGCAAGAGTGCCGACCCCGCCAAACCCATCGCGGTGAACGTCATCGACTTCGGCGCCGACTCGGACCGGGCGACCTGGGAAGCGGTCGCCCAGCTCAGTGGCGGTGGCTATCAGAACCTGGCGACATCGGCGTCTCCTGATCTCGCGACTGCAGTCAACAATTTCCTGAGCTGAAAGCTCTGGGCCCGCCAAGGCCATTGGTTGGTGCCGGACAAACATCTCGTCGTCGCTATCAAATGACGACGGTCTGTGCCAGAATCGGCGATAGAATCGACGTTGATTTCTATCAGCCGTCAGGCCTTGGGAGATGCTGTCGACGATGTCCTCTGCAGACGCCAACCCGCTGGTGACGCCTGGCGATCGGCGTTCCGCACGGGCGGACACCGATGCCGCGGACACCCGGTTTCTGGCAGAGGAGCTGTCACCCTGGCTGTCCCCGGCCTATGGTGCGGCGAATGTGGTGATGCAACTGGCGAATTCGGGCGTCGCCTACGGCGTGATGGAAAGCAAGGTCGACAGCGGAAACCTGCACAAGCACCCGTTCAAACGGGCGCGTACCACCTTCACCTATATCGCCGTGGCGATCGGCGGCAATGCGCACGACCGCAAGGTGTATCGGGAGGCCGTCAACGCGGTGCACGCCCAGGTGCGCTCCGGCGCGCAAAGTCCGGTGCGCTACAACGCCTTCGACCCCCAACTGCAGCTCTGGGTGGCCGCCTGCATGGCCGCGGTCTTCGAGGACACCCGCAGGCTGCGGGGCGGCCGGTCGCGGCGAGACCCCGAGGCGGTGCACCGCGCCGCGTCGATGTTCGCCACCATGCTGCAGGTGCCGCAGGAGATGTGGCCCGGCGACCGGGCGGCCGCTGACCGCTACTGGCAGGAGCAACTCGACCGACTCGACTTCGACGACCGGATGCGCACGTTTCTGGTCGGCATCGCGCGCCTGGACTTCCTGCCGGCTCCCGTCCCGCGGCTGTTGGGCGGCTGGAACCTGTTCATGACGCTGGGCTATCTGCCGGCGCAACTGCGCGACAAGCTCGGATTCGAGTGGTCGGACGCTCAGCAACGCCGCTTCGACCGTTGGCAACGGGGCCTGTCGGTGCTGGACATGTTCACGCCGCGGTTCCTGATGCGGCTGGGCGTGCGAGCGGTGGTGTGGGACATGCGGTTGCGGCACAAGCTCGGGGCGACCGTCGTGTGACGATCGGCCAACGTCACAACGAGTCGCCGCACCCCGCGATGCTGGTGGGCGCGGTGCCCGACGGTCTGGCCGCCCTCGATCCGACCGCCCGGACCATCGTCACCGCGGCCCGCACCTGCTTCACTGAACGCGGCTTCCAGAACACCACCATGCAGGACATCGCCGACACCGCCGGAGTCGGCGTGGCCACGGTCTACCGCCGCTTCCGGCGCAAGCGAAATCTGGTGCGGCTGACCATCATGGACGAATCGCTGCGGCTGAGCACCCTGGTCTCCGAGGTCGCCGGCCGGGCGACAACGCCGCAAGAGGCGATCGCCGAAGTCTTCGCGGCCTTCGTTCACCAGGCGTCCGCGCCCAAACTGCTCACCCGAAGCATCCGCGAGTCGGCCGCCGCCGGCGAACTGTCCGCCTACCTGACCGACGAGAACCTGATCGTCATGACCCGCGGCTACATCGCCACCTGGCTTCGCCGCCGGCAGGAACGCGGCGAACTGTCCGACGACCTGGACACCGAAGTGGTCGGCGAGATGATCGGACGGCTGATCATCTCGTTGATCGAGACGCCGAAGTCGGCCATCCCGATCTATGACCTGAACGGGGCCCGCGACTTCGCCCGCCGCTACCTGGTGCCGCTGGTGCTACCCGCTCCCGCGACGACGCCCGGCTGAAGTTCGGCCGGTACCGTCAGGCGAACGCCTCCACCGGCGGGCACGAGCAGACCAGATTGCGGTCGCCGTAGGCGCCGTCGATTCGGCGCACCGGCGGCCACACCTTGGGCCGGAACTCCTTGCCCAGCGGATAGGCGGCCTGCTCCCGGGTGTACGGGTGGTCCCAGTCGCCGACCACGAGGCACTCCGCGGTGTGCGGCGCTCCGCGCAGCGGGTTGTCGTCCACCGGCCACTCCCCCGCGCCGACCCGGTCGATCTCGGCGCGGATGGCGATCATGGCCTCGCAGAACGCGTCGACCTCGGTCAGGCTCTCGCTCTCGGTCGGTTCCACCATCAGCGTGCCGGCCACCGGGAAGCTCATGGTCGGAGCGTGAAAGCCGTAGTCCGCCAAGCGTTTTGCGACATCATCGACGGTCACGCCGGTGGACTTCGTGATCGGCCGCAGATCCAGGATGCACTCGTGGGCGACCATGCCGTTCTCGCCGGTGTAGAGCACCGGGAAGTACTCGTCGAGCCGGCGGGCGATGTAGTTGGCCGAGGCGATCGCGGTCAGTGACGCCGCTCGCAGGCCGTCCGCGCCCATCATCCTGATGTAGGCCCAGGTGATCGGCAGGATCGAGGCCGACCCGTACGGCGCCGACGAAACCGGCCGGCCGCCAGGCAGGTCCGGGGCATAGGGGTGGCCGGGCAGGAACGGGGCCAGATGGGAACGCGCCGCCACCGGCCCGACGCCGGGCCCGCCGCCGCCGTGCGGAATGCAGAACGTCTTGTGCAGGTTCAGGTGGCTGATGTCGCCGCCGAACTTCCCCGGCCGGGCCAGCCCGACCAGCGCGTTGAGGTTGGCGCCGTCGATGTAGACCTGGCCGCCGGCGTCGTGCACGGCCGCGCAGATCTCGGCAATGTCGTGCTCGTAGACGCCGTGCGTGGACGGGTAGGTGATCATCAGGGCCGCCAGCCGGTCGGCGTGCTCGGCCACCTTGGCCCGCAGGTCGTCGAGGTCGACGTCGCCGTTCGCGCGGCAGGCCACCACGGCCACCCGTAGTCCGGCCAGCGCCGCCGATGCCGCGTTGGTGCCGTGCGCGCTCGACGGGATGAGGCAGATGTCGCGGTGCGGTTCGCCGCGGCTCTCGTGATAGTCGTGGATCGCCAGCAGGCCGGCGTACTCACCCTGCGAGCCGGCGTTGGGTTGCAGCGAGACGGCGTCGTAGCCGGTGATGTCCACCAGCCAGGTCTCCAGGTCGGCGATAAGCCGGCGCAACCCCGGAGTATCGGAGGCCGGGGCGAACGGATGTTGACGCGCGAACTCGGGCCAGGTGATGGGCTCCATCTCCGCGGCGGCGTTGAGCTTCATGGTGCAGGACCCCAGCGGAATCATGCTGCGGTCCAACGCGATGTCCTTGTCGGCCAGCGCGCGCAGGTAGCGCATCATTGCCGTCTCGGTGCGGTATTGCGTGAACGCGGGGTGGGTCAGGAACTCCGAAGTGCGGTTGGCCCCCATATCGGCGCCCGCACACACCGGCTCGCCGGCCGCGACCCCGAAGGCGTCCAGTACGGCGTTGACGTGCGTGCCGGTGGTGGCCTCGTCGCAGGCCACCGACACGTGGTCGCTGTCCACGCGCCACAGGTTGATGCCCTTGGCTTTGGCCGCGGCGACCACCTCGTTGGCGCGCCCGGGCACCCGGGCCAGCACCGTGTCGAAGTATTCGTCGTGCACCAGCGCATCACCCAGTCCGGTCGCGATGGCATCGGCGTGACCGTGTACGCGGCGCGCGATCGCGGTGAGCCCTTCGGCGCCGTGATAGCCGGCATACATCGCGGCCATCACCGCGAGCAGCACCTGCGCCGTGCAGATGTTGGACGTCGCCTTATCGCGGCGGATGTGTTGTTCGCGGGTCTGCAGCGCCAGCCGGTAGGCCGGCGACCCGTCGGCGTCCAGCGACACCCCGACCAGGCGGCCGGGCAATTGGCGGGCGTGCTTGGCGTGCACCGCGAGGTAGCCGGCGTGGGGACCGCCGAATCCCATTGGCACACCGAACCTTTGCGTGGTGCCGAACGTGACGTCCGCGCCGATCTCACCGGGCGGCGTGATCAGAGTCAGCGCCAACAGGTCCGCGCCGACCGCGACCAGCGCGCCGCGCTCGTGCGCCGCAGCCACCAGCGCCGACCAGTCGGTGATCCGGCCGCTGGCCCCGGGTAGCTGCGTGATCACGCCGAAAAAGTCACTTCCCTCGGGCAGATCCGGAAGTCCACAGCGCAGGTCGGCGGTGACGATTTCGATGCCCAGCGGCTTGGCGCGGGTGGCCAGCACAGCCGCCGTCTGGGCGAAGACGTCGACGTCGACGGCCAGCCGGTTGGCCCCGCCGCGTGCCGCGCGGTGCATCAACGTCATGGCCTCGGCAGCCGCGGTGCCCTCGTCGAGCATGGACGCGTTCGCGATCTCGAGGCCGGTGAGGTCGGTGACCATGGTCTGGAAGTTGAGCAGCGCCTCCAGCCGGCCCTGGCTGATCTCGGGCTGATACGGCGTGTAGGCCGTATACCAGGCCGGGTTCTCCATGATGTTGCGCAGCAGCACCGGGGGCGTCAGCGTGTCGTAGTAGCCCTGCCCGATCATGGACACGGCCACCGTGTTGGCCTCGGCCATCTCCCGCAGCTCGGCCAGCGCCTCGGCTTCGCTGGCGGCCGGGGGCAGCCGATCCAGCCCCGGCGCGGCGGCCCTGTCGGCCGACGGGTCCAGGATGCCGGCCGGAACGGCCTTGGCGGCCAGCTCGTCGAGCGAATCGACGCCGATGACGGCGAGCATGGCGGCGACGGCCTGGCTGTCCGGGCCGATGTGCCGGGCGGCGAAAGTGAATGGATCGGACACTGGAACTCCTGAGGCAGAGGACTTATCGGCCCTCTCCCTCTGTCTTCACCCGTTCGGCCGGGCGCCTGAGAGATTCGGCGCCGAAACTGCCTGCGCGCCTTTCCCCATCGGCGGGTGCGGGCCACCAGGGGTCCACGCCGCTTTCCAGAGGCATCATGATTCCGTGCGGTCCGGGTGCCTGAGAGGTTGACGGAGAGGTGTTGCTCCTTCGGCGTCCGTGACTGGCAGCCACGGAACTCTCCCGCTCGAATACGATGCGCAGCCCAGCTTACTCGGCGGCCGGAGGCGCCGTAGCGGGTGCGTCCGTTCAGCCGATCTTGCGGTCGCGGTGCTTGCGCCGGGACGCCAGTTCGTCCTCGGGCTCGGCGATCGACTCGCCGCCGTCGGCGCGCTCGCCGGGGAAGTCCGCGATGACGCCGGTCAGCTCGCGCATCGCGCCCGATACGGCGATGCCGAAAACGCCCTGACCGCCCTGCAGCAGATCCACCACCTCTTCGGCCGACGTGCACTCGTAAACGGTGGTGCCGTCGGAGAACAACGTGATGTTGGCCAGATCCTGGACACCGCGCTGGCGCAGATGATCGACCGCCACGCGGATGTTGTGCAACGAGATCCCGGTGTCGAGCAACCGCTTGACGATCTTGAGGACCAAGATGTCCTTGAAGGAGTAGAGCCTCTGGCTGCCGGAGCCCGCCGCGCTGCGGATCGACGGGACCACCAGCGAGGTGCGTGCCCAGTAGTCCAATTGCCGGTACGTGATGCCGGCGATCTGGCATGCACTCGGACCGCGGTAACCGACCAACTCGTCGGGCACGGAGTCGTCCGGGAAAAGCCCGGGCTGCACGGGTGCGCTGGCTACGGTGACGCTGCGGTCACTGCTCGCCTGGCTGTCGCTCTCCGTTAGGTTGAGCTGCTCTTGGCGTGGCTGCTCGCTCACGGTGGTTCCTCTCCGCGATCGCGCTCTCGTCGTTAGCTGCGTCCCTGGCTGCCGTGCAGCCACGTTTGCTCAGGCCCGAGTGCTAGTAGAGCTTACGCTTTCCGATAGCCACCGCGGCCGGTAGTCGCGATCAAATTATGGCCGCTGCGAGGCTAAGTGGGCGGGCTATCCGCCAGCGTGTCGACATCACGGTGTGGGTTGAGATGGATCCGTGATGTCGCCATTCAGGCTAGACCAGCCGCACCGCCGTTCCCAAGTACTGCTCGTGGCGTGTTGGCGCGGGCCGCATCGTCGGCAGGCTCGGCCGGATTGCCCGCCTCCTCAACACCCCGCTGCGCGGGCCGCATCGTCGGCAGGCTCGGCCGGATTGCCCGCCTCCTCAACACCCCGCTGCGCGGGCCGCATCGTCGG
>NZ_JAPIYN010000009.1:169968-204498 GCF_035617725.1 Mycobacterium sp. 94-17
CAGGCTAGGTCGCCTTGAAATCGTCCGGAGACACGCTGTCCAGAAACTCTTTGAACTTCTCCACCTCGTCCTCCCGGACGGCGGTGCCACCCTCCTCGTCGCTCTCATCCGGGATCAGGAGGCCGGCCTGGGCGAGGACGCCTTCCTCGACATAGATCGGAACGCCGACGCGCAGAGCGATCGCCACCGAGTCCGAGGGGCGCGCCGACACGGTGATATTGCGGTCAAAGACCAGGTCAGCGTAGAAAGTTCCCTCTTGCAGATCGACGATCCGCACCTCTTTCAGCGAATGCCCAAGCGCGGCAATGACATCCCTGATCAGATCGTGCGTCAAAGGGCGCGGGGGCTCGACGCCTTGCTGTTCGAGAGCGATGGCGGCAGCCTCCGACTGACCGATCCAGATCGGAAGGTAACGGTCACCGTTGGTTTCGCGCAGTAACAACACCGGCTGGTTTTGCGGCTGCTCGACGCGAATGCCGACAACACGTACTTCACCCATCTGTGTCTGCCCTCCGCGTAGTGGCGCCGATTGGATTGGTACTCGCCAGGTGACGCCGAAAATCCGCCCGACCGCCGAAAACCAAACTGTCGACCGAAGTCTAGTCCTCAGCGATCGAGAACGTCGCGTACGGCAGATTTGATCAACGACGTGTGCAAGGTGATGGCGAGCGCCGCGACTTCGCGCGCCAAATCGTCCGCGCGGTCGCGCGCGCCGGCCTTGCCGGCTTTGACCACCGGCCCCGCGATTTGGGCGATCAGGTCGGACTGCCGATCGGCGGCCGAGCGAAAAGCGCGCAAATGCCGCGGCTCGACACCGTAATCCGACAGCGCCCGCGCGCATTGCAGGATGACGACGGCATGCTCGTCGAAGAATCCGGCGGGCCCGGTGGTGATGACCCCGGCCTTGAGTAGCGCGGTCAGCAGGTCGTCCTGCACGCCCGCCCGGTTCAGCAGTTCTTCGCGGCTCAGCCGGACGTGGGTGGGAGCCACCGCCGAGGTGTCGGAGCCGGAGCCCGCGTCCGCCCCCGTTCCCGCCACCGACACCAGGCGCGGAACGGAATACGACGTCCGGGCGGGAGGGAGCTCACCGTCGGGTTGAGCGTCCAGCTGCGCCCTGATGACCTTCAGTGGCAGGTAGTGATCACGTTGCGCGGTAAGGATGAATCGCAGCCGCGCGCAGTCATAAGCGGTGAACCTTCGATACCCCGACGCGGCCCGTTGCGGCGTCACCAGCCCCTCGGCCTCCAGGAAGCGGATCTTGGAGATGGTGACATCGGGGAAGTCCGGCCTCAGCAGTTCCAGGACCGCCCCAATCGACATCCCGGCCAGTGCCGAGCTATCGGGTGCGCTCACTAGCCTGAAGATCCTCCATCCTCACCCTGCTTGGGGCCGGTCAGAAACACCAAGCGGAACTTGCCGATCTGCACTTCGTCGCCGTTGGCGAGCACTGCCGAGTCCACAGGCTCGCGATTGACGTAAGTGCCGTTGAGACTACCAACGTCGACGACGCTGAATTCGTTGTTTTCCAACCTGAATTCGGCGTGGCGGCGGCTGACGGTGACGTCGTCGAGGAAGATGTCGCTGTCGGGATGCCGGCCGGCGGACGTGGTGGGCTGGTCCAGTAAAAAGCGCGACCCCGCGTTCGGTCCCCGCTTCACGACCAGCAACGCCGAGCCCGCGGGAAGTCCCTCGACTCCAGAAACCGCACTCTCGGTTCCCGCTTGTGCGGGTGCGTCCAGTTCGTTGAGGAAGTCGGCACGGAAGACGGAAGTCGTCTCTACCGTGACTTCGTCCGAATTCTGGTCGTTGTCCATGTCCGTCACGCGCTGCTCCTCACTGGCTGCTGTGGCGATGTCTGTCCGGGCCGCTCGGCCGGCCTTCGCACCCGGGATGCCGATTACTGGCGTTTTCTACTTGCAAGTGTCTTTCACGTGTCTTTCAGCGATCTTCGAAGGACTTCAGAGGTCGATGTGTTGACGGTACCGCGCACTGCTCTGCAATGGACCCACCACCTGACGATCCGGAACTCCGACTCCCCCCGTGCCCTGGCCGCACCGCTCGCTTGCCGTGCGGGGCTGCAGGGACATTAGCAACCGTCATTCGGTGAGCGTTGCGCGGTAGGCCTCGGCGTCGAGCAGCGACGAAATGGCCGACTCCAATTCGCCGACGTCGGAGAGCTGCACATCCAGCAACCAACCGTCTCCGTACGGATCGGAGTTCACCAGCTGCGGGCTGCCGTCGAGTTCGGTGTTGACAGCCGACACCGTGCCCGACACCGGGGCGTACAAGTCCGACACCGATTTCGTCGATTCGACCTCGCCGAAGGATTCGCCCGCGCTCAATGCGGCGCCCACGTCGGGCAGCTGAACGAAAACGACATCACCCAACGCCGACTGCGCAAAATCGGTGATGCCTACCCGCACGGTGTCATCCCCGCTTCGGCGAACCCATTCGTGTTCGGCGGTGTAGCGCAGGTCGGGTGGGATATCGCTCACGGGTGATCCTGTTCTGTTCGGCTGGTGCTCACTTGACGGGCTGAGCGTATTGGTGCGGTTTTGGTTGCCGCAAGGTGGCCACGTCCACCCGGTCGGCCTGTTGGACGGACATCCGCGCGCCGACGCGCTTGACGGTGTCCTGCGCGCCGCCCGGAATATTCATCGCGGCGGCCAAAGTAGGTGGATCGCCAATGGCCAGAATCGAATACGGCGGCGCCAGTATCTTGGAGTCGATCGTCAGTGACCCAGGCGTACCCGCCACCCACGTGTCGACACCCACTCGCACCGATTGGTGCGAGTCATTGACCTCGATCGCCTCGGCGCCGGCGGCCCGCAGCTCGTTGACAACGTCGAGCATCGCCTCGGGCGAAACCCCGGGTGCGGGGTCGTCGATCGTGACGGTGACACCCGGCCCGGTGGCGCCGACCGCCCCGACCAGAATCGACAGCGCGGCCAGCCTTGACTGCGCTGACCGGATCGCGGCCTGGTCGTTGTTGCCGGACGCCTGCAATGAATTCAGCGTGTTCTGCAGCTCGTTCACCTCGGTGTTGAGCGTGCCTTCGCGCTGTCGCAACGAATCCAGCAGCACCAGAAGGTCCGCGGGGCGGGCCGTCTCCAGCGAGTCACCCGACTCGGTCTGGCGGACCTGGGTGACGATCGCGAGGCCCAGCAGCAGGCACAGCATGGCGGCCAGCGTTCCGAAGACCATCCGGGACCGACCGCCGCGCACCATGGCGGAAAGCCCAGTGCGGTGGACCGCGCCGATTTCAGGACGCGGGGTCTTCGCGGCCAGTTCGTGGCGGCCTCGCGGCGCACCCTGGTCCGGCGGATCCTGGGTCACGTTGACCTCGAGGGAGTCATGGCGCCGCTCCTCCTCATCGCTTCGCTCTGCATCGTCGCCGGCGGGTACATGGCGCCGCTCCTCCTCATCGCTTCGCTCTGCATCGTCGCCGGCGGGTACATGGCGCCGCTCCTCCTCATCGCTTCGCTCTGCATCGTCGCCGGCGCGCGTCAAGCCCCGAACAGCCTGCGGCGCAGGGCGGCCGCGTTGCCGAAAATTCGGATACCCAGCACCACGATGATGGCCGTGGACAACTGCGTACCCACGCCCAGTTGGTCACCGACGTAGACGATCAGGGCGGCCACGAAGACGTTGAACACGAAGGAGATCACGAAGACCTTCGGGTCGAAAATCCGTTCCAGGTAGGCCCGCAACCCGCCGAACACCGCGTCCAGCGCCGCCACCACCGCGATCGGCAGATAAGGCTGGATGACTTCCGGCACCGCGGGGTGAAAAACGAGGCCGAGCACGATGCCGATCGCCAGTGCTGCGATACCGATCATGCGTGGTTTCCCGTCCCCGTCTCACACCCGGGCATGTGTCTGTATCGGATCTTTCTCACTGGGGCCCAATCTGCTTGGCGAATTTGACATCCCGGACCGATCCGGCAGGCAGCGTCAGTCCGTCGGCGCCGTCCACCGTAACCACGACACCGTAGGAGATCTGCAGCAGCCGCAGTCGTTGCATGCCGGGGCTGTTGTCCAAGACATCGCGCATCGAGCGCGGCGGCCCGATCGCCAGGATCGTGTACGGACTGCTGGTCGGGTTGTTGTCGACCAGGATCGCCCCGCCCGCCTGCCGAATGGTCATGTTCGGCCCGATCCGCACACCGCCGACGGAAACGGCCTCAGCCCCGCTGGCCCACAACGAGTTGACCAGCAGCTGCAGATCGCGGTCCAGGATGATCTGCCTGCTGCCGCTGACGCGTTGCTTGGACACATCGGAAAGATTCGGGCCGGCGCCGGGATCGGTGACGGTCACCTTCAGGCCGGGCCCGATGATCGCAGTGCTCGCCGCCCCCAGGCTCAGCGCGTCGAGCTGTTTCAGCAGGCGCTGCCCCTCGGCGTCGTCGGCCAGGGCGTTGCGCTGCACCACGTCGACGCGCGTCGCCAGCTCGCTGCGACGCCGGGTCAGCTTGGCCGCGGCACTTTCCGCCGACCGCACGTTGCCCAATAGCAGTTGCTGGGCGGAGCGCACCCCGGGGGCCACCGAGCGGGCCTGCGCGACCGCGGCGGCGAAAACCGTTGCTATCAGCAGGGCCGCCATCGCCTGCCAGAGCCACCCGAACACGCGCCGACGCCCGCCGGGCGGTGCGTCGGCAGAGGCGCGTTTGGCCGCCGCCGCGGCATAGCCGGGATCGAGGTGCTCGGACAGCAGCGCACGCAACAGCGACGGCACCGGGATCCGTTGGGGCCGCGAGGCCGCGTGCGCGCTGTGACCGGCATTGGGGTCATAGCCGCCGAGCAGGCGGTCCGCGTCAGCCATGGTCAGCGACCTTCGCGGCGGCCGACGGGCGAGAACCGCGGTCGACTTTGGGCATGCGTCTCAGCGCGAGCACCAGCTGCACCGAATACTGCGCGAACGACCACAGGTACGCATACATGCCCCAGATCAAAAATGCCCATCCACAGGCGCCGATCACGCGGCTCCACAGCGTGTCCCAGGTGCCCAACAGCACCAGTGGGAAGCCGGACATCAGCGCGAACGTCGCGGCCTTGCCGATGTAGGTCACCGGCAGCGCGGACAGACCGCGACCCCACAGCAGCGGCAGCGTCGCGGCCAACAGGCCGTCGCGCGCGAGCAGGACGATGATGAACCACCAGGGCACGATCCCGCTGAACGCCAGCACCACGGGCACGGCCAGCATGTAGAGGCGGTCGACCGCCGGGTCGAGCAGCACACCCAGCCGCGAGGACTGATTCAGCAGCCGGGCGATCTTGCCGTCTGCCCAGTCCGAAGCACCGCTGAACATCAGGATCGCGACCGCCCACCCGTTGGCGTGCGCGACCAGCAGCGCGTAGATGAACACCGGGATCAGCAATAGGCGGACAACGCTGAGCACGTTGGGCACTGTCAGCACCCGGTTGGGCGGAAGCACCGGCTCCATGAGCCGTGACATTAGCCCGCCGGCGATGCGGTCCGCAGCGCGGACCGCGGAGGAGGCGCCACCAGCCGCCCAATCGGCCGAGCCGGACGTCGAGTGTGCGGCCAGCCGCGCACTCGGCACGGGCACCGCCGCCGTCAGCTCAGCGGAAGACCCCGGGCAGGCTCAGGGTGGACAGCGTGTCGTCGGACAAGGGGTTGTCGTTGACCATGTATGTCCACGTCGAGGTCGGCCGCGCCAGCTTGGACAGGTCCAGCCCCGGCTCCTCGTCGAGGACGTTGGCGGTCTCGAACGTCTGCTGCGCCGCCTCGATCGCGTCGGCGGCCAGCGACGCGAACGCGTCGACGGCCAGCCGGTGGAACTCGTCCAGCGGATTTTGCCGCCCCAGCGCGCGCAAGTGGATGCTCTCGCGGATGTCGGCCAGGTACGCCAGATGGTCGGCCCAGCCGCGGTCGAGGTGATAGAGCATGATCTGCCGGCAGATCTTCTCCAGGCGCTCTTCGGACATTCCTTCGGTGTCGGCGAGCTCCTGGTAGCGCTTCGGCGCCAGCTCGGCGAGCTCTTCGCGCGCGGTTGGGTTGCGCAGCAACGTATTACGGCGATCGACGATGATGGCGCGCTGCTGGGCGATCAGCTGGTTATAGCGCCAGGTGTTCGCGTGCACGTCCAGCATGCGGCCCTCAGCCACGCGCTGGGCGTGGTCGAGCAGGCCCGCGGCCTTGGGGCTGACGATCTTGCCGTCCTCATCGGTTTCCATCGGCAGCTTGTTGTGGTCGAGGTTGGCCGCCACGACGTCGTCTTCCCAGCTGGAGAAGTACACCGACGACCCCGGGTCGCCCTGCCGCCCGGCGCGCCCGCGCAGCTGGTTGTCCAGCCGCTGGGTGTGGTGGCGCCCGGTCCCGACGACGTGCAGGCCGCCCAGTTCGGCGACGCGGTCGTGATCGGCCTCGTCCGAGCCGCCGAGGCGGATGTCGGTACCGCGCCCGGCCATCTGCGTCGACACGGTGACGACGCCGAACTTGCCGGCCTCGGCGATCACCTGGGCTTCCTCGGCGTCGTTCTTGGCGTTCAGCACCACCGCGGGCACGCCGCGGCGCAGCAGCCGTTCGTGCAGGTCCTCGGATTCGGCCACGTCGCGGGTGCCCACCAGCACCGGCTGCCCCGTCGTGTTCACCTCGGCGATGTGCGCGACCAGCGCGTCGTTCTTCGAGGCGGCGGTGATGTACACCCGGTCGGCTTCGTCCTCACGAATGTTGGGCTCGTTCGGTGGGATCGGTGACACGCCGAGCTTGTAGAACTGGCGCAGCTGTTCACCGGCGGCCAAGGCGGTGCCGGTCATGCCGCACACCGTCGCGTAGCGGTTGATCAGCGCCTGGACCGTGATGGTGTCGAGCACCTCGCCGGTTTCGGTGGTCTCGATGCCCTCCTTGGCCTCGACCGCGGCCTGCAGCCCGTCGGGCCAGCGCTGCAGTTGCGCGATGCGCCCGCGCGCGGCGTTGATGAGGTGCACCGCGTCGTCGCGGACGATGTAGTGCACGTCGCGCTGAAGCAGCACGTGCGCGTGCAGGGCGACGTTGATCTCGGTCAATGTACTGACGACGTGTTCCTCGGAATACAGGTCGATGCCGCCGAGCGCCTTCTCGACCTTGCGGGCGCCGGCCTCGGTCAGGTGGACATTGCGGCTGTCGGCGTCGGTGTCGTAATCGGTGCCGGCCTCCAGCTGGCCGGCTAGCTTGATGATCTCCAGCCGCGGCGTCTCGCGGTGGGTGGTTCCGGCCAGCACCAGCGGCACCAGCGCCTCGTCGACCAGCACCGAGTCGGCCTCGTCGATCAGGGCCACGTCGGGATTGGGCGATACGAGATCGGCGACGTCGGTCACCAGCTGATCGCGCAGCACGTCGAAGCCGATCTCGTTGACCGAGGCGTAGGTGACGTCGCAGCCGTACGCGGTCCGGCGTTCGTCGCTCGTCGACTCGGCGGTGATCCAGCCGACGGTCAGCCCCATGGCCTCGATGACGGAACCCATCCACTCCGCGTCGCGGCGGGCCAGGTAGTCGTTGATGGTCACGACGTGCACATGCCGACCGCCGAGGGCGTACCCGGCCGCGGCGATTGCGCCCGCGAGCGTCTTGCCCTCGCCGGTGGCCATCTCGATGACGTCGCCCGCCAGCATGCGCAGCGCGCCCAGCAGCTGAACGTCGAACGCCCGCAACCCGGTTGCCCGCTCACCGGCCTCCCGGGCGATGGCGAGGAACTGCGGGATGTCCTCGGAGTCCGCCAGGTCCTCGAGGTTGAGCAGCCCGGCCGCTTTGCGCAACTGCTCGTCGGTCAGCTTGGCCGCCTCGTCGTCGTACTCCGACGATGCGGTGACCTGGGTGAGCGAGCGGCTGCGGTCCTTTTCGGTGCTGGCGCCGAGCAGCTTCCAAAAGCGGCTGCTCAGCCGGCCGGGTTGAGCGCGGGTCGTCTTAGGCACAGGTCAACGGTACGCGGTGAGCCACCGCGCGAATTCAGGACAGTGGTGCGACTCGTCAGGCGAGATTGGAGCGGCGCGGATAGGCGACGCCGGGGTCGGTGAGCACATTGACGACGGCGGGCAGCCCACTGGCGAACGCGCGTTCCAGAGCGGGCCGCAACTCGCCGGGCGCGGCGACCAGTTCGCCGTGCCCGCCCAGGGCGCGCGCGATCTCGTCGTAGCGCGTCCCCGGCCGCAGCTCTGCTACCACTGAATAGCCGTATAAGGCTTCCATGGGGTGTTTTTCCAGACCCCAGATTCCGTTGTTGCCGACTACGGAGACCACCGGCACGTGGTGCCGAGCCAGGGTGTCCCACTCCATGCCGCTGAAGCCGAACGCGCCGTCGCCCTGCAGCAGCACCACCTGGCGGTCCGGGTGGGCCAGCTTGGCCGCCAACGCGTAGCCGGGGCCCGAGCCCAGGCAGCCGAAGGGACCGCTGTCCAGCCAGCAGCCCGGCTGATAGCTGTCGATCACCCGTCCGGCATACGACCCGAAATCACCGGCGTCGATGACGACGATGGCGTCGCGATCCAACATGGGTGCGAGTTCGGCGTACACCCGCATCGGGTGCAGGGGGCTGCGGTCGTCGGCGAGTTCGGCCCTCTCCTTGGCGCGCGATGCCGTCTCGGCGGTTCGCAGTTCGCCGATCCACTCCCGATGATCCGTTCCTGTGGCGGATGCCAGCGCCGCGAGGATCGCCAACAGGTCGCCGTAGAGCTCGGCCTGCACCGGTCGCGGATGACGGCGTTCGGGCTGCGCCCGGTCCACCACGATGAGTCGGGTCTGCGCCCCGAACACCGCGCCGAAGCCGAGCCGGAAATCCATCGGTACGCCGACGATCAGCGCAACGTCGGCCTCCCCCAACGCTTTTCCGCGAACCCGGGAGAACGCCAGCGCATGATCGGCGGGAACGGCGCCGCGGGCCATGCCGTTCATCAACACCGGGATCTGAAGCTCTTCGGCGAGACGCAGCAGGGCCGCTTCGCCGCGCCCCCACCAGACGTTGGTGCCCGCCATGATCACCGGCCGCCTCGCCGACGACAGCAGGGCGGCGGCCCGGCTCAGCGCGTCGCCGTCGGGCGCAGGTCCCGGCGGCAGGTCGACCAGGGCGCCGGGCCGGCCGTCATCGTCGGACATGGAGAACACGTGATCCATCGGGAAGTCGACGAACCCCACGCCCGATGGCGCGCTGACCGCCGCACGCAGCGCGTCGTCGACCAGCCGCCCGGCGTCGTCCGCTGACTGCGCGG
This sequence comes from Mycobacterium sp. 94-17, assembly GCF_035617725.1. Classification (NCBI taxonomy): domain Bacteria; kingdom Bacillati; phylum Actinomycetota; class Actinomycetes; order Mycobacteriales; family Mycobacteriaceae; genus Mycobacterium; species Mycobacterium sp. 94-17. The sequence continues at coordinate 179,172 of NZ_JAPIYN010000009.1, forward strand.
TGGCCGCGAAGCGGGCCAGCGGCGCCACGAACGGCACGTGGTCGATCTCCTGCAGCGAGCCCATGCCCCAGCGCTGCGCCGGTGCCCGGCCGCCCAACACCACCAGCGGCGACTGATTCTGCTGTGCGGCCGCCATCGCGCTCATCCCGTTGGTGATGCCCGGCCCCGCGGTCAGCGCGGCCACGCCCGGTGACCGCGTCACCTTCGACCAGCCCTCGGCGGCGAAGGTCGCGGTCTGCTCGTGGCGGGTGTCGATCAGGCGGACACCCTCCTCGCGGCACCCGTCGTAGATGGAAAACAGGTGCCCGCCGGACAGCGTGAAGACGGTGTCGACACCGCTGGCCCGCAGGCGCCGCGCGACAAGTCGGCCGGCGTGCAATGTTTGTGCGGGGAGGGCGTCGGTAGTCATCACCGCAGCCTAACCAGATTCGTCGGGTACCTTCGCCGAAGGATTTAAGTCGAGAAGGGTCCGACCACCACCACGCTGAGGAGGCACGACCGTGGGCTCGAAGCCGTTCACGCCATCGATCGACTGGTCGTCGGCGCTCATGGATTCGCTGCGGTGGCTCGCCATTGCATGGACGATCGGCGCCGTTTGCCTCCTGGTTGTGCTGGTCGCCCTGCGCTATCTCACCCCGTGGGGCCAGCAGTTCTGGCGGATCACGCGGGGATACTTCGTCGGCGCGGCCAGCGTCAAGGTGTGGCTGATGCTCGGCGTGCTGCTGCTTTCGGTCGTCCTGTCCGTGCGTATCAACGTGCTACTCAGCTATCAGTCCAACGACCTGAGCACGGCGGTGCAGATCGCGGTGCAGGGCATGGCGGCCGGCGACAACACTGTCAAACAGTCTGGGGTGCATGGCTTTTGGGTGTCGATCGCGATCTTCATCCTACTCGCGACGATCTTCGTGATCCGGGTCATGGCGGACATCTATCTGACCCAGCGCTTCGTCATCGCCTGGCGGGTCTGGCTGACGGGCCACCTCACCGACGACTGGCTCGCGGGCAGGGCGTACTACCGCGACCTTTTCATCGACAACACCATCGACAACCCCGACCAGCGCATCCAGCAGGACGTCGACATCTTCACCGCCAACGCCGGGGGCACCCCGAACGCGCCGACCAACGGCACGACGAACACGCTGCTCTTCGGCGCCGTCAATGCGATGGCCTCGGTGCTGTCGTTCGCCGCGATCCTGTGGGACCTGTCCGGCAACCTGACCGTGGCCGGCGTCAACCTGCCGCGTGCCATGTTCTGGGTGGTCTTGGTCTACGTGCTGGTGGCCACGGTGGTCGCGATCTGGCTGGGACGTCCGTTGATCCGGCTCAGCTTCGACAACGAAAAGCTCAATGCCGCATTCCGTTACGCGCTGGTGCGGTTGCGCGATGCGGCCGAGGCGGTGGGCTTTTACCGCGGTGAACGGGTGGAGCGCCGGCAGCTGTGGCAGCGGTTCACGCCGATCATCGCCAACTACCGCAGGTTCGTTCGCCGGACCATCATCTTTAACGGATGGAACTGGTCGATGACCCAGGCGATCGTTCCGCTGCCCTGGGTCATTCAGGCGCCGCGATTGTTCGCAGGCCGGATCCACTTCGGCGACGTCACCCAGACCGCGGTGGCCTTCGGCCAGATCGAGGAGTCGTTGTCGTTCTTCCGCAATAACTACGACGCGTTCGCTTCCTTTCGGGCCGCGATCATCCGGTTGCACGGGCTGGTGGACGCCAACAGCAAGGGCCGCGCGCTGCCGGCGATCCTGGTCAAGCCGAGCGAAGAGACGGCGGTCGAACTTCGCGGCATCGAGGTGCGCACGCCGCAGGGAGACCAGCTGGTCGACTCGCTGGACATCCAGCTCGGCCAGGGCGACAGCCTCGTGATCACCGGCCGCTCCGGGGCGGGCAAGACGACACTGCTGCGCAGCCTGGCCGAACTGTGGCCGTACGCCTCGGGGACCCTGTGCCGCCCGGACGGCGACAACGAAACGATGTTCCTGTCGCAGCTGCCGTATGTGCCGCTCGGCAATTTGCGCACCGTGGTGTGCTACCCGAGTTCGCCGGGCAACGTCTCCGATGAGCAACTGCATGACGTACTCACCAAGGTGGCGCTGGTGCCGCTGAGCAACCGGCTGGACGAAGACCAGGACTGGGCCAAGGTGCTGTCCCCGGGCGAACAGCAGCGGGTCGCCTTCGCGCGCATCCTGCTCAACAAACCCAAGGCGGTCTTCCTCGACGAGGCCACCTCCGCGCTGGACGAGGGCCTGGAATTCGCGCTGTACCAATTGGTCCGGGCCGAGTTGCCGGATTGTGTGTTGGTCAGCGTGAGCCACCGGCCCACCGTCGAGCAGCACCACGAGCAGCAGCTGCACCTGCTCGGCGGCGGCCCGTGGGAACTGGGCCCGGTGGAGAAGGAGCCCGCGCCGGTCTAGCGCCTACGCTCCCCCGGCCCGCGCGGCCGCGTGCGCTCCGGCGCCGTGTGGTAGCGCGCCTACGCTCCCCCGGCCCGCGCGGCCGCGTGCGCTCCGGCGCGGCGCCCGAAGAACGATCCCTCCCCCAGCTGCGTGCCACTCGCGTAACCCTTGCCGTCCTGGGCGAGGTTGGATGCGCAGGCGCCCGCGGCGTATAAGCCCGGCACCACGCTGCCGTCGGCCCGCTGCACCTCGCCGTCGATCGTTACCGCGAGCCCGCCGATGGTGAATCCCGAATACATCGCCCGTCCGAGCGAAAGGTCGAACACCGCCCAGGGGCCGTGGTCTTGCGGCGCAACGAATTCCGGTTGCTTATGGAAATCCGGATCTTCGCCCGCTGCGGCGTACTTGTTGTAGCGATCCAGCGTGGCCTCGAGATTGCCCGCCGGAATGTCAAGTGCGGCTTCCATTTCCGCGATCGTCTCGTACCCGTCGAGGAAGCGGATCAACGGCATCGCCGGCATCTCGGTGTGCGCCTCGTCGACGATCAGGTATGCCGTCTGGTCGGGCTGCTCCAAGACGAAAGCCGAAGTGCGGGAGTGGTAGGAGTCTTCGGTGACGAAACGCTTGCCGTCCTTGTTGACGATCACGCCGGTCAGCAGAACCTCGGGCGGGTAGGCCGCAGCGGTAATGAACAGCTCGTCCATGTTCTCGGTCGCACCGCCCGCCGAGACACCCATCCGGATGCCCAGTCCGTCGTCGTTGGGATTGCCCAGGATGTAGGGCGCCACCGTGCCGTGATGCTTGGTGCGTCGCTCCTGACCCAGCGCCGGCGTGTGCTCGGCCACCATCTCGGGGTTCATCGCAAATCCACCGGCCGCGATGATGACGGACTTGGCCTTGATGGCCCCGGTTTCGGCGAAGTGCTTCCACGCGACACCGACGACGGCACCGCCGTCGGTGACGAGATTGGTGACTCCCGTCTCGTAGCGGATCTGCACGCCCAGCGCGTCGGCGCGCTTGAGCAGTAGGTCGATCACCATGCTGGCACCGCCCAATTCGCCGGGCACCGGCACCGAGTGTCCGCGCGGCGCCGCCTTGGCCTGCTCGCAGAAAGGCCAGACCTTTTCATTGCCGGTGTAGCTCAGCCCCTCGGTGCCCGGCGGGACGACGACCTTGCCCGGGTAGTAGCTGCGCTCAAACTGAAAACCCAAGTCCTCCAACCAATTGAAATGTTCGACGCTGCCTTCGCAGTAGGCGCGGATCTTGTCGAGTTCGGGTTCGCGCGACACCGCGACCAGATACTTGTACATTTCCTCGACGGAATCGTCGTGATCGGTCGACTGCTGCACGGCGGTCCCGCCGCCGAGGTAAAAGTGGCCACCGGCAAGCGACGTGGTGCCACCCGCCGCGGCCGCGCGTTCGAGCACCAGCACCCGCGCCCCCGCGGCCGCGGCGCTCACCGCGGCGCAGCCCCCGGCAATCCCGAACCCGATCACCACGACGTCGACGTCATCCGACCACGTGGTCACCTCGCCCGCGCTGACTATCGCCGGTATCTGCGTGCTCATCGGCACCTCTCCTGCTCCTGTTTGATGTAGTCGAAAAACGCCCGCATTTCGGGCGCAACATACGCAAGCTCCACATACGGCACACCCGCCTGCGGCGCCGACACGTAGACGAACTGGATGCCACCTGGCATCACGCCACGCTGCACGACCGCCACACCCTCCCCGACGTCGGTCACCGCCGCCTCGAGTTGCTCGGGGCTTTCGACCTCCATGCAGATGTGGTGCAAACCCGGCCCGCAATCGGACAGAAAGTCGCTATAGATGTTCTCGCCGCGGACCGGCTGGATCAGTTCCAACTGCATGTCGCCGAGGTAGCTCAGCGAGATGCTGGCAAAGAAGTCGGCGGGCTCCCCGCGGTAGCTGCACGAGTCCGGAGCAAAGTGCACCTCGGGGATTCGCACCCACTTCCGCACGCCTAACAGGCCGGTGAGGGCCGTTTCGGTGGCATCCAGGTCGGCCGTGACCCAGGCGATCTGCGTCGGTGATCCAAGCGGAAGCGTCATCGCCTCGCAGGATAGTCCAGCCGCCGGGCGCCCAGAAGGGGCCCGAATGACTTTGCCATTACGAGCCTGAATGGCCGGCGATTCACAGGGTGAACACGTTCTAATTGCGGCCGCGCGCTGTCCGCCGTCAATGCCGGCAGAGGACGTCGACCAGCAGCCGCAACTGGGCGTCGAAGACCGTTTCCGGGTCGGTCAGGGTGTCGGCGCCGTATTGGCCGAACACCTCGAGGCTGATGGCACCCAGCACCCCCGCCCACAGCAAGAAGCACTTGGCGAGCACCTGGTCGTCGCCGGGAAACCCGAATTCGTGGCGAATCCGTTCGAAGTCCGACGACATCGGTTGCGGGGCAAGGTCGTTCGTCAGCCGGATATCGCCGGTCGCGATTCCGGCCGCTACCGCGTCGAACAGCGCCGCGACCACCCGGGTGCCCACCGCGACCGTGCGCTCCGGGGGTGCGTGATATCCCGGAACGGGACTGCCATAGAGCAAGGCCCAGCAGGCGGGGTTTGCGACGGCCCAGACCCGGGTCGCCCGCGCGATGGCGACGACATCGTCGCTCCATAGTTCGGCGACCGTCTCGCGGGCGCGATCCACGGTGTCGGCCAGGTCGGAATAGGCATCCACCAGCAACAGGGTCAGCAGTTCGTCGCGGCTGGACACATAGCGGTACACCGCCGAGGAGACCATGCCCAGGTCGCGGGCTATCGCCCGCACCGACAACCCCGCCGCGCCGCGATCGATCAGCTGGCGGCGACCGAGTTCGATGATTCGCGACTCGATCTGCTCGCGCGATTCGCGGCGTTTGCCCACCCGGTCAGTCTGACACAACCGAGAACACCGCTCTTGTTTTCCGGACCGGCGTGTGGCAGCGTGTTCACCAACGAGAGCACCGCTCTCAGAAAGTTCCTCAACGGATTGCTGAGAGGCATGCACCATGTCCACCCGATACGAAGCACCCAACCGCACCGCCCTCGCCGCCAACGGGATCGTCCGCCGGCTCGCCGAGGCGGGGATCAGCATCGCCGGAACTCGGGCGCTGCGCGTCCGCGGCCGGAAAACCGGAAAGCAACGTGCGGTGGTGATCAACCTGCTGACCGTCGACGGAGTGGACTACCTGGTCTCGCCGCGCGGCAACACCGAGTGGGCGCGCAACGTCCGGGCGGCGTCGGTCGTCGAGGTGGGTCCGCGCTGGCACCGGCGGCGGATGCGGGCCGGCGAGGTCGACGACGCGGCCAAGCCCGAGCTGATCCGCCGCTACCTGGGCCGGTGGTACTGGCAGGTCAAGGGCTACGTTGCCGGGTTGACCCCGGACAGCACCGACGAGCAATTGCGGTCCGCCGCACCCTCGATTCCGGTGTTCGCGCTCACCCCGACGGACGCCCCGGGCTGACGGAACCCTAGCGCGCGTTGTCGCGCGCGCCCAGATCCTCGCGGGCCTCCTGCGACGTGGCCCCCCACGACACCGCGGCCGGCAAATCACCCCACACGCTGTTGAAGATCCCGACGAGCTCGCCAGGGCCGCCGGTGGGCGCCAGGTACACCGGGCCCCCCGAATCGCCGTTGTGGCTTTGCACGCCGTGCGACATGGTGAACCAGCCGTTGTTCACGCTCTCCACCGTCCCGCAGGTCTCCCCGGTGATCACACCGAAATGGCAGACGGGCTGGCCCGGCGCAAGCGCCAGGCCAGGGTCGGAGATCAGCGGGCGGCCGCCCGGCAGGATGTCGTTGGCCGTAACGCCATTGTCCAGCACGATCGCTTCGTAGTCGCTGATCGTCTGGCTTGTGGAGACCGTCGTTCCGCTGGGGGTGTTGTCCCGGAAGGCCGCCATCTGGCCGATGACGGTGCCGCCACGGTCCGTCACCACTCCGCTCCCGCCCCGGCAGTGTCCCGCGGTGAACGCGATCTTCTGGGCGGGGTCGACGTACCCCAGCGTGCACACCCGGTTGCCCTGGCGTATTTCCATGCCCGGATACACCACGACATCGGCTTTGACCGGCGCAGCCGGCGCGATCGTGACGAGGGCTACCACGGAAGTCGACGCGGCCGCTGCGCGCCTTGCCAGACGATGCACCATGAACTCCGATCCATCGGCCCGATACCGACGGGAGGGCGAGGCTACGGTGAACTCCCCTCCACGCTGAGTTTTTCGCGCCGGCCTGCGCAAATGTTACAGCGCGATCACGACCGTGGTGGCGGCGTCGGCACGACGGGCCAACCGCGGCTGCCAGCCGGGCGGGCCGAACACGTAACCCAACCGGTCACGCAGCCGCCTCGCCGAGCGCCAGTCACGCGCGATCGCGACGTATTCGCGGGTCTGCAGCGTCCAGATGTTGAATGTGTCCACGCGCTTGGTGAGGCCGTAATGCGGCCGGAACAGCTCGGCCTGGAAGGTGCCGAAGAGCCGGTCCCAGACGATGAAGATGCCGCCGTAGTTCTTGTCCAGATACACCTTGTCCATCCCGTGGTGCACCCGATGATGCGAGGGGGTGTTGAACACGAACTCGAACGCTCGCGGCAGCTTGCCGATCCGCTCGGTGTGTATCCAGAACTGGTAGATCAAGTTCAGGGAGAAGCTGAAGAACACCATCCACGGTGGAATTCCCAACAGCGGCAACGGAATCCACATCAGGATCTCGCCGCTGTTGTTCCACTTCTGGCGCAGCGCGGTGGCGAAGTTGTAGTACTCGCTGGAGTGATGGGCCTGGTGGGTCGCCCAAATCAGGCGCACGCGGTGCGCGACCCGGTGATATGCGTAATAGAGCAGGTCCACCCCGAGAATCGCGATGACCCAGGTGTACCAGCGCGTCGCCGACAGGTGCCACGGCGCCAGATAGGCATAGATCGCGGCGTACCCGAGCAGCGCCAGGGTCTTCCAGGCGGCGGTGGTGGCCACCGAGACCAGTCCCATCGAGATGCTGGCCACCGAGTCGCGGGTGAGGTGCGCCCCTGACGCCGGTCGCGCCTGGCCGGTGGCCTCGGCCGTCAGCTGTTCCAGCTTTCGGGCCGCGGTCCATTCGAGGGTCAACAGCAGCAGGAAGAACGGGACGGCGAAAAGCACGGGATCCCGCATCTGCGGCGGCAGCGCGGACAGGAAGCCGGAGAGGGCACTCACAGGGCTAAGAGTACGACGTGCGGCGGGCCGTCGATTCGCCCTCAGCGACGATCGTCGGACTGCGCTTCGTCTCCGGCGTGCCACTGCACCGCACGCACGCCCGGCAGCAGCGACAGCTCGGCCACCAGTCGCTCCAGGCGGGTCGGGGCGTCGCCGTCCATTAACAGGTGGGCGGTCAGGGTGACCTCGTCGCCGGCCGGGTTGCCGGTGTGGATTCCGCGAAGGGTGATGTCGTGGCCGCCGGCGTGCTGAACGATCTGGGCCCGCGCGTACTTCTCGTGCTTGGTCCGGCAGACCACCTGCACCAGGTAGGGCGACAGGCCCTCGTCGTCTTCGGCGCTGTTATCGCGGTCGATCAGCCGGCCGAGCGGGCGCCCCAGCAGATGGATGCCGATGACGGTGCCGGTACCGATCAGCGCGAACACCAGATGCCCGGAAGCGGCCAGCACGCCGATCGCCGCCGAGCACCACAGCGTGGCGGCGGTGTTGAGCCCCCGGACGTTGACGCCCTCCCGCAGGATCACCCCACCGCCCAGGAACCCGATACCGGACACGACATAGGAAGCGACCCGGGTGGGGCTGGTGTCGGAGGTGGCTGCCGCGTACAGGACGAACAGCGTCGCACCCGCGGCCACGAGAGCATTGGTGCGCAGGCCGGCCCGCCGCGCCCGCCATTGCCTTTCCATGCCGATCAGGGCGCCGCAGCCCACGCCGACCCCAAGGCGCAGGGCGAAGTCGAGGGCACTCAACGTCTCCAACGACTCACCCCTTCCCGGTTGCGCGACGGCGAAGGGAGCTAACCAAATGCGGGTTAACCGCAGGTGGACCACGACCGAACCGGACGTGTCGGGAGTGTTCCCGGGCGCGGCGAGTCCCAGGTTAACCGGGATTGGGTGCCAGGTGGTGGGGGCAGTAGGCGCCCGATGCGATCGCGGCGAAGGTGGCCGCGCCGTCCATCGTCATGCCGGGGTTGTGCTCCTTGATGTCACTGACCACCTGCAAGCCCGTTTCACCCCTGCCCATCAACCCGCACACGGCTTTGGCGGACGCGATCACCTGATCCGGGCTGCTGTAGGTGATGCCGGAACTGTTCAGGCCCGCCAAAAACGCCGCGTCGTCGCCCTCGGGCTCGGCGTGCGCTATCGCGAACGCCGCGAAACTGCTCACGCCAAGGACGCCGAGCAGCGCAAGGAGGCGTCTCATCCCGTCCCCGCCTTCCCGGGCCGGGCGTCGGGCAAGGTCACCCGGGGCTTGTCTGCGCTGGACACATGCACCGCGTGGATGCCGGGCTTCTTGGACAACTGGTCGAGCAGCCCGTCGAGCCCCGCCTTGTCGACGTTCCAGTGCTGCACCGCCTCCGGCTGCTTTTGCAGCTTCGCGATGACGTCGTCGAGTTGGACGGGCGCGGCGGCCTTCGTCGCGTCGCCGGCGCGGACCACGGCTCCCCTCCCGCTCCCGACGAGTGGCGCGGCGGCGCCGAGGGCGCCTCCGGTCAGGCTTCCCAGCGCCATCTGACCGAGCAGGCTGCCCGGGATTTCCGCGACAGGGGCCGCGGCCAGACTCGCGGCCGGCAGGCTGCTGGCCAGCCTGATCGCCGGGGTCGCCGACGCCCAGGCCGGCGGCACCGACAGCCTGCCCACCACGTTCGCCTCGCTTACGCCCGCCGATACCGCCCCGGTAAGGCCCGCGCCGGCCGAACGCACGCCGAGACCCGCGCCCAGCGCGGACTTCGGGATGTCCAGGCCCGCGACCGGGAGCTTGTAGAACATCTTGAACTCGGTCATGGCGAGGTTGATCGGGCTCATGCTGTCGTTGGCGACCGTGCTGAACCGGCCGATGTCGGCGAGGATGCCGAAGGTGTTCTGCCACGTTGCGCCGGCCAACGGGGAGCCCGTGAGGGTGTTGAGGACACCGTCCCAGAACTCCATGTAAGCCCGGGAGCCGTTGCCAAGGGCCTCGAGCAGTTGGCTGACGACGCCGGACGCCGGGGCGGCGGCACCGGTACCGCCGGCCACAGCGCCGGCTTGGCCCAGCGCGGCCGACTGGGCGGCGATCCCCGTCGCGCTGGTGGTCTGGGGCGGCTCGGCGAACGGGGCCAATCGCGTGGCCGCCGCGGACGCGCCGGCGTAGCCGAACATCGCGGTGGCGTCCTGCGCCCACATTTCGCCGTATTCGGTCTCGGTGGCGGCGATCGCGGCGGTGTTCTGCCCGAAAACGTTGGTTGCCAACAGCATCGCCAGCCGCGCGCGATTGGCCGCGACCTCGGTCGGCGGCACCACCGCCGCCAACGCGCTCTCATAGGCGCCCGCGGCCGCCGTGGCCTGGGCGGCCGCGTCCTTGGCCTGCGCGGAGGTCGCCGAGATCCATGCCACGTAGGGCGCGGCCGCGGCGGCCATGGCGACCGCCGACGGGCCGGACCACGCCTCGTTGACCACGCCCTCGACGATCGCACCGTAGGACGACGCCGTGGACTGCAATTCGGCGGCCAGCGCGTCCCATGCGGCGGCGGCTGTCAACATCGGCGCCGCCCCCGGGCCCGCGTACATCTGGCCGGAGATGATCTCTGGTGGCAGGAGCGCGAAGTTCATTGCCGCGCCCTCCCCGCGGCACGTCCGGCCGCGGGCCGTCGGGCCCGTTGGATCGATGCCGTCTCAGGGGTCATGTCCACGGCCCCATCAATCCGCCGGAACCACGATGATCGTGGCGGTGGTGGCGACGCCGTCGGCCGCCGCCGCGGCGACCCCGGTGGTGCCATTGCTGACGGTGCGCACGCCGGCGCCCGCCAGAGCGCGCCCGGCCAGGCTCGCCGCGGCCATCTCGCCGAACATGGCCCCTTGCGCCGTCGCGGACATCGCCGGGACGGCCCCAAAACTCGCGCCCGGCAGCACCGAGGCGACCGTCTTCAGCACGGGCGCGGCCGTCGCCCAGCCTGGCGGGACGGACAGCGATCCGACCAGGGTCGCGCGGCCCATCGACCCCGCCGCGCCGCCAAACGCCGGTGTCACCGCGGAGACGTAGCCGCCTCGTAGCGGCGCCAGCGGCGACAGGCCCCCGGCGATGGCTTTCCCGCCGCCGAGCAGTTCGGCGACGCCCGGCGCGTTCTGGGACAGACCCAGGGCCTGTAGGGACAGCAGCCACCAGCCGCCCGGCAGGATGACCGCCCCGATGGGGCTGTACGCGCCCGTGAGGGCGGCGAAAAATGGCCGCAGTGCCGCCGTGACGGGGTAGATCGCTTCGATGATCGACGCCGCCGGCGTCGTGGCCGAAGGGGTCACCGCCAGTCCTTGCAGCATCGTGGGCGTCGCGTTGATCACCGCCGACAGCTGGGCCGGGACGTCCGAGGCGGCACTTTGCGCCACCGCCGCGGATTGGGCGGCCACCCCGGACGAATCGGTGGTCTGCGGTGGCTCGGTGAAGGGCGCCAGCTGGGTTGCCGCCGCCGACGCGGCGGCGTAGGCATACATCGCCGCGGCGTCCTGGGCCCACATTTCGGCGTACTGCGCTTCGGTGGCCGCTATGGCCGCAGTGTTCTGGCCGAGGATGTTGGTGGCGATCAGCGTCATCAACAAGCTGCGATTGGCGGCGATCACCGGCGGGGGCACAGTCGCCGCGAATGCGGTCTCGTAGGCCGCGGCAGCGAGCCTGGCCTGCATCGCCGTCTGCTCTGCCCGCGCGGCCGAGTCGGTCGCCCACGCCATGTACGGGGCGGCCGCGGCACTCATCGACATCGCTGCCGGCCCTAGCCAGGAGCCCACCGTCAGGCCCGCGATCGTCGCGCTGTAGGCCGCCGCGTAGGAATACAATTCGGCACCCAGCGCATCCCATGCCGCGGCGGCGGCCAGCAAGGGCCCCGATCCGGCACCCACGTACATCCGTCCTGAATTGACCTCTGGCGGCATCGCCCCGAAGTCCACCCGTTGCCTCCCGTCCTCCTCAGTGCCAGGGTAGGGGCGAACGTGCGGGCGGCCCGCGAATGAGCCGCTGCTCAAATGAAATTCATGAGATACGCCTGCGGGCACATATATGTTTCATGTGTTTACAGACGGTGTCCTCACCGGCGGTCGGCGCTTGGCGACCGCGGGGGGTGCGAAAGCTATTGAAGGCCAAAATATTTGGCGATGCGGTCGGGGCATCGGCCGCGCATAGGTGCGGGGCTATCGCCTGCCAGGTCGCTGGGGGCAATAGTATTTCACCGCGATCGCCAGGAACGATGTGGCGTGATCGTTAGTGAGCCCTGGGTTTTCGCTCTTCAGCTCGTCAACCATGCGGGGACCGAGCTCGCCGTTGCCCAGGGACGCACACACCGCTTCGGCGAACTTGATCGCCCCGTCGGGGGTCGAGTAGGTGATGCCCGCACTGCGCAGTGAGGTAAGGAAAGCGGCCTCGTCACCGCCGGGCGGCCCAGCGTCGGCATCCGAGAACGGAGCCACTCCGATCGCGGCCGAAACGACGATGCTGAGCGCCGACAGCGGTCTCATGGCCGGTGGCCGCCATCCGTCGCGGCGGCGGGCCGGCTTCCGCGGTTGTGTTGGGCGGCTGAGCATTCGACCCCGTCCGCCGCGGCTCACGCCTTGGCGAGCTGGTGGGGGCAGTAGTACTTCGCGGACAGCAAAGCGAAGTTCGATGCCATTTCCATGTCCATCCCGGGATTGTGGGCTTTGACATCGTGGACGAGTTCCAGGCCCGACTCGCCGTTGTTCAGGCAAGAGCACACCGCCCGGCCGGCGACCGCGGCCGACGCCGGGCTGCTGAAGCTGAAGCCGGCTTGCTGCAGTGCCGCAACGAAACCGTCGTCGTCGCCGTCCGGCTCGGGCGGAGTGTCGGCGTAGGCCGGTGCGGCCAGCCCGATCATCGCCGAAACGCCAAGCACCGCCAGTAGTGCTTTCATCTGCCGCCCTTTCCGTTTTCGGGTAATTGCCCTGTCCATCAACCTGATTGGGTGTCCGCAAGGGTGACTTTCGGCTTGTCGCCCTTTTTCAGATGTACCGCGTGGATGCCCGGCTTCTTGGCCAGCTGCTCGAGCAGCGCATCAAGATGTTCTTGATCGACGTTGTGGTGCTGCACGGTCTCGGGCTTCTCCGAGATCTGGGCGACAAGGCGTTTGAGCTGTTCCGGCGATTGCCTGTCCTTGAGGTTCTTGATCGGGGTCATCCGGTTGCGCACACCCGCACGCGCGACGGTGGGCCCGCCGGCGCCCACGGCGCTGCCCAGCATCCCGGCCAGCCCCATGGAACTGAACAGTCCGCCCTCGCCCAACGCGGCCACGGGCACGGCCTCGGACCCAAAGGTCGACAGCGCGGCGGCGACGGTCCTGATAGCCGGCGTGGACGTGGCCCAGCTCGGCGGGATCGAGAGCTTGCCGACCAGGGTGCCGGCGTTGCCCATGCCGGCGATCGGGCTGATCGAGCTGTACAGGGTGCCGCGGCCGAAACCGAGCGCCCCCAGGCCGGCGCCCAGCGCATCTTTCGGCAGCGCCCCGTACGCGACGGGCGGGGCGAACTTGAGCCACTGCGATAACGGGAAGTTGATCAGCAACCCGACGTCATTGAACTGGGTGGTCAGACCGAGCGGCACCTTCACGGCGTTGTACATGCTCGTGTAGAAGCTGGCCCCGCCCGGGACGGTGTTGAACAGATCCGTCATGAACGTTTGGTACATGTAGGCCAGGTTTGCCGGCAGGGAGAGCGGCCCGCTGTACGGCAAGGTGGTGGTCGTGGCCGACGCCACGGCCTTAGCGACAGTCGAGGCCGGGGCGCTGGCCGCCGAACTCACCGCGGCTGCCTGCATCGGCACGGCGGCCTCATTGGTGGCCTGAGGCGCCGGGCTGAACTTTGTGAGGTTGTTGGATGCGGTCGCCGACGAAGCGAAGTAGGTGTCCATCGCGGTGGCGTCCTGAGCCCAGAACTCGCTGTATTGGGCCTCATTCGCGGCGATCGTCGGCGTGTTCTGCCCGAACAGGTTGGTCGCCACCAGCTGCGCCAGCAGGGCCCGGTTCTCCGCGATCACCGCCGGTGGCACGTGGGCGGCGAATGCCGCCTCGTAGGCGGCGGCCGCCTCGCCTGCCTGAGCCGCGGATTGCGCGGCCTGCGCGGCCGTCTGCTGCATCCAGGCCACGTATGGGGAGGCCGCGCCCGCCATGGCGATCGAAGACGGGCCCACCCAGGGCCCGGCCGTCAGGCCGGCGAGCACGGAGGAATACGACGCCGCGGCGGACTGCAATTCGGTGGCTAGCCCCTGCCAGGCCGTCGCTGCGGCCACCAACGACCCCGTTCCCGGACCGCTGTACATCCGGCCCGAGTTGAACTCCGGTGGAAAGGCTCCGTAGAACATCGTCCGTACCCCCTACCCGGCTGTCCGGGCCGACAGCGCCTGGCTGCCAAACGATTTGGTCATCGCGCTCACTCCTCGATGCACGGGATCACGATGATGGTGGCCGCGGCCGGATCGGCCTCGGAAGCGACGCCGCCCAGCGAACCCGCGACCGACGCGGCACCGCGGTATGACCGGGTCGCGGCCGCGGCGACCGCACGTCCACCCAGACTCGACAGGGCCATCTGGTCGAAGGCGCTTTCCTCGCTTGCCATCGCGGCGGGCATCGCCGCCATGTTGCTCGGCAGCCCCTGGGCGAGCATTCGGATCTCCGGGGCGGCTTCCGTCCAGCTCTGCGGCACCGACATGCCGCTCACCAGAACGGCTTTGCCCATCGACCCGGAGATCTGTCCCGCACCGACCGCGGAGCTGAGCATCGGCTTGACGGCGCCGGCGCCACTGGCCAGCGGGACCAGCGCACCCGAAATGGCTTTCGGCCCGGCCAGATACGCGGCCGCACCCTGACCGTTTTGCCCCCACGCATACGCCTGGCCGAACGACAGGAACGGACCGCCGGGGATGGTGCTCCACGACTGGGGCGAGTAGACGCCGGTCAGCACCGACCACAACTCATCCCAGTTGGTGATGACACTCGGAGTGGTCAGCTCACTGGAAGTGGTTGTCGCCGAACTGGTATTGATGACGGCCTGCGCCGCGGGCTGCGCCGTGACGCTCAGCTGCGACAGGTGGCTGACGGTGTTCGCGCCGGACTCTCCCGTGCTGTGGGCGACCGCGGCCGCTTCCGTCGGAACGGCCGGGTCGTTGGTGGTGCGTGGCGCCTCGGCGAAGGGGGTCAGCTGAGAGGCACTGGCCGACGATGCCGTGTACGCGTACATTGCGGCGGCGTCCTGCGCCCACATCTCCAGGTAATGGGCTTCGGTGGTGGCGATGGCCGGGGTGTTCTGGCCGAGGATGTTGGTGGCGACCAGGGTCGCGAGCAGCGCGCGGTTGGCGGTGATCACCAGTGGCGGAACCGTCGCCGCGAACGCGGCCTCGTAGGCGCCGGCCGCGAGCTTGGCCTGGGCGCCCGCCTGCTCGGCTTGGGCGCCGGTCGCGTGGATCCACGCCACGTACGGCGCCGCCGCGGCGGCCATCGCGACGGACGACGGGCCCGTCCACGGACCCGTTGCGAGAGTTTCGATCGTCGAGCTGTACGACGCCCCGCTGCTTTGTAGCTCCGCGGCCAATTGGTCCCACGCCGCGGCCGCGGCCAGCAGGGGCCCCGATCCCGCTCCGCCATACATCCGGCCGGAGTTGTACTCCGGCGGATAGACCCCGAAATCCAACATCTAACCCCTCCGGTCCCTCGTCCGGCGGCCCTGGTGAGCGCCGCTTCGCCGACCCGGTATCGACAAGGCCTTGCTGCTAAAGGAATTCATCGAATCTGCTCCCGAATACATGTATAGATTCGTCGTGCCGCGGACACTGAGGCCATTCCATCCCTCGCCCCTAAGGTGTGCCCCAACGCCACTCTGATAATCCGCCAAGCCACGTGCTATTGCATTGAGAATAATGCCGACCGGTTATTTCAGCGGACACTCCCGCCAGATAAACGATTGTTAGAAAGGGATGTCGCTGCTTTAGCCGGACTGTGAGAGATCGGCATCGCCGCCATCGCGTTGAGCACTATAAACCGCTGCTCATCCCTCGATAAGGCAGCATTCAACCAAACAGCTTTACGACCGTCAACAATTAGTATCCGCGCACCCCAAATAAAGGTTTATGGATTGGCCGCATCGCCAATCTTGTCAACCACGCGCAAGCCGTCTTTGCCAACTCGGATATCGACTTCAGAAATGTTCTTCATGGGCTTCGATGGCGGCAAAAAAAGATTCGGTGACGAAGCCGCCGTGGGCCGAATTCAGATACGCCCCCACTCGGCGACACTGTCGTTACGGCGGATGTCGCCTGCGGTGGGCCCAGCCTGCTTCACCCGGGAGGCGGGCGGCTCGCGAATGACCTTCGGCCGTACCCCGGCACCGGTAGCGACATGCCGCGCGCCATCGCGGTGCGGGCATGGATCGCGGCTACGTGGGGATCGACACCGCCTACACGGTCGTTGATCGTCACACCAGCCTCCTCGGACTTCGCATACATGAGTAGACGCGCAGAGTCTGGTCTAGAACTGATTAGCTACTGCCAGTTTCCTGTGCAGTGGTCTTCTGCAGCTCACAGGGGTTTTCAGCTCAATGTGAACCGCCCGCAAAGCCCTGAATACTGTTGCTGGAGACCGGTAATCGCGAAATCGGGGATGGTGAAAACCGCCACCGTTGGTTTCGATCCCGCCCGCCGTTAGCCGGCGGCGGGCGGCCCGTCACCCGGGCCGGAATCCGGATAGGGGCGCGACGAACTCGTCCTTCGTGGGCACCCGCCATGGCTCCCAGCGGCATGCCCGGGATTCCGACCCAGCCGGCCTCCTCCATCACCAAGGGAGTCGTAGCCAGGACACCGTGATACACCCCGGCGCCCAGGCGGGTGGTGGCCGCCGGCAGGGTGATCGCGGCCCCGGTGGCGGCGCCCCAGGTCGACGGCACCGAACAGGCTGCCGACCAGGCTCGCCCGGCCGGCAGCAGCCGAGGCCGCCGCACCCGGCAAGGGCGCGGCCGCGGCCATCATGAAATCGACGAGGGCCCCAGCCAACCCACACCCGTCAACTCGGTGACCACTGACCCGTAAGCGGCTGCGGCCGAGCGCATCTCCGCGGCCATGGTGTTCCATGCGGCCGCGGCGGCCAGCATCGGCCCCGATCCCGGGCCGGAATACATTCCGGCCGAGTTGATTTCCGGCGGCAATGCCGCAAAATCCAGCATGGCGGGTTCCCCGAGAGCGCTCAGCGGGCCGAGGCTGCGTTGATGGTCTGGGTGGCCGCGTACGAACCGGCGCTGGCCTGCAAGGTGTTCACGAAGTTCTCATGCAGCACCGCGGCCTGGGCGTTCACCGTCTGGAACATCAGGCCGTGCTTGGCGAATTGCGCCGCCGTCAGGATCGACACCACATCGGCCGCGGCGGGCACCACTGACGTCATCGGAGCGGTCGAGGCCGAATTCTGGGCGGCCAGGGACAGCGATTCCGGCTGTGCGGTAACAAAGTTCATCACAAACCTCCGCAAAGGAAAACGGCGAGCCGGAGTGCCGGCCGCGCCGCAGGCATGCGCCATCACAACACATCGGCGATGTGCGCCTGCTACGAAAATCGGTTAAATGCAAGCCAATTCAGGAAAAAACAATGCCGAGGACGGATCGCAGCGAAAGGGTCAACGATCTGGCATACGGATTGTCGCCGGGACTAATTCGCTCTCACCTCCTCTAGGCCAGGGCACGCCGGGGTGCCGCACCCCTCTCGTCAGAGCTTCGGCACCACACGGCGTATCCGGCGGTTCGATGCCGGAAGCCACTTGGGCTCAACCCTTAATCCGGGAGGAGCTGTCCTGACCCTGGGCGTCTTTCGACGTTGGAGGTCAGTGGCCTGTGTCCATGCAGACGCCTCACCTGGCGAGGGTGCTTGCATGGCAATGGTGGCGCTCGGCCTGCATTACCCGGCCATCACCTCACAGCCCCCAGTGCGCCCACTCGGAGGGCATCCCGACCGCTCAGTCCGACTTCTTCTCGGCGACCGCCGCGCTGAGACCCTCGGCAAGATCCTCCTCGGTCAGCTCCTTGAAGCGCAGGAGCTGCCGCTCGCTGAACTCGGTCACGTCGCTGGCCAGCACCGCGTCCAAATCCTCGTCGTCTAGCCGGAAACTGCGATGATCGCGGGCCTTCTCCACCACGTTGCGCACGAAACCGGCGTTGCCGAGTGTATCGATGCCGCGGATGAGATCGCCGTCCTCCGAATAACTTTCGTCGAGATAGAACTTCGTGTACGACGGCAACAACGCCTGCGCCGACTCGTCGGTGATGACGTCTTCGTTCTCCTGGCCCATCAACCGGGTGAGCGCCACCAGCTCGTCCGGGGTGTAGCTGAAAAACTCGATGACGGTCGAAAAGCGCCGCCGCAGGCCCTGATTCACTTCGAGCATCTTGTCCATGGCCTTGGCGTAGCCGGCACCGAAGACCACCAGCTCGTCGCGATGGTTCTCCATGTACAGCAGCAACGTGTTGATGATCGCGTTGCCGTACGGATCACCCTGCTGGTAGCCCTTCTCGTGCAGCGTGTGCATCTCGTCGAAGAACACCGCGCCACCCAGCGCGCCCTCGAGCAACTCCTCGGTGTTCTTCTCCGCGTCGGCCATGTAGCGACCCAGCAGCTTGGTGCGGCTGGTCTCGACGACCACGGGCTTGCGCAGCACCGTCAACCCGCACAGCTGCTTGCTGAAAGCCCTTGCCACCGAAGTCTTTCCGGTTCCGGGCGGGCCGAGTAGCAGAGTGTGGCGCGACGTGACGGGCACCGGAAGACCCATCTTGGCGCGCGCCAGATTCACCTTGGTCGTCGACTTGATGAGCTTGATCTCGCGCTTGGCCCGTTCCATGCCCAGCATGGCGTTGAGTTCGGCGTCGCCCTCCGCCAGGTACCTCGCCGCCTCTTCGGCGTGGCGAGCCGCTTCGGCCTCGGCCCGGGTCGGCGCGCTGTCAGGATCCCACGGGTCGGTCCGGGCCTCGATCGTCTCCGGGTCGGTCAGCACCAGCCGGAAGTTGGGATTGTCCAGCGCTTCGCGCGCCGGGGTGAACTTCGGGTCCCGCGAGTACACGCGCCGCAGCAACTCGACGGCCTCGTCCTCGCGTCCGAGGTGGCGCAGGCACATGCCCTGGGTGTACAGGGCGATGTTGGCCGCGCCCGGCACCCGGTCGCCTTCGATGGCCTCCTGGCCCCGGCGGAGGGCCTCCTCGAACACACCCAGCGACGCGAGGGCCGTGGTGGCCATCGCCGCGCCCGCGGCCTTGAGTTCGGGCTGCCGCCAGCCCTTTCCCTCGGCGAATTCACTCAGTACATCCGGCCACCGGCCCGTGCGGAAATAGAGCACGCCACGCACGTAGCTGACCAGCTCTTCATCGACCGGCTGGCGGGGTTCGACTCCGTCCAGCAGTTTCGCGGCTTCTACGTAGCGTTTCGCCTCGGCGAGAACCGCGGCGTAGGCACACGCCAGCGTCTCCACTGTGGTGACCGCCAGCCTCAGGAACAACCCGTCGGAAACCTCGGGACGGAACTGCAGCTCGGTGACCCCGAGGCGGCGGATCTCCCAGCCGAACGTCCGCACCGACGACCAGGCGCCGGACAGCACATCGATGCTCTGCTCCCCCGCCAGGATTCGCGCCAGCCAGGCGTCGCACATCGCGGGATCCAGGTTGGTCGCGGTGCTGAACATCTGTGCCGCAACTTGCGGATTGTGGCTGGGCTGAAGGCCATTGACCGACACGCCGGAGGCCAGCAGGCCGGCGACCATCGCGTTACGGGCGCCTTCAGCGGTGGATTGTGGCCTCGTCATTGCGCTACGGGCACACCCGCGGAGCTCCCTCGCAACTGGTCGACGGAGAGCGCGAGGTCGGCATCGTCGGCGCGCAGTGGACGGCTCGGCACGACCAGCAAGGGGCGCGCCGTCGGGGCGGGCAGGCTGGCACGCACCGCGGCCAGCTGGCGTCCGGTAAGACGGTTCAGGCCGGACGAAACGTTCCTGCGCAACCGCTTCTCGGTGTGGTAGCGCACCCAGGCCGATATCTGCGGCCGGCCGCCGCGCGAGGTGAGCCGGATGGTCAGCACCGTGGCGGCGGTGTCGTCCTCCCACAGCTCATCGAGCTTGTCGGTGGTGATGTCGGACGGCGACAGCCAGAGGCTGGTGATGAACCCGTTGAAGTGCTTGAGGCGCCGCCACCCGGGGCGGCTCCAGGTCGGCTCGAGGTCGGCCAGCACCGCGCGGTCGACTTCGGCGATCTCCGCCCCGGTCAGCGGCCGGGCCGCGCAGGTCAGCCCGTCGAGGTCCTGGGCGAGGCGCTCGGTGGCCGCCACCAGGGTCGATGCCAGCGAATCGCGGGCCGCGACGGCGGCGACGTTGCGCTGCGGGTTCATCCGCAACACCACCCAGGTGCGGCGAATGTAGGAGGTGGGCTGGTCGTTGGCCACCTCCCACTCTTCGGGGCCCCAGTCGTCCAGCTTCGACCGCCCGGCGGCTCCGACGTCGGGTCCGCCGCGGCGGACCTTCACCGACACGACGTCGATGTCGTCGAGGTGGATGTCGAACTGGCGCAGGCCCGAGGCGACGGCCGACACCAGCAGGGTGGGCGGCGCGTGCCGGTGCCGGAGGCGCGAGGCCGACTCGTCATCGCCGCCGCTGATGGCGATCACCGTGACCAGCCGGCCCTCGTGCCCGCGCACGCCGACCTTGTCGCGCCCGAACTTGCGCTGGTGGTCCAGAGCCGGGGTGCAACCGGCCGCGAGGGCCGAGCCGGGGTCGGCGGACCACTCCCACAGCCAGGTGGCCAACCCCGTCGTCACCGTCAGGCCGTGGTAGGTGACCAGCGACAGCAGCGTCACCAGCACGGCCAGGCCGACACCCACCCAAAACGCGATGCGATACGTGCCCTGCCAGGATTCGGGGCAGTGGCTGGCCACCAGCATGATCAACACGTCGACCAAAAACACCGTGGTAACCCGAGGCCACGACAAAGACAACCCAAACCTGCGCTGACGCTTCATGAGTGCTGCTCCGCCCCTATTGCTGTTTCCGCGATCGCTTCATCAGCATCGCCGTGCTGAACACCCCGCCGCCGATGAGCAGCGCCGCCACCAAGCCTCCGGCTGCCACCCACACTGGCACCATATCCCGGTGCGGCGCGGGCTGCGGAATGTTCAGCGGCGCCGACAGTTGCTGCGGCGGTTTGACCGGACCGTCGGGGACATCCCAGGTCAGCGCAGCCACCGGGTCGACGACACCGTGCCCGACCTGGTTGTCCACGCCACGCGCGGGCGCGCGGGCGGTACGGGTCAGCCGATTGATCACCTGGTAAGCCGACAGCTGCGGGTACTTGGCCCGCACGAGTGCGGCAACACCGGACACGATCGCCGCCGAGAAGCTGGTGCCGGCGGGAACCAGCAGCGTGTTGTCGGGCCCGTCGATCGCGTTGATCAGGCCGTCGTCGCGGGGTGACAGCCCGACGACGTCCGTTCCGGGTGCCGCGATCCCCACCCACGGCCCCGCAACGCTCGTCGACGCCTGGCCCTGGTTGCCCTGGCTCAGCGGGCGGCCGTCGGTGTCGACGGCGCCCACGGTCAGGACGTAGTCGCTGAACCAGGACGGCGTCACGACCGTGGTGACCGCGTTCCAGTTGCGAGGATCGTTGGGCTGCAACGGATCATGGGCCGGATTCTGCTTGCAGTCCTTCTTGCTGGTATCACCGGCGGCGGCCACGATGACGGCGTTCTTGTCGACCGCCGCGTAGCGCACGGCCGCGCCCAGCGAACGCTGGTCGATGATGTTGCGCGCACTCATGCACGTCACGTCGGAGATGTTGATGACCTGAGCGCCCAGGTTGGCGGCGTGCACGATCGCCCGCGCCATCGTCTGAACGCTGTCGATCTTCGCCGAGGTCTGGGGATCCTCGTCACCGGTGTATGCGTCCTTGAGGCCGAAGGCCTGGCTGGACTGCCGGATCGCGATGATGTCCACGTCCGGGGCCACCCCGCTGAACGCGTCCGGACCGGCCGCCGGTGGCGGTGCTGGCGGCGGGTCGAGTGGGCGTGGGCCGCGCAGGTTGTCGACGCGGGCGACGTGCCCGCCACCGACGTAGCCGGGGATGGTCACCGTGCCGCCGCCGTGGCCGGCCGCCGGGGCCTGGCCGATGGGACCCTGCCCGGCTTGCGGTGGTCCCGCAGGCGCCGGGGCCGCCGGGGCCGCCGGGGCCGGCGGCGCCCCGAAGGGTCCGGGAGGCGCCTGCTCCTCCGGCGGCGGCGGAGGCTTCGGCGGGACCATCGTCACGGTCTGCGGCAGCGGTGACAGGGTCACCGTCTGCGGCGGTGGCGCTTTCGGCGGGGGCTCGGTGGTGGGGATCGTGACCGGCTTGCGCGGGGCCGCCGGCGGCACCCCCGCCCCGTTGGCCGGCGCCGCGCCGATCATCGACGCCACGATGGTGCCGTGCGCGTCGCAGTCGGACAGTCCGTCGCCGGCCATGATGTAGTCACCGCCGGGAATCAGGTGCGGAAATCTGGGGTGCGGTGTCACGCCGGTGTCGATGACGGCCACCTTCACGCCCGTACCGCGGCCGAACTGCCAGGCCTCCTGCAGATTCAGCATGTCCATGTACTTGGGCTGGATCCGGAAATCGGTCCCGGGCAGCACACCGACCTCGGTGCAGTACGAATTCTGCTTCATCGGCGCCCCGGGACCCGGGGGGCCGTCCGGTGGAACCGCGCCCGGATCGATCGTCGGGGGCGCGATCGCGTAGGCGGGCGGCAACCCGGCGAGCGCGCCCGAGGCGAGCAAGGCGGCGGCGACGGTCGCGGCGCACGCGCGACCACGCCACGCCCGGGCGTTAGCGATAGCGGATGGCTGCATAGACATTCATCAACCACAATGCCAGCGGGAAGATTGGCATCAGGCAGAGGTATTCAATCCATTCCACGAATTTGCGGAACAGCGGGCTGTAGACGGTGTTCGGCACGACGGCCGCCGACGTCAGGCCCGCGGCCGGCAGCAGCACCAGGATCGCCGCACTGATCGAGACCGCGAGCGGGGACTGCAGTACCAACGCGTAGCGCAACACGACCGCACCGACGATCAACACGGCCGTACCGGCCAGGGTGATCGCCTGCCAGCGGTCGACGTAGGAGCGGCCGCGCAGCATCAAAAATCCGGCGCAGAATCCGGCCAGCAGGACGGGCAGCCAGCGCTGTCCGGTCCGGGGGTCCGCCAGCGCGGTCAGGGAGACGATCATCAGCACGCCGAGCCCGATCAGCAAACCCGACAGGAACGAGCGGGCGCGGTCGGCCTGGGTCAGCACGTCGCGAACGGAGGCGGGCCCCTCCAGTACCGGAGCGCCACCGTCGGGGCGCACCACGGTCGTGGGCAGGTCGGGCCGCGCCTCGAATACCCACCGACTGGTCGCCGACGGGAAGACGGGCAGCCGGATGCCGGCCAGCCGCCGCGAGATCGCCGGCGCGCTTTGGTAGATGAGGACGGACGCCAGCACGATGCAGGTGAAGAGCGTGACGGCGCTGGTCATGGCGACCATGCGGGCCAGGGAGGCCACCGTCGCGATGAGGCCGACGGTGACGATGGCGGTGTAGATCGTCAGCCGGCGACCGGTGAACCGCAGGGCGAGGATCGCGGCGATGGTGAGGATGCCGAAACCCAGTACCGCCTGCGGTGATCCGACGCCGCCCGGCGGCGCCGACGCCGCCGCGATCGACAGCGGAGCGAGGGCGCTCAACAGCATGGTGTCGGCGACGCGCCGTTCCGCCTGCGATTGCGCCCGCATCAGCAGCAGCAGCGAAACGCCCAATACCGCGGCGCCGATCACGCCCGCGTACACGGTCGGAAGCCACGAGTTGTGGTGCCAACGCCACCAGCCGAGCAGGGCGGAGGCCGTCGTCACGCCGATGGCCACCATCGACGCACCGACCTGCACCGCGACAACCGGGTCGATGGCGGCGAAGCGCTTGCCGAGGTCTGCCGCGACCGCTGTGGAGATGTGCTCGATGACCTGCGAGCGGTGCTCGGTGTCCGGGATGAACCGGATCCACAACCGGTCGCCGTCGTAGACGTCCTGCTCGGTCAGCGATTGGGTGGCCCGCAGCGGCGAACCGTCCACCAGGCACAGCGCCCACCGGCCCCGCCCCGACGCCTCCAGCGGCGTCTCACCGAGCTCGCGCAGCCGGCTGTTGACCACCTTTAGCAACGGGTCGGTCATCACCGAGACGGGAGCGTTCGCGTCCAACAGGACGCCGACCTGGACACCCGCGCCGGCCATTACGCCGACGACGACCGCCTGGGGCTGCGAGATTCCCTCAACGTCAGGCTGTGGTACTTCAACTACCGCAGTCATCGCCTTGCACTCCCTATCGTGATGAATGTGTGAGCCCGACCCGCCAGTGGCGCGCGGGCGTGCGCCGGTGTACTCGCCGAGGTGCCGGGGCCCCCCGCGAGGTGCGTTCCGACCGATTGCAATTCCATCTGCCCCGCCTTGCGATCAACAGTTGTCATCGACACCCGTTTGAGATTTGCTGATGCGTTCCAGGAAAGTATGCCGTGTCCGCAGCTCAACCGCATGTTGAGTGCAAAGACATCTGTAAAATCTGTGCGTCGCGCGGCTATCACACCCGGCGGTGAGTTTTCCACTCGCCGTAGGGAAGTGTGTCCAGCACGGTCTTGACGCCCACCTGCACCAGCTGGGGGGTCGCCGGGCAGATGGCCAGCCACGCTTCCCCCGAACCCGCGGTGCGGGCCTGCTGGTAGAGCGCGATGCGGCCGCCGGAGCCGTCTTTGAGGGACAGCACCGACGCGCTCGGGCCCTTGGCGTCGTCCTGGTACTGGCGGGCGTACACCGCGACCTCGGCGGCCGGATCGGACAGTGCCTGGCCCAGGGCGGCCACGGTGGCGGCGCTGATTCCCATCCGGCGCAGGTCTCCCCCGGAAAACACGTTGAACCCGGACTCCTGCCACGACTTGGTCGCTTCCAGCATCTCCTCCAGCGGCACGTTGACCGCGTTGATGGCCGCCGGCTCCGCGTGGTGGATGGATTCCAGCGCGTCGAGTACCAGCGACGCGATCGAGGCGCTGTCGGCGACGGCGACGTCGTCCACGGTGATCTCGCCACCGACCCGGACCGCCGACACCCAATGCTGACCGCGGCGGGCCAGGACCACCCGAAACTCGTTGTCGGGGATATCGCGCGAACCCGGGGGCTGATTCTCGTCGTCGAGGACGCCGTAGGCCAGTTTGCCCCGGGACAACAGAGCGACCACCTCGAGGTCGGGCGCCGCGAGCACACTCATCCGGGCGGCCACGTGCTCGTTCACCTGATCGTTCTCGACGATGCCCTGCTCGCGCATCACCGCCATGCCGGGATGCTCGTTGAGCCAGTCGCTCGAGTCCGTAGACACATATGGGCGGCACCGCAGCTCCGGCGCGACATGCCGGATGTCCAGCAGCGCCTGGAGCATCCAGAAACCGTCGACGTTGACAGTGATGTCGGTGCGGGTGCCCTGTTGGTCCATCAAATCCCCACTTGATCCGTAGTTACCTCACGCCAAACTGCACGGAAACCGCAGGACGCGGCAGCACACCGACGGGTGGTGTGCTGCCGCGCCTGAAGTTGCGGGTTAGGCCCAGGAGGACCCAACGGCGCTGTCGGTGCTGGCCATGTTGCTGCCGGCGGACTGGACCTTCTGTCCGTGGGCGTTGGCCTGCTCGTAGATGACCTGGAAGTTGCGACCCAACTGGGTG
>NZ_JAPIYN010000010.1:0-196648 GCF_035617725.1 Mycobacterium sp. 94-17
AAAACCCCGGCCGATGGCCGGGGCGATCTGTAACCGATGACGCGACTCATGTGTAACCCATGACTCGACTCATCACAAGGGTGGAGCTAAGGGGACTCGAACCCCTGACCCCCACACTGCCAGTGTGGTGCGCTACCAGCTGCGCCATAGCCCCGAGAAGTCGTGCCCATCGAAGCTACACCACGGTCAACCGTCCTTCAAAGTTGCTGCTCAGGCAGATTCGCCGAGTGCGCAGACGGCAACGGGTCCTGGTCCGGGGCGGGCATCGTCCGCGTTTCCGCCGCCGCCACCCAGCCGGCTGCCGCGATCAGCAGGACTAACCCGCTGACGGTGAAACCCCAGCTGTAGCTCAGCCGCTCGGCGACCCAACCGAGCGTCATGGATCCGACGATGGCGCCCAGATCGGACATCATCTGAACCGCCGCTACCGGGCTGCCGGCTCGCGCCTCGCTGCCGAGGATGTCGGCCACCGCGGCCTGCATCGGCGACATGTAGATGCCGGTCACCACACCGACCACCAGCGCGGCGACCAGAAACGCCGGCAACGACGACGCGGCGCCCAGGACGATGGTCGCCACGCCGGACAGCGCGAGGCCCACGATCATCAACGTGCGCCGTCCCATCCGGTCGGACAGGTAACCGCTGGGAATCATCGCCATCGCGTTGCCTCCGGCGAACGCCGCAAGCGCGATGCCGATGGTGCCGACGCCGCGGCCCATGACGTCGGTGATGAACAGCGGGACCAGGGCGACGCGCAGGCCGAACGCCGACCAACCGGTCGCGAAGTTGGCCCCCAGCGACGACCAGTAGGCGCGAACCCGCAGTGCCTCGCGCATCGTCACCGTCGATCGGGTCGGCGGCCCCGGCGCGGCCAGGGACGAATTCCGCAGGCTGTAGAACAGCACCGCCGCCGCGCCCAGCAGCGCGACGCCGTACACGATGAACGGGGCGGTCAGGCCCCACCCGGCCGCCACGGCGCCGACGGCCGGCCCGCCCACAGCCCCCACCATGAACGACGTGATGAACAGGCCAGCGACCCGTCCGCGGGCGTCGGGCGGGCTGATATGGATCATCAGTCCCAGCGCCGAGACGTAGAACATCGTCGACCCGATGCCGCTGATCACGCGGAAAGCCAGCAGTTGCCAGTAAGCGTGGGAAAATGCACACGCGGCGGTGGAGACCGCGACGATCAGCATGCCGCCGATGTAAATCCGCCGCTCCCCCAGGCGCTGGACCAGCTGGCCGCTTATCGGCGCGAAACACAGCCGGCTCAACGAAAAGACGGTGACCAGAAAAGTCACCGCCTTGATGCTCACCCCGAAGCTGCGGGCGAAGGACGGCAAGGCCGGCGAAATCACCCCGTAGCCCAGCGCGACCATGATGTTTGCCCAGCTCAGGATCCAGATTTCGCGGGGCAGCCGGCCAGAACGGGACGCACGGCCCTCCGCGCGGGCAAAGCGGAGGGAAATGGTCACCCAATGACTGTATTAACCACCTCGCGCGCGGCTTCCTGCACCTCCGCCAAATGCTCTGGCCCGTGGAAAGATTCCGCGTAAATTTTGTACACGTCCTCGGTTCCCGACGGCCGCGCCGCGAACCACGCATCGGCCGTCGTCACCTTCAATCCGCCCAGCGGCGCGCCATTGCCCGGCGCGGCGGTCAGCTTCGCGGTGATCGGCTCCCCCGCCAATTCGGTCGCGGTCACCTGCTCGGCGGAGAGCTTGGACAGGCGGGCCTTTTGGTCGCGGTCGGCGGGCGCGTCGACCCGCGCGTAGGACGGCGTGCCGTACTTCGCGGTCAGCCGCTGGTAACGCTCGGACGGGCTCGCCCCGGTGACCGCGAGAATCTCGGACGCCAGCAGCGCCAGGATGATGCCGTCCTTGTCCGTAGTCCACACCGAGCCGTCGCGCCGCAAGAACGAGGCCCCGGCCGACTCCTCACCACCGAACCCGAGCGTGCCCCCGATCAGGCCTTCGACGAACCACTTGAAGCCGACCGGCACCTCGACCAGTGTGCGGCCGATGCCGGCGACCACCCGGTCGATCATCGACGAACTGACCGCGGTCTTGCCGACGGCGATGCCGCCGGGCCACGACGGCCGCCGGGTGTACAGGTATTCGATGGCCACCGCGAGGTAGTGGTTCGGATTGAGCAGCCCCGCGTCGGGTGTGACGATGCCGTGACGGTCGGCGTCGGCGTCGTTGCCGGTGGCGATCTGGTAGCGGTCGCGGTTGGCGATGAGCCCCGCCATCGCGTCCGGCGAGCTGCAATCCATCCGGATCTTGCCGTCGTGATCGAGCGTCATGAACCGCCAGGTCGCGTCGACCAGCGGATTGACCACGGTCAGGTCCAGGCGATGCCGCTGGGCGATCTCGCCCCAGTAGTCCACGCTGGCCCCACCCAGCGGGTCGGCGCCGATCCGCACCCCGGCCGCGCGGATGGCATCGATGTCGACCACGTTGGGCAGGTCGTCGACGTAGTTGCTCAGGTAATCGTGTCGCCGCACGCGCTGCAGCGCACGGGCCAGCGGGATGCGCTTGACCCCCTCGCCGCTGCGCAGGATCTCGTTGGCGCGCTTGGCAATTGCGTTGGTGGCGTCGGTGTCGGCCGGACCGCCGTTGGGTGGGTTGTACTTGAAGCCGCCGTCGGCCGGTGGGTTGTGCGACGGTGTGACGACGATTCCGTCGGCCGGCGCCTCGGTGCGTCCGCGGTTGTGGCTGAGGATGGCGTGGCTGACCGCCGGTGTCGGCGTGTACCGGTCGCGGGAGTCGATCATCGCGACGACATCGTTAGCCGCCAGCACCTCCAGCGCCGACGCCCAGGCCGGCTCGGACAGGCCGTGCGTGTCCCGCCCGATGAACAGCGGACCCGTGGTGCCGTGTGCGGCGCGGTACTCGACGATGGCCTGGGTGATCGCCAGGATGTGAGCCTCGTTGAACGCTCCGTTGAGTGCCGACCCGCGGTGCCCCGACGTGCCGAACGCGACCTGTTGGGCCACGTCGCCGGGATCGGGCTGAACCGAGTAATACGCCGTCACCAGGTGGGGCAGATCAACGAGGTCGTCGGGCTGGGCCGGCTGACCGGCGCGGGGGTTAGCCACCATGATTACCAATTCTGCCCGTGTCCGCGTCCCCCGGGCTGCGCCGGTGTGGAGTTCGGCCATACGCTACGTAGCGCACCGCTGACTGAAGGGAACCGACCCAGTGGCTCAACAGGACTATCGCGAATTGGCCGCGGTGTTCGCGGGCGGGGCGCTGGGCTCTCTGGCCCGTGCCGTCCTGAGCACGATGGCCGGCGACGATCCGGCGAGCTGGCCGTGGCCCACGTTCACGGTGAACATCGTCGGGGCATTTCTGGTGGGCTATTTCACCACCCGACTGCTGGAGCGGTTGCCGACGTCGAGCTATCGGCGTCCGCTGCTGGGCACCGGATTGTGCGGCGGCTTAACCACTTTCTCGACGATGCAGGTCGAGACGCTGACGATGATCGAACACGGCCACTGGCGACTGGCCATCGGCTACACCGTCACCAGCATCGCGCTGGGACTGCTGGCGGTGCACCTTGCCACCAAGTTGGTGCGCAGGGTCCGGGTGCGCCGGTGAGCGCAGCGACGACGGCTCTGGTCTGGCTCGGCGTCGTGCTCATCGGCGGAATCGGCTCGGTGCTGCGCTTCGTCATCGACCGTACGGTGGCGCGCCGCGTGTCGCGGCCGTTTCCGTTCGGCACGCTTGCCGTGAACACCACCGGCGCAGCGCTTTTGGGCTTCCTCGCCGGCCTCGCACTGAACAAGGAGGCGGCGCTGCTGGCCGGCACCGCCTTCGTCGGCGCCTACACCACGTTTTCCACCTGGATGCTGGAGACGCAGCGGCTCGGCGAGGAACGCCAACTGCGCGCCGCACTGACCAACATCGCCGTCAGCGTCATCCTCGGCGAAATGGCGGCATTGATCGGACTGCAGATCGCACAACAACTTTGACGTGCGCGCGGCGCGGTCAGGCGTCGCGCTGACGGGGGATGTCGTCGGGAGTGCGGGGCAGCACATACAGTGCCATCCGCCGATTCGCCATGTCGTGCTCGCCGAGAAATGTGCAGCCGCTGCGCTCACAGAACTTGCGCGCCAACACGTTACGATGATCGGGATCGAACATGATGCGCCGGCATTGCGGATCGAGGGTGAGGATGCTGACCACCAGATACGGCAGCATGCGACTGATGTGCCCGCGCTCGATGTATTCCAGATCGGCGACCGCGACGTGCAAACCCAAATCGTAGGGGTCGTGCTCATATCGTGAAGCGATGGAATCCTTTGCTGCCCTGTATAATTCGATATACGCGCGATCATCCCCATCCAGCATGCCGATGAGCGGACGCGAAAATTTGCCCTCCAATTGCGCCTGCAGGTAACGATGCCAGCGCGCCGCGGGCCAGTTGGACTCCCAGCCCTCGACCAAGTGTTGCCGGCTCATCCACTCCGAGACCATCTCGGCGTCGGCGTCCGGGTCGGCAATGCGCAGGCCGTACGGCTCGGGCAACTCTGGAAGCGGCGGCGCCGGGACGCTGCGGATCGCCTCGGGAAGATCGGTCAGTTCCCGCGGAAGGATGGGTTCGGCGTTTGTCATGTCAACGCTGCAGCCTAGGACGCTGATGGTCGAAGTCGTTTTCTAAGGGGAGGGTCCACTGCTGCGCCAGCGCCGACACCCACTCGGCTGCCTCCTCGGGCCGGTCAGGCGGCGTCTGGACGAGAACCAATTCGTCGACACCCAACTCGGCGAGGGTGCCGATATCACCAGGGCGTGGATTGCGCAGTGCCACGGACAGCCGCAGCCGGCCCCGGTCACGCCCCGATTCAGCACACAGCCGTTCCAACGTGGCGACCCGATCGCGCACGGCCGACGTGCCGTCGAGATTGAACCCGTACCAGCCGTCGCCCCATGTCGCCACGCGCCGCAGCGCCGCAGCGCTATTGCCACCGAGCACAATCGGTATACGACCGCGCACGGGTTTGGGGTTCACCCGAATGGAGTCGAAGCAGACGACTTTGCCCTCGAACGAAGCGACGTCGTCACGCCACAGCGTGCGCATCGCGGCAGCGTATTCGGCGGTGCGCGCGCCGCGATGCGCGAACGGCACTGACAGGGCGGCGAATTCCTCCTTGGACCACCCGACACCCACCCCGAGTGTCAGGCGCCCTCCGCTCAGCCGGTCCAGACTCGCAGCCTGCTTGGCCACCACCACTGGATTGTGTTCGGGCAGCAGCAGCACGCCCGTCGCGATACCGATCCGGTGTGTTGCGGCAGCGGCGAAACTCAGGGCAATCATCGGGTCTAGCCAATCCGCTTCTGCGGGGACGCCGATGACGCCGTCCTCGGAATAGGGATACCGGGAGCCGGACCGGTCCACCATGACCACGTGTTCGCCCACCCAGAGGGTGGCGAAGCCGCAGCTGTCCGCAGCTGACGCGACGGCATCGATCACCGCGCGGTCGGCGCCGGCGCCAATGCCGAGTGCGTGCAGTCCCAGCCGCATCTCGCCATCGTCGCACGGCCACAGGCGGCATTTGACGTGCTTACAAAAGCTTGGCCAGCACCGCCGCCTGGCTGATGTCCAGCTGACGGGTCGCGGTCACCAGCGTCACGCCACCGCGCTCGGCGAGCTTGCGCAGGTCTTTCAGCGCGGAACTGTTGCGCAGTTCAGCCTCATAGCGTGACGCGAATTCGTCGAACCGGTCCGCGTCGTGGTGGTACCACTCGCGGAGGTCCTGCGACGGCGCGACATCCTTGCACCAGACACCCACCCGCGGGTCGTCCTTGCGCACCCCCCGGGGCCAGACACGATCGACCAGCACGCGCTGCCCCTCGTCGGGGCCCATCTCGTCGTAGACCCGCGCCACCCGGATTTTCTTCTTGGCGCTCACATGCCCAGGGTAACGATGAGGTTTGTCGGCGCCGCGGCTATTATCGAAAATATGTTCGAATCACTGGCGGCCATCGATCCGGCGGCCGACGAATCGGCGCTGATAGAGCGCATCGCCGAGTTGGAGACGGCCAAATGTGCCGCCGCCGCGGGCCAGGCTCGAGCGGCGGCCATCCTGGACGCGTCGCGCCGGGCCCGTGAGGCGGACGCCGGGACGCCCGCCGCACGGCGCAGACGGGGCGTGGCCGCCGAAGTCGCCCTGGCCCGCCGCGATTCGCCCGCCCGGGGCGGCCGGCATCTCGGCTTCGCCAAAGCGCTCGTGCACGAGATGCCGCACACGCTGGCGGCGCTGGAATGCGGAGCACTGTCCGAATGGCGGGCCACGCTGATCGTGCGCGAGAGCGCCTGCCTCGACGTCGACGACCGACGCGCGTTGGACGCGGAACTGTGTGGCGATCGCGCGAGCCTGGCCGGCATTGGCGACGCGCGGGTGGCCGCGGCCGCGAAGGCGATCGCCTACCGGCTGGATCCGCACGCCGTCGTCGAGCGGGCGGCCAAGGCCGAGCACGAACGCACCGTCACCATCAGGCCGGCGCCCGACACGATGACGTACCTGACCGCGTTATTGCCGGTGGCTCAGGGGGTTTCGGTGTACGCGGCGCTGCGCCGCGAGGCGGACGCCCGCGGCGACGGGCGTTCGCGCGGGCAGGTGATGGCAGACACGCTGGTGGAAAGGGTCACCGGCCGCAGCGCCACGGTCCCCGCCCCGGTCGCGGTGAACCTGGTGCTCTCCGACGACACGCTGCTCGGCGGTGACGATGCACCGGCCGACATCACCGGCTACGGCCCCGTCCCCGCTGCGGTCGCGCGCGCGATGGTCGCCGGCGCTGCCACCGACCGACGTTCGCGGGCAACCCTGCGCAGGCTCTACGCGCATCCCGGGACCGGTGCCCTGGTGGCCATGGAATCGCGGGCACGTACTTTCCCCCGGCAGCTGGCCGCATTCATCGGACTGCGCGATCAACGCTGCCGCACTCCCTACTGCGACGCGCCGATCAGGCACCGCGACCACGCACGACCATGGGCGGACGGTGGCCGCACCACCGCGGACAACGGTCTGGGACTCTGCGAGGCTTGCAACTACGTCAAGGAAAACGCCGGCTGGCGGGTGAGCACCGAGGTCGATGAAAACCACACTCACACAGCACTATTCACCACACCCACCGGCAAGAGCTACCGGTCGACCGCGCCGCCCCGCGGACTCGCGATCACGGTCAGCGAGGTGGAACTGCGGGTCGGGGTGTCACTCGCGCGCCATGTCGCCTAGGTCCCCTGACCGGTGAGGCGCTCGACGTCGATCACTTCACCGCGGTTGATGCTGACCCAGTCGCGCCCGCTCAGGTAGGGGCGCAGGCTGCGGCCGATGAGCTCGACGTCGGCGGCGGACTTGGGCCGCTGCAGCTCATACACGTGGGGCAGCTCTGCCATGCCGGTGACCACCCGCCACAGTGTCAGGGCCTCCGAACCGGTCGGGGGATCCACCAGCACAGGCCCAAACAAGCACTGTCCCAACAGGAAAAGCGTCGGCACCCCGTAGCCGCCCGCGTCGATGACCCGTTGATGATCGCGGTGTATCTCGTCGTGGGTGGTGGGGTCGTCGAGCGCCGCGTCGAGCACCGACGCCTCAACCCCGATGTCGCTCAGCAAACGTCGGGCGACCGCGGGGTCGTGGGGTTTGCCGCCGAGCGTGTGCAGTTCGTGCCCGATGGCGGCGTACCACCGGTCCAGTAGCGCCATGTCCGATCGGCGCAGCAGCGCACCGATCCGCATCAACGACCATCCATAGGACCACTCGCGTTCCCATGGATGCTTCTGGCCCTCCGACCGGTTGACCTCTTCGAGGCTGAAGAATCGCCAGCCGATCGTGATGCCGAGTTGGTCGCGAACGTCGCGGATCCACAGCGAACTCTGGTACGCGAACGGGCACATGGGGTCGAAATGAAAGTCCACCGCAACGCTCATCGCAGGTCTCCGCTCAGTAGTGATAGGTATCGGAGGGTGCGGGCGAGTGATCGCGTTCTTCCTCGTCGATGTCCAGCGCCTCGATGCCGTACGCGCGGGCCAGCTCCAGGATCTTGGTCGCCCGGGCGATGCGGGGCAGATCGGAGCCGTTGCGGATCTCCGCCCCGTCACGCTCGAAGTCAGCGAAAAACTCTTTCGCCCAAGAGATTTCGTCCTGCGACGGCGAGAGTCCCTCGTTGACGACGGCGCATTGGTCCGGCGTCAGGCAGATCTTGCCGGTCATCCCGAACTGGGTGGACACCGCGGTCGCCTCGATCAGCTTCAGCGGATTCGAGCCGATGGTCGGACCGTCGATGGCGCTGGGCAGGTCGGCCGCCTTAGAGGCGATGGTGAAGCGTGATCGCGTGTACGCCAGGGTCGCCGGGTCGTCGCCGAAGCCGGTGTCGCGGCGAAAGTCGCCGATGCCGAAGGCGAGCCGGAAGGTGCCCTTGGTCGCGGCGATCTCGGTGATGCGCTCGAGTCCGCGGGCGGTTTCCACCAGGGCCACGATCGGCACGTCGGGCAGCCGCTTCGCGGTCTCGGTGACGTGGTCGACCGATTCGACCATCGCCAGCATCACACCGCCGACCGGAGTCGTGGCCAGGGCGGCCAGGTCGTCGGCCCACCAGGGGGTGCCGAAGCCGTTGATGCGGACCCAATCGACGTTGTCAGCGTTCAGCCAGCCCACCACATTGTCGCGGGCAGTGTGCTTGTCCTTAGGTGCGACGGCATCCTCGATGTCGAGAACGACGACGTCGGCGCGCGAGTCGACCGCGGACTGAAACCGGTCGGCATGCGCGCCGTTGACCAGCAACCAACTCCGGGCGAGCACCGGGTCGATGCGGGAACCGATGTCTTCGGACTCGGCGGCGGCGCTGTTGACCTGTTCGTACATGTCGTCTCTGGGTGTCGATGTCGGAAGTGTTGACCCTAACCGTAGCGATTGCCCGCCGCCTCCGGCGCGGCGGCGGGCGGATCAACCTCCGGTAACACCGAAATTGTTGCAGCGCAACGTGATACGGGCGTCTGAGGCACACTGGACTTGCTACGCCGTTTCAGCAGCGGGTATGCCGGGTATTTCCTGGTCAATCGCACACAGCCCACCGTGCGCATTCCCATGCCAGAGTCTTTGGAGGTATCGGCGATGTCAGACCTCATCATCGAGTCGCCCGACGAAGTCGTCGGGTTCCTGAAAGCCCAGCACAACCTCATCGAGGATATGTTCGACCAGGTGTTGCACGCCACCGATCCCCAAGCGCGTGAGGAGCCGTTCGCGACGCTGCGCCAACTGCTGGCCGCCCACGAGACGGCCGAGGAAATGGTGGTGCACCCGCGGGTGCGGCGCGAAGACGACGACGCCGGCGACGCGATCGTCGACGCCCGTCTCAACGAGGAGCATGACGCCAAGGAGCTGCTCTCGGCGATCGAGAAGCTCGACATCACCTCGGAGAGGTTCATCGAAGAGGTCACCAAACTGCGCGATGCCGTGCTCGAGCACGCCCGGCAGGAGGAGGAAGTAGAGTTCCCCGTCTTGAAGCGCAATGTCAACGACGCCGACCTCAAGCGCATGGGCGCGGCGGTGCGCGCCGCCGAGGCCATCGCTCCGACGCACCCCCACCCCGGCGTGGAATCGGCGAAGCTCAACTTCGCGCTCGGGCCGTTCGCGTCCATGCTCGACCGCGCCCGCGACCTGATCGGCAAGGCCCTCGGATAGCGCACCCGGCGCGGCGTGGAGGTTCAGTACGCTCGACAAGATGAGCGTTGCCCCGGACACCACCATCACCTTGCAGGACCGGTTCTTCCGCGAGCTGCCGGAGATGGCGGTCCGCTGGCAGGCGGAGACGTTCCCCGAGCTGCGGCTATTGGAGCTCAACGAGCCGCTGGCCGCGACGCTGGGCCTCGATGCCGCCTGGCTGCGCGGGCCCGACGGGTTGCGCTTCCTGGTGGGCAACGCAGTGCCCGGCGGCGCGACGCCGGTGGCCCAGGCCTACGCCGGTCACCAGTTCGGCGGATTCGTCCCGCGGTTGGGCGATGGCCGTGCCCTGCTGCTCGGCGAACTGGCCGGCGACGACGGGCGGCTATGGGATGTCCACCTCAAAGGTTCGGGTGCCACGCCGTTCGCCCGCGGCGGCGACGGGCTGGCAGCGGTGGGGCCGATGCAGCGCGAATACCTCGTCAGCGAGGCGATGCACGCCCTGGGCGTGCCGACGACGCGGTCGCTGGCCGTGGTGGCTACCGGGCGCCCGGTCCATCGCGAGGAAACACTGCCGGGCGCGGTGCTCACCCGCGTGGCGGGCAGTCACTTGCGGGTGGGCAGCTTCCAATTCGCCGCGTCCACGGGCAACACCGACCTGCTGCGGCGCCTCGCCGACCACGCGATCGCCCGCCATCACCCCGCCGCCGCCGAGGCGGAAAACCCGTACCTCGCCCTGTTCGAAGCAGTGGTCGCCGTCCAGGCCTCGCTGATCGCCCAATGGATGCTGATCGGATTCGTCCACGGCGTGATGAACACCGACAACACGACCATCTCGGGCGAAACGATCGACTACGGGCCGTGCGCCTTCATGGAGGCCTACGACCCCGACACCGTCTTCAGTTCGATCGATTTCTGGGGACGCTATGCCTACGGAAACCAGCCGGTCGTCGCCGGATGGAACCTCGCCCGCTTCGCCGAGACCCTGCTCCCGCTGCTCTCGGAGAACACCGACGAGGCCATCGCGCTCGCCGAGCAGTCGTTCGCGATATTCCAAACCCGCTATGACGCCGTGTGGGGTACCGGGATGCGCGCCAAACTCGGCCTGTCCGCCGGCCTCGACACCGAATTCGCCACGGTGCTGGTCGAGGAACTGCTGGTACTGCTCAAGCAGAACCACATCGACTACACGTCGTTCTTCCGCCTGCTCAGCCGCGCGGCGCGAACCGACGCCGAGCCCGTCCGCGGACTGTTCATCGACCTCGCCGGCTTCGACGCGTGGCTGACGCGCTGGCGCGCGCTGGAGCCCGACGCCGACACGATGGATCGCACCAATCCGGTCTACATTCCGCGTAACCATCTGGTGGAGGAGGCGCTGACGGCCGCGACGGCCGGCGAGCTCGGCCCGCTCGAACAACTGCTCGCCGCGGTCACCGACCCCTATGCGGAACGCCCAGGGCTCGAGCGCTACGCCAGCCCCGCCCCCGAGGACTTCGGCAAGTACCAAACCTTCTGCGGCACTTGACCTTACGCCAGTTTGGTGAGCTCGGCCTGCAACTCATCGAGGCTTGGTAGCGTCTGATCGAGGGGCTCGGTCGGCAGGTCGACCAGCAGGTGTTCCAATCCCAGCTCGCGGTAACCCTCCAGCTCTTTCGCCGTCGGCTTGCCGCCGTGGAAGTGGATCACCGGCACGTTCTGGCCGGCCACATCCCGCAATTGGTCCAGCTGAGGCGACAAATCTGCCGCCGACCCCGTCATCGACAGCCAACCCGCCTTGAGCCGGGTGATGCGCCTGAAGGCCGCCGGTCCCCCGCCTAGGTAGAGCGGCGGGTAGGGCTTCTGCACCGGCTTGGGCCAGCTGTAGATCGGGTCGAAGTTGACGAAATCGCCATGATATTCCGCCTTTTCGTGCGTCCAGATCTCGATCATCGCGTCCAGTCGCTCATCGACCACGCGTCCCCGGGCCGAGGGATCGACACCGTGATCGGCGATCTCTTCGCGCAGCCAGCCCACACCCACGCCGAACCGAAATCGCCCCTGCGACACCAGATCCAGCGACGCCACCTCCTTGGCCGTGTGGATCGGATCGCGTTGCGGGACCAGAGCGATGCCGGTACCCAGGAGCAGCTTCCCGGTTACCGCCGCGGCCGCCGTCAGCGCGAGCTTGTCAGGGCACCGGTTCCTCGGCCACCGCGCGGGCAGACGGACGTACCGCGCCCCAGAGGCCGGCCGCGACACCGACCGCAGCGCCGCCCAGGCCGATGATCTGCTGCGAGGGCTTCAGTTGGCTGTGCACGCTCATCCCGCCGACCAGGTCGGCCACGTCGGCGCCGGCCGACGCCAGGAACCAGCCGCGGGTGTTCTTGCCGCGCAGCGCCGCGCCCGCGAGCAGGACGCCGATCAGCGCGTCGCGATAACCCATCGACCGCAACAGCAGTTGCGCGGTCGGTGTCGGCTCGTCCGGGTCACCCCACAATTTGTTCGCACGTAGCGGGTCGACCAGGAAGGAAACGCCGGACGCAAGCCGGATGGTGCCCGCAAGGATGCCGAATCGGTCGATGGACATGGTCTGCAAGCCTAGGAGCAAACCCTGCGATCGGCACGCATTCCACCGAGAAGGTGCTCACGGCGCCGGGCAGGAGTCGGCGATCTGCAGCGCCGCCGGCCACAGCGCGGTGGCCAGCCCGAAGGCCGCGACGTCGGCGCCGACGGGCGACACGGCTTCTATCCGTGCCTGAATTCGCTGGGTCTGGTCGGGGTGAAAAACCGTCCACGCGAACCCAATACACAGATAGGGGATCGCCAGCCACACCGCGAATTCGATCAGCGCGCCGATGCTGAACTTGCGCTCGAGGATGCGCCGGACCGGGTCAATCGCGTGTTCGATTCCGCCCACAACCGCACTCCCCGCTACCACTGCAACGATTTCACAGCATAGTTGAACAACACCAGGCCGCGACGCGGTTTGGACGATCCGATCGATGCCGCCATCGAGGGGGTCGGCGGCATCACTGGCGTCCGAGTGAATGCGGCTGTCCCACAGTCCGATACATCGTCGGCGGACACGTTACCCAGCGCCCGGTGTGATGACGGGCATGTCGACCACCGGCGGTGACGTCGGCGCCCGGGTGACGCGTTGCCCCAGGTGCTGGGGGCAGTAGGCGCTCGCCGCGATCATGGTGAACTGGGCTGCGCCGTCGACGGTGAACCCCGGATTGCTCGACGACACGCTCTTGATGACGTCGACCTGCGGGCTGCCCGCGTCCATCAGCTCGCACGCCCTCCTCGCCACCTCGATGGCGGCGGCCGGGTCCCGATAGGTGATGCCGGCCTGGTTGAGCGCGGCGATGAAGCTCGCATCGGCTCCCGGCGCGCCGACCGGATCGGCGTACGCCGGCGCGGCCGCACCGATGAGGACGGCGCAGCCCGCAAGCACCACCGGCATTCGCATCGCCTCATCCTCGTACAGATCGGCGGCCCTGTCCTGCCCGGCCCCGTCGGCGCCCATTCACCACGGACGATGGCACCCGCCTCCGTGTGGTACACAGTGGCTATGTCCGCGCCGTACCATCAACATCGTTGAGAGCCCCGCGTGCACGACGATCGACTTCTGATTCCCGGCGAGACCTGCTGGCGCACGGCACGGGCCGACCGGTTCGCCCCCATCATCGACGCGGAGGACTACTTCAAGCGCGTCAAGGCGGCGATGCTGCGCGCCCGCCATCGAATCGTGCTGATCGGCTGGGATTTCGATGCCCGGGTGAGCTTCGAGCGGGGCGCGAAGACGCTTCCCGGGCCGAATCAGCTGGGCGCCTTTCTTTATTGGATGCTGTGGAAGCGGCCGGGCCTGGACATCTACCTGCTGAAGTCCAACCTGCGGCTGCTGCCGGCCTTTGACGGCATCTGGTTCGGTCTCACACCAGTGTCGCTGCTGAACCAGATCAGCAGCAGGCGAATGCATTTCGCCATCGACGGCGCCCACCCGATCGGCTCTGTGCATCATCAGAAGATCGTGGTCGTCGACGATGCGGTCGCGTTCTGCGGCGGTATCGACCTGACGCTCGAACGATGGGATACCCGTGCGCACGCGCACGACAATCCGCATCGCCGAACCGTGGGCCGCGGTTACGGGCCGCGTCACGACATCGGCGTGGCCGTCGACGGTGCGGCGGCGCGGGCCCTGGGAGAGCAGGCGCTGGCCAGGTGGCAGACCGCAACGAAACAGCCGTTGTCGCCGGTCGAGGCCAAGCACAGCGCCTGGCCCGGCAAGCTCACACCGCGCCTGCGCCACGTCGACGTCGGAATTGCGCGCACCGTGCCGGAGCTCGACGATCGCCCCGAGGTCCGTGAGGTCGAGGCGCTCAACCTGGCCGCCATCGCCGCGGCGCGCGACACCGTCTACGTGGAGAACCAATACCTGGCGTCGCGCACCATCGCCGAAGCGCTGGCCGCGCGGCTGCGCGAAGACGACGGCCCCGAGATCGTCATCGTGCTCGCCCGCCGGGGCAACAACCCCCTCGAGCGGGGAACCATGGACAGCGCCCGCCACCGCCTCATCCAGCTGCTGTGGGAAGCGGACGATCACGACCGGTTGGGCGTCTACTGGCCGGTGACAGACGGCGGCACACCGATCTACGTCCATTCCAAGGTGCTGGTTGTCGACGATCGGCTGCTGCGCATCGGCTCGTCGAACTTCAACAACCGCTCGATGGGTTTCGACAGCGAGTGCGATGTGGCCATCGAGGCGCAACCGGCCGACGCCGAGCACGGCCCCCTGCGCCACGAAATCGCTACGCTACGAAACGAATTGGTGGCGGAGCACCTCGGTGTTCCGGTCGTCGATCTGGAAGGCGCGATCGTCGAACACCGGTCGGTGCTCAAGGCGGTCGAGGCACTTCGGGGCGACGGCAAGACGCTGCGGCCGTTCACCGAGCGCACCGTCGCCGACGAGGCCGGCCCGCTGGCCGAAAACGACCTGATGGATCCCGACCACGTCCCACGGTCACTGGCCCGCAGCGTGCAACGGTTCGTCACCGGGCTGCGGGGCTGACCCGACGGCGATTCGGGTGTGGGTCGGGGCGAACCCGACCTAGGGTGGGCAGAAGTGCCAGTGAACCAAGGACGAGCACCCATGAGCATCGACGACGAATCCCTGACCACGCTGGAGGACCTGCGCGGCGATCTGGCGCAGCGGTACCGGCGCACACCGACAGGTGGCAGCTCGGTAGACAGCGCGATCGTCGAGGCCGACATGGCGGCGCTGGAACACGACGGCTACGTCATCTGGGAAAACCTGCTCAGCGCCGGCCAGTGCGCGCAAATCCGCGAGGTGGTGCGCCCCTGGCTGGGGCACACCGGACGCAACAGTTTCGAGGGCCTGCGCACCCAGCGGATCTACAGCGTGCTGAGCAGGACCCGGGACTGCGACCGGCTGGTCGATGACCCGCGGGTGCTGGCGGTGCTCGATCGGCTGCTGATGCCCAACTACCTGCTTTCGGCGTTGCAGGCCATCAACATTCAGCCCGGCGAGGCCGCGCAGCTGGCACACCACGACGATGGCTTCTACCCGATTCCGCGTCCCCGGGCCCCGCTGGCGGCCGCGACGATCTGGGCCATCGACGACTTCACCGCCGACAACGGCGCCACCGTCGTCTACCCGGGCAGTCACCGCTGGGGAAAACGCCGGCCGGGTCCGGACGATGAGGCCCGGCCCGTCGTCATGCCCGCCGGATCGTGCGTGTTCTTCGTCGGCACCCTGTGGCACGGCGGGGGCGCCAACACCACGCAGCGCGAGCGCCTGGCCGTCACCGCGCAGTACTGCCAGCCGTGGCTGCGCCCGATGGAGGCCTACACCCTGTCGATATCGCGCGACATCGCACGCGCGGTCTCCGGCGACATCCGCCGGATGCTCGGCTACAGCATTCACCCGCCGTTCGTCGGCAACGTCGACGGCCTGCATCCGTTGCGGCTGTTGGAAAGCCGGCCGGAGTCTTAGTAGCCAGGCCCCTCCCGGACCGGTAGCGGCGCCGGTTCACACGTCGTAGTAGAGCGCGTACTCGTAGGGGGTGACGCGGAGATTGAACGGCGCGATCTCGTAATCGCGCTTGTAGTTGATCCACGTGTGGATCAGGTCGGGCGTGAACACGCCTCCCTCGGTGAGGTATTCACTGTCTTCCTCCAAGCGGTCGATCACCGCGGACAGCTGCGTGGGCGCCTGTGGGATGTGCTCGGTTTCTTCCGGCGGCAGTTCGTAGAGATCCTTATCGATGGGGGGAGGCGGCTCGATCCTGTTCTTGATGCCATCGAGCCCAGCCATCAGCATGGCCGCAAACGACAGGTAGGGGTTGCCCGACGAGTCGGGGCAGCGGAACTCGAGCCGCTTTGCTTTCGGGTTGTTCCCGGTGATCGGGATACGCACGCACGCCGAGCGGTTGCGCTGGCTGTACACCAGGTTTATCGGAGCCTCATAGCCCGGAACCAGCCGCTTGTACGAGTTGACCGTGGGATTGGTGAAGGCAAGCAATGACGGTGCGTGGTAGAGCAAGCCGCCGATGTAGTGACGGGCGACGTCCGACAGGCCGGCGTATCCGTCCTCGTCGTACATCAGCGGGCAGCCGTCCTTCCAGAGCGACTGGTGGCAATGCATACCGGAGCCGTTGTCGCCGAACAGCGGCTTGGGCATGAACGTCACGGTCTTGCCGGCCTGCCATGCGGTTTGCTTGACGATGTACTTGTACATCTGGTGGTCGTCGGCCGCGTGTAGCAAAGTGTTGAACTTGTAGTTGATTTCGGCTTGGCCGCCGCTGCCCACTTCGTGGTGACCCTTCTCCAGCAAGAAGCCCGCGTTGGTGAGGTGGGTGAGAATCTCGTCGCGCAGATCGACATAGTGGTCGGTGGGAGCGACCGGGAAGTACCCGCCTTTGGGGCGGACCTTGTAGCCGCGATTGAGGCTGCCGTCGGGCTCGGTCTCCTCCCCGGTGTTCCACCACCCAGATGTCGCATTGACCTTGTAAAACGAAGTATCGGTGCGCGAGTCGAACTTCACCGAGTCGAAGATGTAGAACTCTGCTTCCGGGCCGAAGTAGGCGGCGTCCGCAATGCCGGAGTTGATGAGATAATTCTCCGCCTTGCGGGCGACGTTGCGCGGGTCGCGTGAGTAAGGCTCGAGGGTGTATGGGTCGTGAACGTGGAAGTTCAAGTTCAGCGTCTTGGCGACACGGAACGGATCGATCGTCGCGGTTTCCGGGTCGGGAAGCAGCAGCATGTCGGACTCGTGGATCGATTGGAATCCCCGGATCGAGGAACCGTCGAACGCCAAGCCGTTCTCGAATACGTTGTCGTCGAATGCGTAGATCGGAATCGTGAAGTGCTGCATGGTGCCTGGCAGGTCGCAGAAGCGGACGTCGATATATTCAATGTTCTCGTCCTGGGCGAGCTTGAAGATATCGTCGGGCGTCTTTTCGGACACATAGGCTCCCTTGCTTGATCCGGGCAGACAACAACCGCAAGTCACGCGTGCTCCACCGCCGTTTTTCCCGCAGAACTCGCCTTTACCAAGTCTTTTCAGGCGGAGAGAACTGACTCGGGACCTTTCTCTATACCACTGCTATTTCGCCTGCGTGACGATGATGAGTCCAACTTGTTGCGGCCGGCGCGCGCAACTTGTCCTCGACCGGGTCCGGGTTTCGGCCGGCCGACATGGTAAGCGACTTCGGTTGCGCAACAGTGGTGTTCAGTCTGGCTGTCGGTCATCGATCCTCCGGTGGCGCCATCCAGCGCGGTGGCCGATAGTCATAGGAACGAGATACCGGCGCGTGATTACGCGTATCAACGGAGGTGGCAGCATCATGCCGAACGACGTACGGGAACGGCCGAATGTTGCGACGAGCCGTGGTAGCGATCGAACGAGGCACCCGGATCGCCGCGAAACGGGTCAGCTCTTTCAGTTCCATCGAGAGATCATCGTCAGCGGCGACGATGCGCTGTCGAGGACGATCGCCGAGGAGCTGAGGGGCGCGGGCGCACGAATAATCAAAATCAACACCGCCGCCGACCTGCTCAGCGCCGGGGTGAACCGCGCGCGCGCCGTAGTCTGTGCTGGACCCAATGACGCGTTGAATCTCGAAATCGCGTTATTAGCAAGAGAATTCAGTCCTAGTGTGCGTGTGGTGGCACGTCTGGCCAACGATGTGCTGCGCGGAGCGGTAACCGCAGTCAACGGTCCCGGAGCGATCTTGGACGTCGCCGACCTTGCGACACCATCGCTCGTCGAGGCCGTTCTCTCGCGTAACGCCCATCAGTTCCGCACGGCAGGACTCGAATTCGTGGTGTGCGGAGGCGAGGCACCGTACGAGGCGACGCTGCGCGAAATCTACGCCGACCTGGCCCCGGTGGCCGTCGTCCACGGCAAGAACTCACCTACTCCGGGCGAGGTGGTGCCGTGCCCGGGGCGGGATCTGCACGTCTACGCCGGCGATTGGACCTCGATGATCGGCGTGAAAGACGAATTGGAAGCCCGCGGGATCACGGTGCCTCCGCCGACCGCGAAGCGATCTCGCCACTCTCGAGTCCGACGGGCAATCGATGCCG
This sequence comes from Mycobacterium sp. 94-17, assembly GCF_035617725.1. NCBI lineage: Bacteria > Bacillati > Actinomycetota > Actinomycetes > Mycobacteriales > Mycobacteriaceae > Mycobacterium > Mycobacterium sp. 94-17. Next base: position 18,257 of record NZ_JAPIYN010000010.1, read on the forward strand.
CGCGTGCGATGCGCGACGACGTGAATCCGATGCTCTTCTCCTTGCTGGCATTCGCGCTGTTGTTGACGCTCGGCTCGGCCGCCGTGGTGCGCTTCGCCTATCACAACCCGCCGATGTCCTGGATCGATGCCCTGTACTTCGCCTCCGAGACGATTACCGGCGTGGGCTATGGCGATTTCAGCTTCGCCCAACAATCCCCCTTGCTGCGACTGTTCGCCGTCGTGCTGATGTTCGGCGGCGTGACCGTTACCGCCGTCCTGGTCGCTTTTCTTGCGGACCTGTTGCTGTCGCGGCGCTTCCTGCAAACGGCCGGACTCCGACGCGCCCGCCATATGCGCGATCACGTCGTCGTCATCGGACTCGGTTCAATCGGTGTCCGCGTCGTCACCGACCTGACAGCCGCCGGATACGACGTCGTCGTCATCGAGGAGGACGAGAACAACCGCTTCCTGTCAACCGTGGCCGAACTCGATGTGCCCGTGATTTTCGGAGACTCAGCGATGCGTCAGACGTTGGAATCAGCGCGCGTCGATCGCGCCCGCGGTGTTGCCGTGGTGAGCCAGGACGACATGGAGAACATCGAGACCGGGATCGTCTTGCTGGAAATCCTGGGACCCGATACCAAGGTGCCGATCGTCATGCGCGTCCAAGGCCGTGCATTGAGCAATGCGGTGAATCGGCGGTTCGGTTTTGAGAACGTGCGGTCGATCGTCGACCTTGCGGCACCTTGGTTCATCGGTGCCGCGATGGGCCTACAGGTGCTCGGGACGTTTTGGGTCGGGCAGCGCTCCTTCATGATGGGCGCGATGCTGGTCGCGGCGGGCAGCGAACTCGATGGACTGCGCATGGCGGACATGTCGACCCAAACGCGCGTCATCGCAATCACCCGTCCGGAAGGGCCGGTCAGCTTGCGTCCGCGCCGCGATGCCCGACTGAAAGCCGGCGACACCGCTTACCTCATCGGCCCTTACCGCGAGCTGATCGCGACGCTGCGCAAGGGTCAGCCTCCGCCGCTGACCGCAATCAACAGCGAGCACGCGGCGGCACTGGCCTCCGCCCGTTCGCCGCGCAGGACCAACGTCCGCCGACCAAGGTGGGCGCCCGATCCGGACGCCTGACGAGCTGACCGACCCAGCCTCGGTGGGATCGCAGACCAGAACAGGTCGTAGCCCAGATGCAGCCGTCACCATCCGCAATGCCGGTTAGACCCGCCGCTGCCTGGCTATTCTCAGTTCTGTCATGACGCGTCAAGCCGGCCCGTCCGGCGAGCGAGAAGCACATTCGCGGACGGCGGGGTGCCGGAATCGCCGGCACCGCAACCACAGGATGGTGGCCGGTGCCAAAATGCTGGCCGCGTTGGTATCGCTGGTGGTCATCGCCGCCGTCGGCGTCGCCTGGCACGCCTACCGCAGGGCCTCGGCGGGCATCACCCGATCCGAGGCATTGGCCGGTGAGCCCGCGCCGACCGGAAGCGACCAGAACATCTTGATCATGGGCCTGGACAGCCGCCGCGACCAGCACGGACAGCCGCTGGCTCCCGACCTCTACGACGCGTTGCACGCGGGCAACGAGGATTCCGCCGACGGCGACTCCGACGCCCTCATCGTCGTGCACCTGCCCGGCGGCGGTGGCCCGGTCACCGCGATCTCGATCCCACGCGACGACTACGTCGATCTGGCCGGATGCCCGACCACGGATTGCCGCGGCAAGATCAAGGAGGCCTACAGCTACGCCTACCAGCGGGTGATGTCCGGCCACGGTTCCGGCAGCTCGCAGCCGAATCCGGCGCCGCCGCAGGGACAAGTCGCGGCGGCTGAAGAACAGGCGGCGCGGGAGGCGGGCCGCAAAGCCGAAATCAGCACCATCAAGAGCCTCCTGCAGATCCCGATCGACCACTTCATCGAGGTCACCCTGGCCGGTTTCTTCCAAATCGCACAGGTGGTCCAACCGATCACGGTGTGCCTCAACGCCGACACCTCGGACCGCGACTACTCCGGCGCGGACTTTCACCGTGGCGCGCAACAGATCAGCGCAACCCAGGCGTTGGCCTTCGTCCGGCAGCGCCGCGACCCCGACGACGCGGCGTTCACCGACCTCGATCGAAGCCGCAGGCAGCAGGCGTTCATCGTCTCGGTGATCAGCTCGATGCGCCGCGATGGCACACTGTCGGACCCCGCCCGGCTGCGCGCCCTGTTGGACGTCGCGAAGCAGAACGTCGCCGTCGATGCGGCCTTCGACTTCGACGGTCTGCTGCGAAATGCGTTGGCATTCCCCAACAGATCGGTCGCGCTATACACGTTGCCGGTCGCCGGCTTCGGCGAACTCTCCGACGGCGCCTATGTGAACTTCATCGACATACCCACCATCCGCTCCATCGCGCGCAACCTGATGGGCGCCGATTCACCGACGACGCCGTCGCCCAGCACGGCAGCGCAACCGGACGGTGGCGCGCAGGGCGGCGCCGGCAGCATCACGCTCGACGTCGTCAATGCCTCCGGCCGGCAGGGCGAGGCGGCAAGCCTCCAAATACTCTTGGCGACAGGGACATTCGGTGCGGGCCAGCTCAGCACGGCCGACTCCACCACCGAGACGAGCAACGTCAGCTACGGAACCGGTGCGAAGGTGGCTGCCACCGAGCTCGCCGACCAATACGACATCAGGGCGACCGCATCCTCGGCCGTCGCCCGCAACACGGTGCGGCTCACCGTCGGGACCGACTACTCCCGGTTCGACCGCCGACGCTACGACACGTCGGAATCGCCGACCCCAACGTCCGCGGCCCCCGTCAGCACGGTGCCGGCCACCGGCACCGGCACGCAAGAACCGGCCGTCACCAACCTTTCACGCATGACGGCCGACGGCGTTCCCTGCGTGAAATGACAAGATTCACGGTGTTTTCCGCGGCGCGGGCGCCGCGGCCGACGGCGCGGCGCCGTACAGCTGCAAGGCCCGCGCCGCCGCGGTGGCCACCGCGCCCCTGAGATTCGAGATGGGAGGGCTGCCCCGTAGGTGGATCGAGTTCGACAGCAGAACGACGTAGGTATCCGAGCCCGGGTCGATCCACAGCGTGGTTCCGGTGAACCCGGTGTTGCCGAAGCTGCCGACGGGAAAGACCGTGCCGCGCGGCCTGGAATAGGCCGTGTCGATGTCCCAACCGAAACCGAAGAGGCTCTGGCCCTCGATCGCCGGATAGTGCGGGACGTGAGCTTGTTGAGCGGCACGGTTCGCCGCCCCCACTTGCCCGGCGGTGTGGCCGGGCTGCTGGGGAGCGGTCATCAGACCGAGAGTCGCAGGGCGCAAAGGGAATTCGCTCGGACGGTCGGCCAGCCGGTCGAGTAGTGCCTGCGCGAAGATGCCGACATCGTGAGCCGTCGAGAACAACCCGGCATTGCCGGCCACTCCCCCCATCCGGCGCGCCGTCGGGTCATGCACCGTACCCCGAAGCAGGGCAAAGAAATCCGGATTCTTGCCCGGGTCGTCCCTGCTCTCCTCGTCGCGCGCCGTCGGCGCGATGCGCGGCAACAGGTCCGCGCTCCATGCTTGCGCGGGACAATTCGCCGGCCGGTCTCCCGTGGGCGTGGCGGCCCACGCGATGGCCGCCCCGCGCACCGCGTGCGGGCCGCAGGCCTTGGCCACCGGAAGGTAGCGGGTGTATTTCAGACCAAGCGGCGCAAACACATTGCGTTGCACGTAGGTGTCTTCGGCCTCGCCCGCAGTCTTCTCCAGCAGCGCGCCCAGCAGAATGTAGTTGATGTCGGAGTACCGGAAAAGCTCACCCGGATGCGACTGTAGCGGCGTGGCCAGCGCGCGGCGAATGCCTTCCGCCTTGTCGGGCCCGGCCAGCCCCCACGGGTCCGCCAGGTTGACATCGATGCCCTCGCCGGAGGTGTTGGTCAGCAGCATGCGCACCGTGACCTGGGCGCGCTGTGGATCGTTGGTCGTGTTGAAGTCGGGCAGATACTTCTGCACCGGATCGTCGAACGCCACCTTGCCCTGTTCGTAGAGCTGCATGATGGCGATCGCCGTGGCCAGGCATTTCGTCAGTGAGGCCATGTCGAAGATCGTGTCCTCGGTCATCGGCTCCGCCGGTGCGGGCGATCCATCGAGCCCCGGTTCGCCCGCGAGCTTGCGCGACCCGTAGGCCTGGTGGAAGACGACCTGGCCGCCGTGCCCGACCAGCACCACGGCCCCGGGCAGTTCGTTGGCCGCGATCGCCTCGTTGATCAGCGTGGAGACGGTGGCGAATTCGGGGGCGGGGGCCGGCGCGGCGGGCGCAGGCGCGGGCTTCGGCGCGGGCGGCTGCGGGCGGTCGGCCACCGGGGTGTGTGCGGTGAAGACCCACGGGGAAGCCGCGACGAGGGCAAGCAACGCGACGGCGACCACAACCGCCTTGCGCAGCGATGGTGGCCAGGACGTCCACCCGCCACGGACTACCGGCATAGGGCAAGGGTAGGTCGACGCCCCCGCCGGCATCCACCGCGCCGCCGCGTTCGCCGCAAAGTGGCTGTTGCACATCGGATTAGGAGCGGGGTGCCGTAGCGTTGAGGACCCCGGCTCGCAACACCCGGTCGCGAGCGGTCTCGTTCGATGGAGCAAAGCGGTGCGGACCCCTCCCCGGTGACCTCCGCCAGGTTGCGGATTGCCGCGGTGGCAGCCACGGCCGCGGTCACGCTGACGCAGTGCACGGCCGCGCCGCCACCGCCTGTCGCCGGGCCATCGTCCACCCCGGCGCCTGCCGGGGGCGCCGTTCGGCCGGTCACCGCGGCGGAGCTCGGTGCGAGCTGGCAGCCGGGCTGCCCGGTGGACCCCAGCCGGCTACGACGGGTCGGGGTCGACCACATCGGTTTCGACGGCCGGACCCACCGTGGTGAGCTGATCGTGCACCAGGACCTGGTGCCGGACGTCGTCGCGATCTTCGCGCAGCTGTACCGGCGCGGCTTTCCCATCGAGAAGATCCGCACGGCCGACCACTATCCGGGCGCCGATGACGAGCTGTCGATGGAGGACGACAACACGTCGGCTTTCAATTGCAGGCGCATTCCGGGAAGCGGCCACTGGTCTCGACACGCCTACGGCCGCGCCGTCGACCTGAATCCGCGTCGCAACCCGTGCGTCTACGCCGACGGCACCTTCGAGCCGCACAACGCGGCGCAGTACGTGGACCGCGGCCGCAGCGACCCGGGGGTCCTGCACGACGACGACCCCGTGGTGCGCGTCTTCACCGACCGTGGGTGGCGCTGGGGCGGCCACTGGAGGGCGCCGGTCGATTATCAGCATTTCGAACGGCCCTGAACGGGGCCTCTGTCAGAATGGATGCATATGTCGTCCTCATTCGACGTCTCGACCGAGTCGCCCGCCAGTGTCGAGCAGATCCACGCCGCGTTCGCCCGCGAGGATTATTGGCGGGCCCGCATAGCCGGTAACGCCGACATCACGCTGGATTCGCTGGTAGTCGACGCCGACGACGCGGTGACCGTGCGGGTGACCCAGCACATCGGTCGTCAGCTGCTGCCCGGGCTGGCCGCCAAATTCGTCAAAGGTGACCTGCGAATCGTGCAGAGCGAGACTTGGCGACCGAACGGTGACCGGCAGCTGCGGGGGCAAGCCCGCATCACGGCGTCGGGCGGGTTGGGGTCTGGTCAGGTGGAAACCTGGCTGGCACCGGCGGACGACGGCGGTTGCCAAGCGCGCTCCGCATTGCGGGTCGAGGTGAAAATCCCTTTGGTGGGTGGCAAATTCGAGAAAGCCATCGGATCCGATCTGGCCGCGGGCATCCCCGAGATACTGCGCTTCACCACCACGTGGATCACCGAGAACACCTGAAGGCAGGATTCGACGGCGCACGCCGGAGCGGCGGCCGTGCGCCAAGAGCAGCTCGGTGGTGAGGTCGGCGGCGGGATGACCGGTGCGCCCAGTCGATGAAGCCGGCGAATACCTCCCCGTCGGCGAGCTTGGCATCGGTGTTGTCCGTCATGCGTCCGCCACGCGTGGTCCGAACGAACTTCTCGCCGTCCTCCTGGACCCGGCGCTGATAGTCCGCGGGGATGCCGAACAGCATGCCCCCCACGCGCAGCGGCATGACGGCGCCGAGGTCCTTGACGAAGTCCAGCCGTTCGCCGCCGGCCAACGGGTCCAGGCAAGACCCAGGGTTCCTCCGAATGAGAGACAATTGCCTGATGCCCAGCGAACCCGCACACCGAACGCCGGCCACCGGCCACCCCAAGCGGGTGCACGTCACCCCCGAGGACGTGGAGCGGTTCGGCGACGAGGAGCAGGTGCGCGAGGCGTCCGACGAACGCCGGCTGCGCGACGAGCGACCCCCGCATCACCACTAGCCGGGCGCACGGCACTGGCGAATCTCGACGCCACTGGGTGAGACTGGGGCTATGAGTCTGGTGGAGAAGGTGCTGTCGCAGGTGCTGCGGGTGCACGACGCGGTATATCAGAAGACCAACGGCTGGATCGGTCACCGCACCCTGTGGATACCAAGCCTGCTGCTGCATACCGTCGGCGCGAAGACCGGCAAACAACGCACGACGTCGCTGACCTACGCCCGCGACGGTGACAACTATCTGGTTGTCGCCTCCAAGGGAGGTGCACCCGAGGCTCCCGGCTGGTATCACAACCTCAAGGCCGATCCGGACGTCGAGATCAACGTCGGCCCAAGGCGTTTCGCCGTCACCGCACGACCGGTGCGCTCCGGTGATCCCGACTATCCGCGGCTGTGGCAGATCGTCAACAAGAACAATCAGAACCGGTACGACGAGTATCAGAAGAAGACGTCGCGCGCCATTCCCGTCGTCGTGCTGGCCCCGAAGCGCTAGAACGAACCGGAAAGCTCAAAACGTCCAACTCTTGCGCGGATCGACGACGAAGCCGTGTCGCTGCGCGGTGGCGTCACCGTGATTCTGACTGAATCCCCTGACCACCACGCACGCGACAACAACGCCTTGCACGCCGCAGGTGATCTGGTCGCCGCCCATCAGGGTTCCGCCCGCGCCCAACACGACTTTCTGGCCCGATGCCAGGGGCTTCCCGTTCAGCTTGTCGGCGGCGGGAGGCGTGTTCTGGTCGAATTGCGCGCCGACGTCGCTCGCGTAGACATGGTTCGCCGCAGGGTCCGCGCCGGGAATCGTCCCGTAGCAGGAGGCCGCCGTGTCGCCGAGGCTGCTCCACATCGCGCACTGCACGCCGGACGGGCCGGTAAAGGTCGCCAGCGGATAGATGCCCTGGTTGTCGCCCACGTGATCAGCGGAGACATCCGACAACCCGTCCAGGTTCGGAAAGCCCGGCGGTGGCGGAGCCAGAGCGACGGTGCTGGACAGCGGTCGGGATACATCCACGGGGATCACCGCGGGCGCGGGACTCCCGGACGGATGCCCCATGACCATCGTCACCGTGGTGGCCGCGAGCAGCAACGCGACCACTGACCCGACCCGTGCCCTGGTGTGAGTTCCCACCGTCATCGCGGGATCCTTTTCGACGAAACCGACAGCACGACGCTACTGCCTGACGGTCAACAATGGTGCCCGCATTACAGAAGTGATGAGACGCGCTGTTACCGAGCACTGCCGTTTGACGAGATATCGTGAGTCACCGGCGCGGCAATGATGAAGTCGAAAATCTTTCAATTAATTGCGGTGATCCAATGACGCACAGAACGGCGAAGACGCATTTGCGCATTATGCCGAAACCATTCGGCTCGGCACTCCTGCACGGCACGGAATGCGAGCCTTGACCTGCCCGGATGCGAAACGCCCCGCGTTTGGGCAAACGGTGACACGTGAGCGGATTGTCGTCGACGGGCGACGAAGAAGTTGCTGCCGACCGCACTGCGTAGTCCCCTTGCGCCCAGCAAACTTGCACGAGCGTCCAACTTCTTGGGAACGCGCCGTCGGCCGACATTTCGCCCGGACGAGAGACTCGTCTGCAAAGCCGCCCGCGCTGTCAGCACGTTCGCGCGGGCCCCGTGGGCCGTACGGCTAAAGTCTCACGATTCCGCCAACATTGACCCGGTTTTCGTTTCTTGGATTGGAAAAGAGCCAGACGGATGGTCATCATCTTGCATTGGGAATATGATGACGACGGTCTGCTACGCTGTTTATATTGCCTGGAGTCTAGATTCTGGCAAAGTATTAAGGCGATAGAACGACTAGGGTTAGCTTGCAGGGATATGGTTTGTAAATCCGGATATATTCATCCCCTGAGTCTAGAAAATTCGCAAAAACCAACCAAAAGTCCGCATCCGATAGGAAGATGTTTATGGCTGTGATTCCGCTGCAAGCCGCAGGCGTCGATGGATTCCGCCTTGAGCAGGGCCTCAGCTGGCACGATCCCGATATCGGCTGCACGCTGGTGGTTTCGCAGCCGACGACGGACCCTGATCTGTGGGCTGAGTACTCCGTCGGCGCGCATCGCAGCTATCGCAAACATGGTGTCGAGTGCGCTCTGGACCTCGACGCGTTGCGCAGCGGTGCGGACACCATCATGTTCTTCGGGGTGATCGACGACGCCGGGCGGATGGTGGCCGGTGTCCGGGCCAAGGGACCGCTGCGGTCCGCGGAAGACTCGCACGCGCTCGTCGAATGGGCCGGACAACCCGGCCAGGGTGCGGTCCGCAACGCGATCAACGATCGGGTGCCCTTCGGTGTTCTGGAGATGAAGTCGGCATGGGCGGCCGACGCCGCGGACCGCAGTTCTGAACTCACCAGCGCCGTGGCTCGCAGCGCCTTCCACATGATGGCCCTGCTGGACATTCAATTCTGCATGGCCACAGCCGCGGCCTATGCGCTGAACCGGTGGCGGTCCTCAGGTGGGGTGGTGGCAAATATTCCCGCGACGCCGTACCCCGATGAGCGCTATCAAACCAAGATGATGTGGTGGAATCGGCGCGACTTCGTCAATCACGCGCAGCCGGCGCAGGTGGCCAAGATCCTCCAAGAGACACATCAATTAACCCAACAGTTGTATAGCCGGCAGGAGACCGAAGCGCCGCTATTGGATGAAGCGTAATTGCGCATCATGACGGCACCGGCGCGACATGTTTGATCGGTGTTGTCGTCGTGGGTCGCGGCTGAGAGCGCCAAGCCGCTGATGCAGTCGCGGTACGCTCGACGCTGTGTCCGTCAGGGACTCGACTCGTGACATTGCCGCGCTGCCGTTGGCCCCGAAGAACCCGCTGCCGTATCGCGAGCGCCTGAAGGCGGTCAGGGTCTTCCACACCGGGGTGGACAGGCTTCGCGATGCGGGCGGGCCGGTCACCCGGGTCATCTTGGGACCCAAGTGGCTGATGCCACCGATCGTCGTCGCGACGTCTCCGCAGGCCATCCACGACATCGTCAGCGTCAGAGACGGTTCCATCGACAAGACGAGCACGGTCACTACCGAGCTCCGCCGGTTGCTCGGCGGAAATCTGTTCGTGTTGCCGCACGCCGAGTGGCTGCCGCGCCGCCGCACACTGCAGCCTGTGTTCACCCGCCAGCGTGTCCGCCAGTTCGGGGGCCACATGGCCGAGGCGGCAGAGGCGGTGTGCGCCTTATGGCGCGACGACGCGGTGATCGATCTGGATGCCCAGTGCCGCTTGTTGACGATGCGGGCGCTGGGCCGTTCGGTGCTGGGTCTGGACCTCGATGAACGAAGCGACGCGGTCGCCGAACCGTTGCGTGTCGCAACCAGTTACGCCGTGCGGCGGGCGCTGCGTCCGTTGCGCGCGCCGCACTGGATGCCCACGCCGGCGCGGCGGCGGGCGCGTGCGGCGGTGGCCACGATTCGTGCGCTTGCGGACGAGATTGTCCAAGCGTGCCGCAGCGACCCGGCCAGGGACGCACCGTTGGTGCGGGCTCTGATCGCCGCGACCGACCCCGAGACCGGCCAGCCGTTGTCGGACAACGCCATTCGCGACGAGATGATCATCTTCCTGTTCGCGGGTCACGACACCACCGCGACGACGCTGACCTACGCGCTGTGGGCGTTGGGCCGACGGCCCGACTTGCAGGACCGGGTGGCGGCCGAAGTCGGGCAACTCGGCGATCGGCAACTAGCACCCGACGACGTGCCGCGGTTGGGCTTTACCGTCCAGGTGCTCCAGGAGGCGCTGCGGCTCTGCCCGCCGGGTCCGACAGGCACCCGGATGGCGGAGCGCGACGTCGCAGTTGCCGGCTTTCGCGTTGAGGCCGGCACGATGCTGGCGGTCGGAAGGATGGCGGTGCAGCGCGATCCGAGCCTCTGGGATAACGCGCTGGCGTTCGATCCGGACCGATTCGGTCCCGAGCGTTCGCAGGGCGGCGACCGTTGGCAGTACGTCCCATTCGGCGGCGGCCCGCGCTCATGTATCGGGGATCATTTTGCCATGCTGGAAGCTGCACTGGCGCTGGCCACGATCGTGCGGCGGTTCGAGATCCGTTCTCTGGAGGACGATTTCCCGCTCGCCGTGCCGTTCACCATGGTCGCGGCGGCGCCGATCCGGGCGCGCGTGCGGCGCCGCTGACCTTCCGGATCAGCCGATCCGGACGCGGTCCAGGCGCCGCCGGCTCTTCACCGTCGCCGGTGGCCCGACGGCGAACCGCAATACCAGCGCGATGGAATCTTCGGCGGGGACGCGGGCCAGCCGCCCGAATTCGCGCCGCGACTGCTCTAGCCGATCGACGAAAGCATCTGAAAGACAGTCGGTTTCGGCGCGGTCGTGGGCGTAGAGGAACACCGGCGAAACCGGCTGGACCGATAATCCTCGCTGCTGGGCGATGATCCAGACAAGCTCGACCGCCGAGCCACCCTTCGCATAGTCGCGCAGCGTCTGCCCGTGAACACTGACAACGGCCAGCGCAGAACTCGCCGATATCCGGTCGCGCATGTCTTCACCCAGGGCGCTGCCCGCATCCCACCGGGCCAGATGGCCCATGACGTCCGGGCGGCGCAGGATGTCGAGCACCGCGAGGTCGCCGTCATCGAGTTCCAGGCTGAGCACGTCGATCCCGGTGTCGGGATCAGGATCCCCGGGCCAGCGGAGTTCGGAGACCATGTCCTGATGCAGCCGTGGCGTCAGGTAGCGGATGCGATCGGATTCGGCCAGAATCGTTGCCGCATGGGCAATGTCGTCTCTGTCGGTGAGCAGGCGTAGCGCCGCACCTTCCCGGCGGGCGGCGGCGGTGAGCGCGTCGACGGTCGCGGTGTCGATCGGTTCGGGACTACCGTGATGGCGGTTGGTTTCGCGGGCGAGCATCGTCCGGTAGAGACCGGCGAGGTCGGGGTCGGTGCCATCGGCCAGCGTCAGGACGGCGCGCAACTGCGGCCCCTCGGCGCGCTCGGTCAGCGTGACGGACCCGAGAACATGGTGGGCCGCGGCCGCGACTCGGGCATTCAACACGGCGGCGCCGAGCGCGACGGCGCTGCCGCGCAAGCCGACGTCCATCATGGAGTTGCCTTGAGCGTCAAGCTCGATCGTGATGCCGGCGGGGGCGGCATGGACACGCCACGGTTGCACGTTGCCGCCCGACGGGGCGCGGATCGCGGCAGCGGCCACCGCGCCCGCGGCCCCGGGCAGTTCCGGCGTTTCATGACGCTCTTCCGGCGCGGGGCGCTCCCGGGCCATGTCGGGCTCGTCGAGTTGTTCGAGGGCCGAGGCGACGTCGATGCGGACCCGGCCGGAGCGCAGTTCTTCTCCGAGCCCGATCCTGCGTGCGGCCTCGGTGACGACGGAGGCGCCGAGCACCACGTCCGAGGCCAGTTGCGGCCAGGTCGACAACGAGCGGTCGATCTCCACCAGCGACGCGGCGACGCGCGGCGACAACCGTTCGGCTTCGAGGTGACGCAGGACGTGCCGAACCTTCTCGCGGCTGCTCATGCCGGGCAACAACGCCAGATCCAGCTCGCCCAGCAGGCCATGCAAGATCGGGCGTCGGGGGTCGTGGTCGAAGCGCTCCACATCAATCAGCCCGCGATCGCTCGTCGCCATCAGCACGGGGATCCCGCGCGCGCGGGCGGCCACTCGAAGCGCCGCCTTCATATCGAGCGCGTCGCATTCCTCGACGAGAATGTCCAATCCGTCGACAAACTCGTCGATGGTCTCCGGCGTGAGCCCGGCATCGTAAACCTCGACCGGTAGATACGGATCAAGCTCGGCGATCCTGCGCGCGGCCACATGGGCTTTGTTCACGCCGAGGTCGAGCACGCCGGCGGGCACCCGATTCAAATTGGAGAGTTCGAGGCGATCGAAGTCGGCCAGGCGAAGGCCGCCACACACGCCCTCGGCGGCCAGGGTGTGTGCGATGACGTGGCCGACGCTCAGGCCGGCGACGCCGATCCGCAGCGCACCGAGCCTGTCCTGCTCGCGCGGGGTGATGTTGTTGCGGTTACGGTCCAGGCGCACCGCGCGAAACCCGCGCGGGCCCAGCACCGCAACGGCCGTCCTCCGCCATGCGAAGTAGGCCCACCGGGCCGGCTCCGCGACCAGCTCATCGTCGGGGCGGGGGCGAAGGCCGCCCAGGTTGGCCCGTTGCGCGTCGAGATGGTCGATGAACACCACGCCGGGATCTGCCCGGAGCCGCTGCAACGCGGAACCGTCGGCAGGGTCTGCGGGGTCGAGAATGTGCGCTCTGTAGGCGCTTTCATCGGGCTCGTGCATCGTGCTCATTGTGTACCGTATCGCGTGCCCCGACGCACCCCCCTCGGTCGCCACGACCAGACGGGAGGCCCGCTGACATTGACGTCGCGCCGAGGCGCGTTGTCGCGGGTGGTGACGAAGATGCGATCATGACGGCTATGGCTTCGCGACACACCCGCTTCCGGTTCTTCTATCGAGTCGGCTTCACGCCGTGGGAGGGCCATGCCCTGGGCCAGGGCCTGCGTGATCTGGTCGAGGGCACCCCTGACACAGCCCCGCTCCCAACGGGTTCGGCGCTCGATGTCGGGTGCGGCACCGGAGACTCCTCCATTTATCTCGCCCAACGCGGCTGGCACGTCACCGGTGTGGACTACGTCGCGAAGCCGCTCGCCAAGGCGCGCGCCAAGGCAGGCGCCGCGGGAGTATCGGTCGACTTCGTCCACGCGGACGTCACGCAGTTGAGTCAGTCGGGCATCGGGACCGGCTTTGAGCTGATCGTCGACAACGGCTGTCTGCACAACATGAGCGGGGACGATCGCGAGGCCTACGTCCGTGAGGTCAGCGCCCTGGCCGCACCCGGCGCGCGGCTGTTGATCGTCGCGTTCCCGCCCGGTGGAAGGTTCGGCGTGCCGGGCATCGACCACGCCGAGATGGAACGCCGATTCGCCCAGAACTGGACTTTGTTGTCCACGGGCGAAGAGCGGGAGCTCGATGAGAAGACGCCGACGCGCTACTACCTGTTCGAGCGGCGCCCCGCCGATCGGTGATCACGCGTCGAACGGCACATCCCGCATGGCGGAGAAGTCCATCGATATTGCCCCCTTGGCGAGCAGCGACTCCATAGCCGCGCTGTCCAGCGGACGGGACAGCAGAAAACCTTGCGCCCGACTGCAGCCCAGTTCAACCAGCGTTTTGGCGGCGGCGACGGTCTCGACGCCCTCCGCGACGACCTCGAGTTTGAACGCGTCCGCCAGGGCGACAATCGCCTGCACGATCGCCAGATCATGCGTACTGGAGCCGAGATCGAGCACGAATCCCTTGTCGATCTTGAGCGTGTCGACCGGCAGCGACTTCAGATAAGCCAGCGCGCTGTAGCCGGTACCGAAGTCGTCGATAGCGATCTGTACGCCAATGTCTTTGAGCTGGGCGAGTGTTCGCCGCGTGGTGTCGATCTCTTGGACCACAACCCTTTCCGTGATTTCGAGACACACCGCTTTGGGGTCGATCGCGAACTCGTTGAGGGTGGCGGCGACGTCGCTGACAATGTTGTTCGCGACGAGCTGCATCGGCGATATATTGACCCGCAGCGTGGCGTCGGCCCCCACGCCGCGTGACCGCCACAGTCCGAATTGCAAACAGGCCGAACGCATTACCAGACGGCCGAGCTTTCTGGCCAGATTGATCGATTCGAGCACACCGATGAACGACTCGGGCATCAGTAGCCCACGGGTCGGGTGTTGCCAACGGATCAGCGCCTCGGCCCCGAGCACCTCGCCGGTGCGCATGTCGAACTCGGGCAGGTAATGCAGCACCAGGGCGCCGTTGTAGCTGTCGGTCGTCCCTTCCAGCTCCAGTTCGATGTCATTGCGAATGGTGTCCTGCTCGGACATTTCCGGGCTGAATGCCGCAACCCGGGCGCCACCGGAACTCTTCGCCGATCGGGTGGCCTGGTCGGCGCGGCGCAGGAGATCGGAAGTGGTGTCGCTTCCCGGCATGCCGGTGACGACGCCGACGGTCACCGAACGGCTGAGCTTCTCGCCGTCGATAACGACCTGCTTGTGAACTCGGTCCTGTAGCCACTTGGCAAACGCGACGGCGCTTTCGGTGTCCATCGGCGCGGACGGCACCACCACAAGCTCGTCGCCGCCAAGCCGGGCGGTGACCGACGAACCCTCCGCCGCCTCGCGCAGCAGGTCGGCGAAGCCTTTGATGAACCGGTCGCCTGCGCTCTGACCGAGGTGCTCGTTGACCACCTTGAAGCGGTCCAGGTCGAGGAACAGTATCGCAACCGGGCCGGGCCGACCCTCGGCCAGTCGTTTGTCGAGGTGGGTGATCAGCGCCCTGCGGTTCAGCAGTCCGGTGAGATCGTCATGCTCGGCCAGATAGCGGACCTGCTCCTCGGCGGCCATGCGGGCCTGCAGCTGCGCGAACAGCGTGGCGATCGTCTGCAGGGCATTGAGTTCCTCCGGTAGCCATTCGCGATCGCCGTACTTGACGAAGCCCAGCGTGCCGGTGGTCAGGTCCCCGGACAGCATCGGCACACAGGCCAACGAAACGGCAGCCACGCCGGTGCCCTCCGCAATGTTCTGTTGATAGTCGGCGTTCGTCGGCTCGGGGCGCAAAATGTAAGGCTCCCGGTTCTTTTCGATCAGTTTGAACACCGAGTCGGCGTCCGCGAAATACACCACACCGATCGGGTCGGGGTCGAGGTTGCGCGCCGGCCATTCGGCGACGAGCACTGTCGCGTGAATCTCGTGGTCATTGCGGCGCAGAAAACCGGCGTCCACACCGAAGTGGCCGACGAGATCACCGAGGATCCGTTGGCTGATAGCGGCAGAGTTACTCGCATCGGCCGCCATCAACGCGGCGGCGACCGACGTCACCAGATCATCCAGGGATCCCGACATCCCTATACGGTAAACGTTTCCGGCCCTCCAGCCGACAATCTCGGTGATGTTGTGACGCGCACCCAGCGAAACGCGGCCGGCTGGGGCGAGTCGCTGCACCCTTGGATCCGGCACGTCGGCGCCGGCGAACGGGCCGTCGCGGCCGTAGGCGGGGGGCTCCCCGGGCGGCTGGGCCGCATCAGCGGATGCGTGCCCGGCCGCCGTGGCGTGGCCACCGAACGAAACCCGTTGTAGCGCAATGCCACGCCATCGTGACGCGGCAACACGCGCAGTTCCCGGGTGCGCCGGCGGAGTGAGAGCGGGCGGTCAGGCCCAGCTGGAGCCGACCGCGCTGTCCGTGCTCGCCATATTGCTGCCCGCAGTCTGCACCTTTTGCCCGTGGGCGTTGGCCTGCTCATAGATCACCTGGAAGTTGCGACCCAAGTCGGTGATGAACTGCTGGCACGCCACCGACCCGGCCCCGCCCCAAAAGTCCCCGGCCGCAAGCACATCGCGGACGATGGCCTGGTGCTCGGCTTCCAGCGATGCGGCCTGGGCACGGATGAGGGCGCCGTGGGCGTCGACATCGCCGAACTGATAATTGATAGACATCTCGTTCTCCCGATCTAAAAAAGTCGCGCGGCTAACTGCTCAGAATCTGCATCGAGGCTTGCTCTTGCTGCTCGTAGTTGTTGGCGTCACGGATCAGCCCGTCACGCACCCCGTGCAGCATGTTCACGATGTTGGTGAACGCCTGGTTGACCTGGCCCATGGTGTCGTATGAGGTCAGCTGGGCCTGCCCGCCCCAACCGGCGCCGGCGATGTTCTGCGAGGACGCCCACATCTTGCGAGCCTCGTCGGACACCGTCTGGGCGTGCAGCTCGAAGCGGCCCGCCATCGCCCGCATCTCGTGCGGGTCGGTCATGAAACGCATAGGCATCTTGATGCCTCCTTACTTCAAAGCTTGGACATGATGGATACCGACAAGCCGGGCGGATCCGCGACCCCGCATCACCGCCGGCCGAAAACGCTCAGATGGTCCCCTTTCCCTGTCGATCCTCAACCGGCGTACACCGCGTCCGGAACCATCGCCGGACGGTAGCCGATCGTGAGCCGGGGCGGGGTCGAAGATCCCGTGCCGCGCTGCGCGCCGGCCGTCATCGGCATCCCGCTCGGCATCGCCCCCGGCGCCCCGGCCGCGACCGCGGGAGTCGCTCCGGCGCCCGGTAGCGCCGGGGCGACCGGGCTGACTGTCGGCGCGGCCGAGGCCCAGCCCGGTGGCACCGAGAGCACGCCGACGGTGGCCGCCCGGCCCGCGCCCGCGGTCACGGTGGCGCTCCCCAGGGCGGGCGCGCCGACGACGCCCGTCCCCGGACCGAAGCCGGTCAGCGAGGATTTGAACACCGGCAGGCCGGCGACACCGGCCATCGGATTCACGGACTGCATGAGCGCACCGGCCGGACCGAACATCGATGCCGACGAACCCGCACCCGACACCATGCCGGCGCCCGACGTGAGTGTCGTCGACGACGACGTCAGGGTCGTCAACATCGACAGCTGCGACGCCGACGACGTCGAGGACATCGACGAGGCACCCGAGGTGAGGCCGGCGTCGGGCAGCGCGGCGGCGGCGGGAGTGGACATCGCCGACGTCAGCGGCGCCACCGTCTGAGCGGCTGAGCCCGCGGGCGTGGCGCCGGCCTGGGCAACCTCGGCGGATTGCGCGCCCCCCGCGGCGGTGATCTGCGGCGGATCGGCGAACGGCGTGAACGTCGACGCGGTCTGCGCCGCAGCCTGATAGGCATACATCGCCGCAGCGTCCTGGGCCCACATCTCCATGTACTGGGCCTCGGTGGCCATGATCGCGGGAGTGTTCTGACCGAGGAAGTTCGTCGCGATCAACGCCATGAGCAACGCACGGTTGGCCGCAATCACCGGCGGGGGCACCGTCATCGCGAATGCCGCCTCGTAGGCGGCGGCCGCGGCCGTGGCCTGCGCACCCGTATCCGCGGCCTGCCCGGCAGTCGCCGCTATCCACGACACGAACGGCGTGGCCGCGGCCGCCATGCTTATCGCCGACGGCCCCAGCCACACGCTCGCGAGATCGGAGATCACCACCCCGTAGGACAGCGCCGTCGAGTACAGCTCGGCGGCGAGAGCGTCCCAGGCCGCCGCGGCGGCCAGCATCGGACCCGACCCGGGCCCGGCGTACATCAACCCGGAGTTGACCTCCGGTGGCAGGGCGGCGAAATCCAGCATCTAGCGACCGCCGGATCGATCGGCCCCGGTGATCGCACATGCCCCCGTCCGGGCGCTGACCGCACGGCACAGCTGCGCGGGCACGGCGAACGGCAACATGTGCTACTCCTCCCGGATACGGACCTACCCCTGTGGGCCCCCGCACAGCCGCTGCGATGACGTTGCGACCGCAGCGCACGGCCGGGTACCAAACGCAGATTCTGTTTTCGGTCACTATACATACTTTTCAGATGTTCTCAATGGCTGAGCAAACTATAGGTCTACTCCACACGGCAGACAGACGCCGGCGGTCGCGGCCGGCCGTGCCATGACCGACAGACAGGCGGTCTACTACAGCGGCAATCTTGCGGGCTACCTGCCGGTTTCGGCCTATCACCCGACTATATGTCGCTTGATCTCTTTATTTTTGGTCTAATGGTATGTAATCTATCCGATCAAGTGCACAGTGGTATAGCGATATCGCGCACTCGAGCGTCGACAGCCCGGTTGGAGCTGATTGCGGTAGGAGGGGCACGTGTCTTTGGGGACCACACAGGCAGCAGCGCTGCCGTCGAGGGCTGCAGATCCCCGGCCGCCCGCGGACGCCACCGTCCTTCTTCCCGCCTCGAACCAGCCGGCACACATGGACCGGATGGGACGCGTCCGATGATCGAGATGGCCATCGTGGGACTCGGCTCGTGGGGTCTGTGCGTGCTGGAGCGGACCGTGAGCCGGGCCCGGCAGACGGGCACGCGCGTGCGGGTGCACGTGATCGAGCCCGCTCAGCTCGGCGGCGGGGTTTACTCCGCCGAGCAGCCCGACTTCCTGGTGCTCAACAACGCCTGCGGTCAGCTCTCCCTCTACGTCGCACCCGACGGGGGCGCGCTCCCCCCCTACGCCGTGGGACTGCACCCGTGGGCGGTGGTCCGCGGCTACCGCTGGGTGGGCTACGAGTGCCGGATCGGCGCCGGGGGCAGCCCCATCCTGCCCACCGACTACCTGCCCCGGCGATTGATGGGCGAGTACCTGGTCTGGTTCTACGACACGCTGGTGGCCTACGCCCCGCACAATCTCGAGATCGTCCGGCACTACGCGGCGGCCATCGACATCTCGCAGGCGCTGGCGGGGCGCGAGGCGGTGCTGCTCGACAACGGCACCACCCTCACCGTCGACCATGTGGTGCTCACCTCGGGACACACCGGCAACCACGAGCACCGGGCCGACGGGGGCCTGCGCTACCTGCAGCCCTACCCCATCGAGTGCCTCGACCAGAGCGCTGCGGCCGGCTCCTCGGTGGCCGTCGCCGGCATGGGCCTGGTCGGCTTCGACATCCTCACGGCCCTCACCATCGGACGGGGCGGGACCTTCCGGGACCGGTGCGACCGGGCCGACCGGATGCGCTACGTGCCCTCGGGCCGCGAGCCCAGGATCACCCTCTACTCGCGCTCGGGGGCGCCGTACTGCGCCAAGTCGGCCACCGGCGTCGACCCCTACGGCCAGTACCAGCCGGTGGTGTGCACCCCCGAGGAATTCGCGGCGCTGACCAACCCGGGCGGGTCGCCGGCGCGGCGCCACGTGGACTTCCGGGCCGAGCTTCTCCCGCTGATCTTCGCCGAGATGCAGGCGCGCTATTACATCCAGGCCGCCGAGCTGGCCGGGGGCGGCGCCGAGTCGGCCGAGGTACGCACCGTCCTGCGCCAGGGCTGGATCGACGGCCACTACGAGAAGGTCGTCGACGGTCTCGAGCCACGCTACGGGCGATTCGACCCGGCGAGCCATCTGTTCGCCGGATCGGACCGTCACTACGCCTCGGCCGCCGACTACCAGGGTCAGGTCTACGACATGATCGACGACGACCTGACCGAGGCCCTGCGCCCGGGGGGCAGCCCCGTCAAGGCGGCCCAGGAAGTGCTGCGCATCCTCCGAGACCAGCTGCGATCGGTCATCGAGTTCGGCGGCCTGTCCCTCGACTCCTACGTCGAGTTCCAGTCACGCGTCCGGGGTCGCATCAACCGCCTGGAGGCGGGCGTGCCGCCCATGCGCTCCCAGCAGCTGCTGGGGCTGCTCGACGCCGGGGTGGTACGCATCCCGCTCGGGCCCGGCCCGGAGTTGGCGCCCAGTCCCGACGGCGTCCGCCTGAGCTCGACCGCCCTCGACGAGCCGGCCAACGTGCTGGTCGACGGGGTGGTGCGGGGCCATCTCGACATGCCATCGCTGGCCCGTTCGGGCTCGCCGCTGCTCAACCGTCTATGCGCCAAGGGCAGGCTGACGCAGCTCACCTACGGCGACACACCCGTCGGCAGCGTGGCCATCAACGAGAGCTTCCACCCCTACGACTCCGAGGGCCGGCTGCAGCCCAACATCTCGTTGCTGGGCGTGCTCACCGAGGGCGTGCGCTACTTCACCCACTACCTACCCTCGCCCCGCAGCCGCCTGCGCGCCGTCTACGACGCCCAGGACTGCGTCGAAGCCGTGATCGGCTGACCACCATGACGGACTTCACGACCGGGCGGGCGCGGCCGCTGGTGGCGGTGGGCTACGGGCCCCGCTGCGTTCCCGTGATGCAGCTCGCCGAGGCGGCCGCCGGCCTCTGCGACCTGCTGTGGATCATCGACACGGCCGTGCCGGGGATGCGTGAGATGACCGCCCTGCTCAACCGGGTCGGCCCCATCGTCGACATCGAGGGCATGAGCGTCGAGCAGGCGGTCAAGACCCTCGGCGACTGGGAACCCGCGGGCATGACAACCTTCCTCGATGCCAAGATGGTCGAATTGGCCTGCGTGGCAGACGGATTGGGCTTGCCCTTTCACAGCCCGGCGACCGCGGCCGCCCTCACCGACAAGGCACGTCAGCGTCGCGCGCTGCGCGACGCCGGCCTCGACACGCCCCCGTGCCACCTCGTCCGCCCCTATCAGTCCGAGCGCGAGCTCGCGGCCGTCGGCGCCCAGATGAGCTGGCCCGCCGTCCTCAAGCCCCGCTCGGCCCAGGGCAGCCGCTACACCTTCTTGGTCCGCGACACCGCCGAGTTCGACCAGCTGCTCGGCGCCCTCGGGTCGCGCCGCCCCGACATGGTTCTCGAGGGGTACCTGCCCGACGATCCGGCCCGGGCCGGCGGGCCCTACGCGGGCTACGTGTCGGTCGAGAGCGTGGTGGCCGACGGCATCGTCAGCCACCTGGCCCTGACCGGCCGCTTCCCGCCGGCCGGAAACTTCCGTGAGACCGGCTTCTTCATCCCCGCCGCCCTCGACGAGGCGAGCCGCTCGGCCGTCCTGGACCTGGCCACCAGGGCCATCGACGCCCTGCGGGTACACACCGGCTGCCTGCACACCGAGGTCAAGTTCACGCCCGACGGCCCCCGCATCATCGAGGTCAACGGGCGCGTGGGCGGCGGGGTGCCCGAGATGCTGGAGCGGGCCGCCGGCGTCAGCCTGCTGGACCTCACCCTGCGGGTGGCCCTGGGCGAGCCGGTATCGGTCGACGGGCCCGTGGCCACCGAGCGCGTCGGCTACCGCTTCTTCCTCCAGCCGCCGACCGTCTCGGCCACGGTGACCGCCATCGAGGGCATCAACGACTTCACCGACCGCGCCGAGGTGGACACGGTCAGCGTCCACCAGGGTCCCGGGGCCGCCCTGGACTGGCGGGACGGGTCCGGCAACCACATCGTGGCGGTGGTCGGCTCGACCGATGACGAGCAGCAGTTGCAGGCGGCCTACCGGCTCCTCCACCAGGAGGTCACGGTGAGCTACACAGACGTGAGGTATTGAGCGGTGAGCGTGAGACTGGCCGGGGCCCGCCACCCCGCGGCGCCGAAAGAGGCCGACGGGCCGGTGCCGCGGACGTGTGCGCTGGTCAACAACATGCCCGACGCCGCCTTCGACGCCACCGAGCGACAGTTCGTGGGTCTGCTGGACGCCGGGTCCGGGGGCGAGGACATCGTGGTGACCCGCCACACCATGGCCGGGGTCCCGCGGGGCGAACGGGTCAGGGCCCGCATCGCCGCCGAATACCGGCCTCTCGACGACATTTTCGCCGGCCCGCCCGACCTGCTGGTGGTGACCGGCTCCAACCCGGTCGAATCGCGCATCGAGGACGAGCCCTACTGGTCCGAGCTGTGCAGCCTGCTGCGGTGGGGGTCCGAGACCGTGCCGGCCATGCTGCTGTCCTGCCTGGCGGCCCACGCCGCGCTGGCCGTCTTCGACGGCCTCGAGCGGATCACCCTGCCCGCCAAATGCGCGGGCGTCTTCGCCCAGCAGGCCGACCCGACCCACCCGCTGACGGCCGGGCTGCGCGGCCCTGCCGTCCTGCCTCACTCACGGCTCAACGCCGTGCCCGTAGCGGAGGTGACCGCCGCCGGCTACGCGGTGGCGTGGCAGTCCGAGGAGGTGGGCTGGAGCGTGGCCACCAAGACGGTGTGCCGCTCGCAGGTGGTGCTGGCCCAGAGCCATCCCGAGTACGATCCGTCGAGCCTGGTGCGCGAGTACCACCGCGATCTGCGGCGCTACGCCGGCCATGAGCGAGACGAATTGCCTTGCCTTCCAACGGATTGCGTGGAGGGCCCGGACTGGGAGGAGCTCCGCCTGCTGCACAAGCGGGTGATTGGCGGCGAGCGGGACCCGTCGCTGGTGGCCGCCTTCCCCTTTGACGAAATCGGCGCCCGCGCCCCATGGCCATGGCGCGACGCGGCCCTGGGGTTGTACGCCAACCTGTTGGCCACCATCTGAGCAGAGGAGCGCCCGCGCCATGCACGACGAAACCATCGCCATCCACGGCGGCTACACACCCGACGGGACGCGCGCCGTGGCCGTACCCATCTACCAGACGGTGGCCCACGACTTCGCCAACGCCGCCCATGCCGGCGCCGTGCTCGACCTGGAGACGCCCGGCTTCCACTACAACCGGCTCAACAACCCCACCCTGGAGGTGCTCGAGCAGCGCATCTGCGCCCTCGAAGGAGGTTCGGGTGCCCTGGTGGTGGCGTCGGGCATGGCCGCCATCAGCTACGCCATCCTGACGGTGGCCAGCGCCGGCTCGAACTTCGTGGTGGCTCCCCAGCTCTACGGCGCGACCTTCACCTACTTCGCCCACGTGTTACCCACCCTGGGCATCGAGGCCCGCTTCGCCGCCGACGACCGTGCCGAGTCGATCGCCCCGCTCATCGACGAGAACACCCGCGCCGTCTTCTGCGAGACCATCGGCAACCCGGCCGGCAACATCGTCGACCTCGAGGCGGTGGCCGCCGTGGCCCACGCGGCGGGCGTGCCCCTTATCGTCGACAACACGGTGGCAACACCGTTGATGCTCAAGCCTTTTGAGCACGGGGCCGACGTGGTCGTCCACTCGCTGACGAAGTTCGTCGGCGGTCACGGCACCGCCCTCGGCGGTGCGATCGTGGACGGCGGCCGGTTCCCGTGGGCCGACTACCCCGACCGCTTTCCGATGTTCAACGAGCCGGAGCCGGCGTTCCACGGCGTCGTCTTCGCCCGCGACTTCCCCGAGCGGCCCTTCGCCGTGCGGGCCCGCTCCACCCAGCTGCGCAACAGCGGGGCCACGCTGTCCCCCTTCAACGCCTTCCTGCTGTTGCAGGGCCTCGAGACGATGGCGCTGCGGCTCGAGCGCCACGAGGCCAACGCGCGGGCCGTGGCCGCCCACCTGGCCGCCGACCCCCGGGTGGCGTGGGTGAGCTTCGCCGGCTTCCCCGAGCACCCCTACCACCACCTGGTCGACCGCTACCTGCACGGGCGCGTGCCGTCGATCATCACGTTCGGGGTCGAGGGGGGCTACGACGCGGGGTTGGCGTTCTTCGATGCCCTCCAGCTCATCAAGCGGCTGCTCAACCTGGGCGACGCCAAGACCCTGGCCATCCACCCGGCCTCCACCACGCACCGCCAGTTGTCCGGCGAGGAGCTGGCGCGGGCCGCCATCCGGCCGGAAACCATCCGTCTGTCCATCGGGATCGAGCACATCGACGACATCATCGACGACATCGACCAGGCCCTGGACAAGGCCACGGCCGGCTCGGCCGGCTGAGCCGGCCGTGCGGCGCGATCACCCGGCGCCGAACTGCCTCGACTTTCCCGACCACAGTCGCTCCACCGAATCAACCTCGCGCACAACGACATCCGGCTCCGCGCCGCCGTGCCGGCGAAGCACGTCGGCCAGTTCGGTGTGCAGCCGGGGCAGGTCGCATGAGCCGTCGGTCACCACGGACACGTCCACACCCTGGCGGGTCTTGCCGACGAAGAAGTTGACGACGCCGGGGGCGGCCAGGATCGCGCGCTCGAAGGCCGCCCGGGGCACCACGGCACCGCCCTCGTACTCGAAGGCGCCGTCGATGCGGCCGTTGACGGCGGTGATGCGGCGGTGCGCGCAACCGCACGGGCACGGCTCGTCGGAGAGCGTCACCGCGTCGACGAGGTCGTAGCGGATCAGGGGTTGGGTCGGGTTGAACAGGTTGGTCAACAGCAGCCGCTCGGCGGGTTCGCCGTACGGGACGACGTTGCCCTCGGCGTCCGCGGGCTCGAGGATGACCAGGTCGTCGGCAATGTGCATGCCTTCCCCGACGCCGCAGGGGAAGGCGTAGGTGCCCTCCGAGCAACCCCAGAACTCGGAGGTCTCGACGCCCCACGCGGAGCGGACCGCTTCGCGCACGGGTGGGGTGCAGACTTCCCCGGCGACGCTGACCCAGGTCGGCCGGATGGTCAGCCGTCCGCTGATCGCCTCCTGGGCGAGCTCCCAGATGAGGCTGGGCCAGGCCTGCAGGGCTTGCACCGCGGGCGCGGCGTCGTTGAGGCCGGCGACGATCTCGTCGAGGGGTTGCGTGCCGGCGAAGCCGTGCGAAGCCGGCCCGCCGCTGTCGAAAGTGCTGAAGGCGTGAAACACCCCGGATTCGTGCCTGGTGCTGGTCGCGAAGGCCTGCGCGAGCACCGCGTCCGGGGCTTCGCCGCGGCGGCCGGTCCAGCGCGAGCCCTGCATCACGAAAGTGACGAACGCGTCCCAGCCGTAGACGTGGACGGCTTCGGTTCCGATGTAGCCCGACGTGACGATCGCCCGGAACTCGTCGTCCAGATAGCCGTCGCCGTCCAGGGCGTCCAGGTGGTCCCGGACCCGCGACAGGGTCAACCCCGGCACCGTGACCAACCGGTCGAACTCGGCCATCATCTCGGCTCTGGTCAAGACCGGCAGCGAGGGAAGGTCGGCTTCGGTGAAATTCGCCAGATCGCGTCCGGCCAGGCGTTCCCGCCAGAACGGCGAACGGCCGGCGGCGCACGACAGCAGGTCCCGAAGGCGCCGTTCGCGTTCCGCCGCAAGGCGTCCCGCGTCCCATCGCAGCCGGCGCACGCCCTTCAGATAGGCATCCTGCAATTCGGCACGCTGGCGCCGGATCAGCTGCTCGTAGTGTCCCCCCGACGTCGCGCCGGTCGCCCTCGCTTGCACCCGGCGATCGTAGCCCAGGCACCGCGCCGGACGGCCCTCACGCGGGCCGCGCTCGCCGCACCGCCTCGGCGGCGTCTTCGCGCCCGTCGGCGATCAGTCCCGAGATCACGCCGTCGACGTCGGCGGCGGATCGATTCTGGCTGAGCTTCAACTTGGCCTCGACTCGGGTGATCAGTAATTCCACTCCCACGATCGCGCGCAACTGCCCCTCGATGAACGGAGGCGGGGCGTCGTCGACCGACCATGACCGCGGCCGCCCGGCCTCATGGCGTCCCGTGAGATCACGGACATTCCGTTCGACCCAGGCCGGGTCATCGTGGACGGTGAGTCGCCCGTAGACGTGCGCGGTGATGTAGTTCCATGTGGGCACGACCCGTCCGTGCTCGGCCTTGCTCGGATACCAGCCCGGGGAGATGTAGGCGTCCGGTCCCCGCACGATGACGAGTGCCTCACCGAGCGCCGGACGCCGCCACTGGTCGTTCTGGCGGGCGAGATGGCCGCGCAGGGTTCTCGCGCCGCGGTCGTAGACGAACGGCAGCATCGTGGCGACCAGGCCGTCCGGCGTCGCGGTGATCAGGTCGGCGGCGCCGTGGTGGGCGAGCAGGTCGTCGACGGCCTGCTCGTCGGCGGCGAAATGGCCCGGGATGTACATGGTGTCCAGTATGTCGGCCGGCTCACGCTTCCCGGTTCGGCGGAAACAGGCCCGCCTCGTGCAGCAGCCGTCGCTCGTCGACCTTGCTAGACGACGTCAAGGGCAGATCGGCCACCAAGACGAACTGGTCGGGCAGCATCGTTTCGGGGAGCCGCGAGCCGGCGGCCTGGCGGACGGCGAGCGGGGTGAGCTCGCCGCGGGGCACCACAAACGCGACGACCCCCAGATCGCCGTCGCGATCGAAGGTGGTGCACGCCGCCGCCGCGACCTCGTCGATGCCATCGAGCGCCTCGGTCACCTCGACCAGCGACATCCGGACGCCGTGTCGCTTGATGACGCGGTCCGAACGCCCCGCGTACACGTAGTGTCCCCGTTCGTCGCGGAAGACGAGGTCACCCGTGCGGTAGAGGGTGGTCCCCTCGATGACGTCCGTCCGCAGCGCAGCCGCGGTCACCGCCGGGGCGTTCAGATAGCCGGCCATGAGCTGCGGTCCCCCGACGTACATCTCGCCGATGACGCCGGGCCGATCCACCAGCTCTCCGTGTTCGTCGACCAGGTAGAACGAGCTCCCGGGATGTGGATGGCCGATCGGAACCGGCCCCGCATCGAGCAACTCGGGCGAGAGCTCCAGGTGGGCGACCGCGATGGTCGTCTCGGTCGGGCCATACCGGTTCACCACCCGCAGCCGCGGGCTGGCGGCCCACACCGCCCTGATGTCGGCGGTGGACGGCGCTTCGCCACCCAGGGCGATCACCCGCAGCGGGGTGTCGGCCAACCGGGCCATCCGGCCGCTGGACCGGAGCAGCCGCAGGTAGCTGGGAGAAAAGCTGGTGACCGTGATTCCCTCGCCCTCGACGATCGAGAAGAACCTGCGCGGGAAGAGCAGGGCCTCGCGGTCAGGGATGACGAGGGGGACGCCGCGCACCAGCGGGGGAAAGATGGCGGAGAAGGACCCGTCGAAGTGCACGGGCGACACGCACAGGGCCCGGTCGTCGGGGCTGAGACCCACTGCGTCGGCGCAGGCCTGGACGGCGGTGAAGAAGGCGTCCGGGGGGATCTGCACGCCCTTGGGCCGACCGGTCGTCCCCGAGGTGTAGATGATGTAGGAGATGGGCCCCGTCACGGGTGGCGGCGTGGGCCCGCCGGCCGCGCTCAGGGCCGCAAGGGGGGTCCACGCCGTGTCGACGGGAAGTCCCGACGGCGCGGCCTGGCCGGCGTCTGCGGTGATCACCTGTGCGGGCCGGCAGTCGGCCAAGATCTGGGCGCGACGAAGCTCCGGATCGCCGATCGCGAGCGGAACGAACGTGACTCCCGCCCACAGACAGCCCAGCGCCGCCACCACGAAGTCCACCGAGTTGCCGATCAGCAGGGCAACCCGCTCCCCGGGCCCGACGCCGCCGGCACGCAGGCCCGCGGCCACTCTGCCCGCTGCGACGCGCAACTCGCCGCGGGTCAGCGCCCGATCGAGGTCGACCACGGCGGGCCGATCCGGGGCCCGGTCGGCATGATCCAGCACCGCGGCCAGCACGCCGCCATCCGTCACGCCTTCTCGCAGGTGCACGCCCGCCATTCTCGCTCACCGGTGCAGGTCGCCGGAACTCGTGCGCCCGGGCGAGCCGAGTGGACCCGGCCGAAGCCCTGTTTAATAGGTCTGAACGTGATGGCTGACAGTTCAGACCTAGGGGGAAGCGTGATCCAGGAGCGTATTCGGGACGTCCTGGCCGCCCATGGCCGCATGGAGGTCGATGCGCACACGGTGGACAGCGAGGCCGATCTCTACGAGCTCGGCTTGACGTCGCATGCGTCGGTCAATGTGATGCTGGGGCTCGAGGACGCGTTCGACATCGAGTTCCCCGACGAAGTGCTCAAGAAGTCGACGTTCGCTTCCATACGCAACATCGAGCAGGTCGTCGAAGGCCTGGTCACGTCGTCTGCGTGACGCCATCGGCCGGCCCGCCGGGCGAGGTTGACGGCCACCACCTGCGCGTCGGCTGCGACATCGTGGCGATCCAGGAGGTCGAGAACTCGCTCACGGCGTTCGGGGAGCGCTACCTGCGCAGGGTTTTTACGGCGAGCGAAGTCGACGACTGCCGCGCCGGCAACCTGGCGCAAAGGCTGGCGGCGCGGTTCGCGGCCAAGGAGGCCGCCATCAAGGCATTCGCGGAACCCGACTCACCGTTTCCGCTGCGCGAGATCGAAGTGACGCGGGACGGCCCGCTGCCCCGGCTCCGCTTGAGCGGGACGGTCGCCGAGGGGGCACGCCGCCAGGGCTGGCTCAGCTCGTCGTTGTCGCTGTCGCACGCCGAGTGTCACGCGATGGCCGTCGTCGTGGTGGTCTGTCGGTCGGCCGAACCCGGCTAGGAATCTCACGCGCTCGCGGCGCGGGCCATGGCCACCGGGAGCACCGCGGTGCGGATGGCCGCCAAGATCGCCGGGTGATTGGCGGCGTGATCGCCTGAGGGTGGGGCGATCAGGCGGGGCGGGCGCGGCATTGTTCGCAGCCGGTCCAGGGCCGCCTGACCGCCGTTTTCGGTGAAGTGCTGCACGTCCTCGGGCGAGGCGATCACCGTCACGGCGGTTTCGCGGCGGGCGAGCGTCGTCAGAACGTCCTCGGGCAGAAACACCAGCCCGGCCCGGCTCAGCACCCACAGGGCACATCGCGGGAGGCGGGTGTGCAAGAACCTCTTCGTCCGCGCCCGGGCCGGGGTCAGAAGCGCTCTGAGGCGCTTCGTCCAGACCGCGTAGGCGATCACCGCGACCCGCGATTCGGACGGGCCGTCGCCCGTGTCCCCAACCGCGTTGGCACGCAACGTCTGCCGGCGCGCGTCCCACTGCGACAGCACGGTCGGGGCGACCCGCCAATTCCACGGCTGCGGATTGACCAGAATCGCCGACTGCGCACCGACCGCGCGGGCGGCGTGAGCGGCGTACCAGGATCCGGAGCAGATTCCGACGAGCTCGAGTGCACCGGCGTCGTGGCGCGCATGCCCGGCCACCGCTACGGAGTCGGCGACATCGGCCTTGGAATACACGTTGCGCCAAGGGTTCCGGCTGACCTGGCCCGACAACCCCAGTCCCGCCGGGTCCCAGCGCAACGCCTGCGACCCGGCCGCTGCGATGCGACGTGACAGTTCGACCCACTCCCGGGCGGGCCCCACGTGCAAGTCGTTGGCCGACACGAAGAACACCACGGTCTTCGCGAGCGCGGGGCAGCCGCGCCGGGGCCGGGTGCGGACGGCGAACAGGCCGTTGGGCTCGATGCGTTCGATGCTCTCGACGACGTCGGCCCCGCCAGGGCCGGGCATGGTCACAGTCGTGAGGTATTGGGGTACGGCGCGGTGGGTGGTGGCGGGCACCTTTCGATCGATCCACTCGGTGATCGAATCGACCGCGGCGAAAGGGATCGGCAGCAACAGCCCTGTCGGGCGGGCGCATTCCGGCAGGCCCTCGGCGATGACCAGGTCGACTCCCCCGGCCGACGCCATGGTGGTGACGCGGCTGTCGGTCTCGGCTGGCCGTCCCACCACGAGGACGTGGTCGGCGCCGTAGGCGCTGACCGGATCGGCAGCCATCCGCAGGGCGGAGAATTGTGCGGCGGCGTGCTCGCTCAACCGGCCGCCGATGATCGACACCTCCGCGGGCCGGGTTGCGTCCTCGCCCACCGACAACCGATAGAGAGCGGTGTGCTCCCGCAGATAACGCCTGCCCGTACCGGCGGGATCGAGGCAGACGACGTTGCCGACGGCCTGGGATTGGGCCAGGTACTTGTCGAGGATCAGGCACCCGGCGCGGATGCCGATGGCGGTAGCCGACCGCGCGCCGAGCAGGGTGAGGTAGTCGAGTGCGTGGCCCACGCTCGCCACCCAGTGGGCGACCGCGTCGTCGCGGCCCTGAGCGTATGCGGAATCACCCAAGCCCAGGTAGTCGAAGCGCAGCACGGCGAAACCCCGGCGCGCCAGGCTGTCGGCCAGGATCCGGTGCAGCCGGACACTGTCCATTCCCTCTTTGCCGAGCGAGCCACAGATCAGCACCCCGCACCTGATCTGGTTGTCGGCCGGGAGATGAAGCACGCCGAACAGAGGCGAAGCGGACGGTCCGAAAAATGTAGGCACCTCTGTCGGCGCCGCTGTCGTCAGCTCTGTCGGCACCCCTCTTGTCGAAGACGGCATCGTGCGCCCGCTCCGAGGTTGGCTTCCGCCGCCGCGGACGGTCGCGTTGTGCTGCTGATCAATCAACGTTCCGGCCTATTCGTGCGTAGATGGACGTATACCAATAGTGCGCCAGAGACCTATATTACATACTATTGGACTGTATTGGGTCCTGCACTTTGGCCAGCTTCGCCGCGATCTGATGGGCGATGTCCACCCCGGCGCCGCCCGGGCTCGCGGCGACGGAGCACGCCGCGACATCCACGGCGACGTTGTTGCTGACCGTCAGCGCGCGCTGGCAGGCCCATCCGCCCTCCTCGCCCCGAGTGACGCTCAGGGTGTTGGTGATGTCGGTCATCCGCCCCACCGTCCACACGGTGTCGGGCGTGCCGGGGTCGTTGATGCCGGGGTCGTTGATGTAGTGGTACTGGCGATTCGAGCAGGCCGACCAGCGCCGGGCCGATGCGTCGAAGAAGCGCGCCGCGGTGGCGGCGGACGGAAACGACACGACCGCTTCCCAGATTTGATGGATCAGGTCGGCGGATTCGCGTTGATACTGCGAGCGCATGGCGAGCCACCCGCTCCCGTCGTAGACCGAGGTCTGCACAGGGGAGTCGATGAACCGGCAATCCTGATCCGGGACGTTGGCACTGTCGTCAGACATCTCGGTGGACGTTTCGTTGACCAGCCCGTTGGCGTTCATCGCAATCTCGATTTCGGCGGGGCCGAGCAGCACCCCGTCGAGCGCGCCCGCCCCGACCGGAGCGTGGGTGGAGCCGGTGCAGGACGTGACGACAACGCACGCGCCCCCCAGTGCCAGCGCCGCTGTCAACCGCCGCATGTTCGTCGCCTCGATTCGTCGCTCGCGAGCCCCGCCCGGGCGCCACGGTCAGCGACGCTCCCCGACCGCCGGCGTCGCCTCAAATACCGTGAGCATCTCGATACGGTTGATACCATCTGAATAGTATGTATAGTTACAGTAGCACGGATATCCGGTATGTCATGCCGGCGTTTTGAATCGGCCCGCTCGGACACCGCGGAGCGCCCGTCACGTCCGTTCGCTTTCGTCTAGGAGAAGCACATGTCGTTCCCGACCACCCAGCGCACGGTCGCGGGCCCCGGCACGGCGATGATCCGAACGAAGAAGCGGATGACCGAATCGGCGTTGGCCGTCGTCTGCGTGTACACGTTCGTGGCCTGGGTCTACGTCGCCGTGTCCGCCCTGGTGGCACCCGACACCCTGCACCTGCGGCTCACCCACCTCTTCGCCTGGCCGCACGAAGACACCTTCGGTGTGATCTGCTTCGGCCTGTCCTTCGCCTCGGCGCTCGGCTGGCAACTGATGCGGGCCCGGCGGCGTTGCGCTCCACAGGGGGACGAAAGTGAGGGGTAGTCGACTTCGCGGCCAGGCCGGCGTCGAGACCCCCGCGCCGATGCCCAGACTGGCGATCGTGACGGATGCCGTCGCGCCGTGGCACAGCGGCGGCAAGGAGACGCGAACCTGGCATTATTCGCAACAGCTCGCCCGCAGCGGGTTCGAGGTGCACATCTACACCATGAAATGGTGGGACTCAGGGCATTTCACCGATCAGGGACCCGTCCGGTTGCACGCGTTGTGCCGGCAATGGCCGCTCTACACGAGGCAGCGGCGCTCCATCGTTGAAGCCGTTGCCTTTTCGCTCGCCTGCGTGCGGCTGCTGACCGTCCCCTTCGATCTCGTCGAGGTCGACCAGATTCCGATCCTGCCGCTGCTGGCCGTGAAAATGGTTTGTCTGATCCGGCGCAAGCCCATGGTCGCGACCTGGCACGAGGTCTGGGGGAAAGACTACTGGCAGAGCTACCTTGGCGGCCTCGGCGCGGTGGCGGCGCTCCTCGAGCGGCTCGTGCTGCGTCTGCCCGACCGGATCATCGCCGTGAGCGAGGGCACCGCGCAGCGCGTCCGCCAGATCAGCGCCAGGCGGACGCCCGTCGTTGTCGGCCACAACGGCATCGACCCCGACGAGATCCTCGGCGCACCGGCCGACGGTCGGTGCACCGACCTGTTGTTCGTCGGAAGGCTGCTGGACCACAAGGGCGTTGACGCTCTGATCGATGCGGTGGCGGAACTTTCCGGGCGCGGCACGTCGCTGTCCCTCACGGTCGTCGGCAAGGGTCCCGAGGAAGCAGCCCTTCGTCAGCGCGCCGCGGCCCTCGATGTGGCGGCACAGGTCACGTTCACGGGCGAGTTGCCGACCCATGCCGAGGTGATCGGCCGAATGAAGTCCGCCCGCCTCATGGTCTTCCCGACGCGACGGGAGGGTTTCGGGCTGGCGGCGGTGGAGGCCATGGCCTGCGGCACGCCCGTCATCACCACCGAACACCCCGACAACTTCGCTCGTCTGCTCATCGCGCCGGGGCGAAACGGCTATCTCTGCAGGCCCGATGGGCGTGATTTGGCAGACCTGATCGTGCGGGCACTCGCCGAGCGTCCAATGCTGTCGCTGGGGGCGGTAGAGACCGCGAGTCGCTACACCTGGCACGAAGCCGTCGGTCGCTGCCTCGGCACCTACACCGGAGCAAAGCGCAACTCCTCCACCCCCCATCGTGACGAAGCGCTCTGCGTCACCGGCCGGCCCAGCCATGCGGGTTAGGGAGGGACTAAAGTGTCGGTGACGGATCTGCGTTTTCGCAGAAGCCAGAAATCACAACGGGCCCAACGTATTTCGCCGCACGTTGTCCACGTTGCTCCGTACTATCCGCCGCACATCGGCGGCCTCGAGACGGTGGCCGACGCGATCGCGCAGGGCCTGGCCTCCACGCACGTCGTCGACGTCCTGACCTCGAATTGCGGGGCACGGCGCAGCCCGCGGCTGGAGCGGCACGGTAACCTCACGGTGCGCCGCCTGCGCACGGTCGAACTCGCGCACACCCCCGTAATGCCTTCGCTGCTATGGCATTTGCTGAGGCTGCCGCGTCACGCGGTGATACACGTGCACGCCGCGGTCGCGTTCTGCCCCGAGGTCGTATGGTTGGCCGCCAAAATCCTGCGCCGCCGTTACGTCGTGCACTTCCATCTCGAGACCGACGCCTCAGGGATCTTCGGCTTCCTGCTGCCCTGGTACAAGAGCCTCCTGCTGGGCCGTGTCCTGCGGGCGTCCTCTCGGGTGGTCGCCGTGTCCCCGGACCAGCCCGCGGTTCTGGTGCGAGAGTACGGCGTCGCGGCGCGGCAGATCGTCACCATCCCCAACGGGACCGACAGCAAATTCAGCGTGACCCCGCGCCGGGAAGCGCCTGTGACCCGAGCGTTCCGTTGGCTTTTCGTCGGGAGACTGGTCGCGCAGAAGAATGTCGGCTTGCTGCTCGAGGCGATGTCGGTGATGTCGCAGGAGGCCGAGTTGGTGATCGTCGGCGACGGGGAGCAGAGAGCGACGCTCGAGGCGCTGGCACGCCGTTTGGGGCTCGACGGCGTCTCGTTCGCCGGAGCACAACGCGGGGACGACCTGTTGATGCAGTATCGACAGGCGGATGCCTTCGTGCTTCCCTCGAGAAAAGAGAGCACCGGCCTGGTTCTCTTGGAGGCGATGGCGACGGGGTTGCCGGTTGTCGCCACCAATGTGGAAGGCAGCAGGGAAACCGTCGGCCCGGATGGTTTGCTTGTCGAGCCGAACGCGCGGGCGCTCGCCGAGGCGATGGACAGGGTCACCGCCGACCGTTCGCTATGGAGCGGGCTTGCGCGCCGCAGCGCCGCCCGCGCGGAACAACACTCGTGGAGCGAGCCGTTGGAGCGCTTCCGAATGCTGTACGCGGCGGTCCTCGCCTCCTGATCCGGGCGAAGGGGACGTCAACGATGATGGCTGCAACGAAATTTGGCCGGCGGGGCATGCGCGCGTTGACCATTGGGGCGAAGCGCTCGCTGGTGATATTGCTCATCGTGACCGTGCTGTGGTCGATGTCTGCGTTCTGGCGCACAAAGGGTCAGCAAATCCCCCAGCCCACCTTTACCGGGTACGCGGGCAATCATCTGCGCGTGGGGATTTCCTTCGGCAACACGCTGCCGTCGATGACCGACGACGAGCTGGCCGTGGCGCTGGATGACGTGGTCGAGACCGGGGCGCGCTGGATCAGGTTCGACATGCCGTGGATCGACATTCAACCGACGTCTGCCCAAAGGTATGTCTGGGGTCCATTCGATCGAATCATCGCGCAAGCGCAGCGCCGTAAAATCGGCGTGCTGCCCATTATTTCCTATACCCCGCCGTGGGCGAGAACGGCCGGTTGTTCCAGCATGTTCTGCGCTCCGCGGGACCCCGCTGAATTCGCAGCTTTCGCAGGCGCCGCGGCCAAAAGATATTCACCCCGCGGTGCCCATTACTGGGAAGTCTGGAACGAGCCGAATTACAGCCATTTCTGGCAGCCGAGCCCGGACCCGGCGGCCTACACAAGATTGCTGAAAGCCGCCTCGGCAACGATCCGACAAGCCGACCCGCATGCTTTTGTGGTGATGGGCGGATTGGGGACGGCCGAAACGGGGGTGGCCGGCAATATCTCCATTTCCGACTTCCTGTCTGCGCCCGCAGAGTCGCCGCTGCGGCTTGTCGACGCCCTGGCGGTGCATCCCTACACGTACCCCAACCCCGCCAGTCGCGGTCCCTGGGCCGACCCGTCACTGCCCGACGATTCCGGGCTGCCCTACCTGCGGCGGGTGCTGGCAAAGGCGGGTACACCGCATCTGCCGATATGGATTACCGAGTACGGGGCCCCGACGGGCGGCGCCGGTCCTGCGTGGGGCGGGTCGGACGATAGCCTCGCGGCCGAGCCCGATCATGTGACCGAGGTGCAGCAGGCCGTGCTGGCAAAGGATGCGATTGCGACTGCCCGGTCGGAACCGATGATCGGCTCGCTGTTCTGGTACACCTATCGCGACGTCGCCTCCCCCGCCGACAGCGTGGAGAGCCACTTCGGAATCACGCGGGTCGACGGATCGAAAAAGCCCGTCTTCGCCGCCCTGGCCGACGCGGTCAAAGGGCTTATTCAGTGACGGTGGAATCTGCCGGCGAACCCGCGCATACGGCACGACGATGTTTCTCGGGATAGGTGCTCGAGAAACAATTTAGTGACGCGGGATTATTCGCCGTTCCCCCATGGGGCTGCCGTTTATACACATTGCCCCAGGAAGGGTTTTCGGGTATTATCGATAAATGCTGCAGAGCCCTTTGAAACTTGCGTACGGCACCGCGCGCCTGGCGGTTACTCGGCCTTTTGAACTGGTCGACAGAATTGAATCGTGGCAAGAGGTCAAGCGCGACGGCCGGCGATATTCAGACGGGTCGATTACTCTCGCCGATGCAGCGGCACGTTGTCAACAAGATGCCTTCGCGGCAGTGCACGATTTCCTGGGACTGCCGGACTGCAGCACCTGCCACGAAGAGATCCGCGCGATTTCCGGCGAAGTGAGCGCGAGTTCACCGGCGGGTCACCCGTATGACGCCGGCGAGATGTTGTCCCCGACGCTTTGGATTTTGGTCAGGCACCTCAAGCCGCTCAACATCGTGGAGACGGGGGTGGCGCGGGGCGTTTCCTCGGCCTTCATGCTCGACGCGCTCGACAAAAATGGCGCCGGTCATCTGTGGAGTATCGATCTGCCCGCCATCCGGGGAGACAGGGAATTCACCGGAAGCGCGGTGCCGGACAGGTTGCGCAACCGCTGGACGTACATCTTGAGCTCGAGTCGTCGGGCACTCCCGCCATTGCTCTCCGAGCTCGGCGAAATCGACGTGTTTCTGCACGACGGACTGCACACGGCGGAGACGATGACCATGGAATTTCACCACGTCTGGCCGTATCTGACGAAGAACGGTGTGCTGGTCTGTGATGACATGCAGTCGAACACGGCCTTCATCGACTTCGCTCGCCGTATCGACCGCAGGCCACTGCTGATGGCGGAGGCGGAAAAGGGCACTGCAATCGGCCTGATCAAAGCCTGATATTCAGGCGATCAGGCCGTTTCCTCGGAGAGCATCGGTTTGTCGGACACCACCGGGCGGCATTCCGGATTGCGCCCGCGGCCGGTTCGGTAATAGATCGCTATCGCCACCACGGCATAGATGCCGGCCGCGAGTTGCCCGATCATCCACGCCCAGCCCAGCCATTCGAGCCCGCGCGGGCACCATAGTGCGGCGGCTCCCGTCGTCACCACGCCCAACACGACGTTGGACGCGATCATGGGTTTGAGCAATCTCAATATCTTCAGGACGTAGCCTGCCAGCGAATTCAGCGTCACCGCAATCGTTCCGACACCCAAGATCTGCAGCAGGCGCTCGCCGTGCTCCGCGTATTCCCGGCCGAACACCGACAGAATGAGCCCGGCCCCGACGGCGACGGTTATCGCGCCGACGGTCTGCAGCGCCCCGAGGAGTAGCGCAGACCGTTTGACCAGGTTCACAATCCGAGACTCGTCGAACGAACCTTCGGAGAGCAGAGCTTCTCCCGCCGCGTAAGAAATCGTGTACATGAGGTTCGCGATCTGGAAGGTCAAGTAGAAATACCCCGCCTGGGCGCTGCCCAGGGTGTGCAACGCGATCAGCGGCAAAGCCATGACCGGCACGACAGCGAAGGCCATCGAGATGTACCCCGACAGTGAATAACTCAGCTGCGCCCGCGTCAGGACGCCCTCGCGACGGAAGTCGAAACGAAATCCCCCGCGGCGCAGGCAGATAATGCTCGCGACCACAGCTATCAGCGATGCCACGCCGGCGGACGCAAAAACCCCGTAAGCGCCGAGACCGACGCACAGGAACGGGAGAACGAGTTTGATCGCGCCTTGGATCAGGCCATCGAAAAAGAAGTTGTATTCCGGCCTGCGCGTGCCGATGAACACCGATGCCCGCAGCAGATTCACCGCCGACAAGACGCACACAACGATAAAGCCCGCCGCGCAGGCCACGTTTTCCTTGACGAAGGAAAGCTCCGGGGCATAGCGCGGAATGAGGACGACATAGGCGGCGGAGATGACTGCCCCGAGGCCGGCGACGGTGAGCAGGCTGTACGTGATCTGGGCGTTCGCATTCTTCGAATTCGCGATGAATCGGACGATGGTCCAGTTCAGCCCGAACAGACTCAGGTAGGCGATCATCGACGCCGCCGAGATCAGTGACATGCCGACACCGACCTGCGCGGGCGTGAAGGTGCGGGCAATGACGACCGAGAAGCCGAAACCGAAGGCGCCCATCGTGACGAACGTGGTCATCATGAAGAACGAGCTTCTTATCAGCCGGTCTTGGCCGGCCCCACCGTTCGCACGCGGCGTGGCAACCTTGGCAACCTTGGTCGTCATGCGTTAACCCGCCGTTCCTCGCCGCGCGCCAATGTCTGGTCGAGGACGTCGAGAATGGGGCCGATTCGCTTCGACCAGGCCCAACGGTCCTCCGCAATCCTGCGGCCCTGCCCGCCCAGGTGCTCGGCCAGTGCCGGATCCAGCAGAATGGATCGACAGGCATCGGCCAGCGCCTTCGGCTCACCGGGCGGCACCAGCAGCCCCTCGACCTCCGGGCGCACGACGAACGGGATACCTCCGACCTCGGACCCGACGACGGGCCGCCCGCATGCCATCGCCTCGATCAAGACCATGCCGAACGACTCGCACTCGGTTGTCGACGGCAACACCACCACCGCCGCGCGACGATA
Source organism: Mycobacterium sp. 94-17 (assembly GCF_035617725.1). NCBI lineage: Bacteria > Bacillati > Actinomycetota > Actinomycetes > Mycobacteriales > Mycobacteriaceae > Mycobacterium > Mycobacterium sp. 94-17. The sequence continues at coordinate 55,595 of NZ_JAPIYN010000010.1, forward strand.
TTCCTCGACGAGTGCGCTGCCGTCGAGCGCGCCGTGCCAATCCACGATGTCGTCGATTTCCAGCCGGCGGGCCAATTCCCGCAACACCGGTACCGCGTCGCCATCGCCGACCATGTTCAGGCGAACGTCCGGCACCTGGGATCGCAGCAAGGCCATCGACTGAAACAGGATGTCGAGCCCCTTCCACCACGAACTCCTGTCGATGCGGCCGACATACAACACCGTCGGATCCCGGCGCCGGCCCACCGGAGCCGGCGAGAACGCGGTCACGTCGACCCCCGGTGGGAGCAGAACGGCCCGCCCGGTTTCATACACCTTCGACACGGGCGAGACGGCTCCCAGCGCCGCGCACCGGTTGAAAACGCATGGAAGCCAATACTTCTCGTAGGCGGAGAGGAGCAGATCGATCCACCTGCGGCCTTTGAGCAGGCTGCCCGAATGGTAGGTCAGCACCACCGGCCGGGCGCCGGCCACGAACGTCGCGACGTCGGCGAGCCCCGGCACCGGAGCATGCGCGTGGACGACGTCGATGCTCAGCCGACGGAACAAGCGCCTCAACAGGATTGGCCACCAAGGATGAAGCGGGCTGTTCGAGAGCTTCACCAGGGTCGGTAGCCTGACCACGGTGATGCCGCCCTGGCTTTCCACCACCGTGCGACGAGATCCGTTGGTGCACAGCACCACGACATCGTGACGCGGGCTGTGATCGAGAGCCTGCACCACCTGCTGCGCGTAGTTCTCGAGGCCGCCGATATGCGGGTGATAGTACGGAGCGACGACGGCTACCCGTGTGGTGCCGTGAGCCCGCCGATGCAGCACACGCTCGAAGACGTTCAACGTGCGACGCGCCTGTGACTCCGGATCGGTTGCCGGGCAGATCGATTCGCGTATCGGAACGACCGTCCGGGCAAGGCCGTCGACGGTGTCGCCGCACGCCAGGATCAGTGCGTCTGCCCGGCGGACCGTGCGGGCCAGCATCGTCCGCTGGAAGCTCCGTCGGCCGATGTCGGCGAACCGGCCGCCGTCGCGGGCCGGGCCGCCGTAGTAGGTGAGCACGAACGGCACTCCCCGGCACGCGCGTGCGGCACGGCACGCCGCGAACGACTCCGAAGCGTGGACGTTGACGAGGCTGATGTTTTCTTCACGGGCGATCCGTTCGAGGTGACCCGCCCAGCCGATGCCGGCGGGAGCACCGCCGGCCGTGCGCGCGGCCGGCAGCCGCCGCAGGCGCACACCGTCTACCCCGCCGAAGAGTTGCTCGGCCGTCGACACCGTGGCATCGCCGGCGGCCGGACAGGCGACCACCACGTCGATGCGATGCCGCCGGACCAACTGCACGGCCAGATCGCGGATGTGCGCGTAGATCTCGCCGCGGCGCGCGGGTGCGCACGCAGGCACGATCAGCACCGACATTTGCGGGGGGCGGCGCGAAGAGCGGCCGGTTTCATTCATCGATAAATCCTCGCGCCATTGCTGCTGTAGATGATGCTCTTGTTGTTGTCGAGGAAATCGAACGGATACTTGTAGGTCAGCACGTCACCCGAGAACAAGAAAGAGACGTCGCCCCGGCGGACGGCGGTGTACCCCATGAAGACATAAGTGTCCTTGCGGACGAGTATCGGCAATATGTCGTCGGATGGTTTGATGGCCGCATAGTTCTGCAGATCGCTTACCGCGAACCTGTCCGTCGACGAGACCTCGGTCTGGATGCTGGAAATGGACGCCGGGTCTGCGGCGATTTGGCTTTGCAGCCATTCGATCGCCGATAGCTCTTGCGGATGAAAATAGAGGTTGTTGTAGTAAAGCCCGGCATTGTTGAGGTGCAGTTGTGGTTCGTAACCGCCGAGCAGTTGAGGTATGACGCCCGTCTGCGACAGAAAAAACACCGTCGCGGCGCTTAGCGCGACCTTCATCGACCTGGACCGGCCCAGCCAGCCGAAGGCCTGGATGCTGCCCACCGCCAAGAACGGCGCGAACCACATCGATCCCTGGGCAAACGTGCGCAGCAGGCCGTATTCGACCGACAGATGCGGGAGGACGACCTGGCTGCAGATGACCACCATGTATGCGGCGGCGCCCGCGATGAACGCAAAGCTGGGGAAGAATCCCCGCGCTCGTCCGAGCAGCACCATCAGGAAGCCGAGCCCGACGAATAGCTGCAGCATCAGCGGCGCTCCGGTGCGGAGCAGGTGGTTCATCAGCGGCACTTTGAGTCCGAGCAATTCCACTGCCTTGCCCAGGATCGTCACCGGCAGCTGTTCAGGTGCTACGACGGGTGTCGGGTAATTCTGCGCCGCGGACAAGGGGTAGAAATTCTGACCCCTTTCTCGCCTTTTCTGGATTGAGTCGTCCTTATAGTCTTGCAGCCGCTGTTCCGGACTGGGTTTCGCGCCGCCGAAAATGCTGTAGGACGCGTCGGAGGATTTTGGACCGTCATTGTGTCCACCGGTCATCGAGCTGATGGTCTCACTGACTGTTTCCTCGAGCACCCCACCGGTTCCCGTCAGTGGGCCGACCCATAAGTAGGTGAGAATGATCAGCGTGAGAATGACGGCCGAATTCAGCACCGTGGGGCGTTGCGCCAGGTCTGCCCGGCGGCGCAGCCGGCCGGAGATGAAGGGCCGGCGCCGGTATTGTGCCGGCTGCTTTTCCACCACCTTGCGGGCGCCGGTGAGGATCCAGCCGATCACGAGCACACCCAGCAACACATACGCCGTCGAGTAGTGCGACAAGATGACCCCGGCGCCGAAGACGGTGAATCCTATCTGGCGGGTACGCACGGGTATGCCGTCATCGGTGATCAACAGGAGCGCCGTTGCGAGGAAGAAGAACGCCACCTCCTGCCGGGCGATGAACGGCATGTCGGTGAAAAACGTTGGAAACGCGACGAAGTACACCACCCCGAGAATCGCGACGGGCTTGGATGCGAACCGTCGCGCGATCAAGTAGACGAGTACCGGGCATAACGCGAAGAACGTCGGGTAGACGGCCTTGAAGACGTAGAGCTCGGGAATCCCGGTCGTGCGCTGGATGATGGTCGGCAGGATGTTCAGGCTCAGGCAGGCGTTGTATGCGTCGGGAAACCAGGGCATGTACCAAAGGTCGTGGCTCGACGCGATGTCGAACACTCGGAACTCGCGCTGAATGTCGTGGCCGGTGATGAGCCAGCCACGCAACGAGGTCATCAGCAACAGCGACAACGAGAGCAGGTAGATCGTCACGATGATCGTCGACTCGTTCAGACTTCGTCGCCAGGAGAACACCGCGACGATGACCGCGGCGGCGAGCATGAGCATCGCGATCGTGACGGAACTACCGGCGCCGTTGTTGACTCGCAGGGGTCCGGCGACCGAGGCGCCGACCATGAACGCCCCGGCCAGCAGTACGGCCTGATCGCGTCGGCCGATGACGGGGCACGCGCGCTCCCGCCGCGCCGGGGAGTGCCCGTCATACAGGCGCCACCGTCGGGGCCGCCACACCGCCAGCGCGGTGAGCGCGATCAACAACGTGATGACCACCGGAACGCGGTCGAGTGGTCGCGCGACTCCGGCGAGTGGGAGCGACTCGTTGATCACCAAGCCGCCGACCATGATCCCGAGCAGCACCAGCGCAAGCGAATACGCCAGACTCTCGCGGATCTCGGTGCCCTCCGGCCAATTGATCTTGGCGTTGACCAGCATCACCGGAAGCACGATCAAAAGAAACAGCCCCGCAACGACATTCACCGCGAGCGGCCAGATGCCGGTCAGCACCAGAGCGGCTGCAACCACAGCGGCGATCGCCAGGATCAGCTCGCCGAGGCCCTTCGGCCCGCCGCCGGCCTTTATCTGCGGGGACGGGACCCGCGTCGAGTGACGAACGATGACGGCGGTCATGCCCGGGCACCGCGAGCAGTCCGGCCGGTGGCAGCCGCGCAGTGCTCGGCGACAAGCGGAACCGGCTTCTCACGTGCGTGCATGATCAGTTGTTCGTCGCTTCCGAAGATGACTGGAGAAGGCGGATGCGTTCGGCACGGCCCACGAGATTCACCTCGACCGCCGACCATCCCGCCGAGGCGGGTACATTGACGTCCACCGCGGCGGTGGTGTCTTTGCCGTCTGCGATGTCCACCGAACCCTCAGAACGCGCGATCGGCGTCTTGGCCGGGTCGAGAACCTGTACCGCGTAGGGGAATCGGGTCGGCCTCCCCTGGTGATTGACGACGGTGAACGAGACGGTCATGATCAGCCGGTCGGTGCCGGCGCCGGCCCACTTCAAACCGTCGGAGAAGTACAGCACCGTGTATTTTTCCGGCTGCCTGGTCAGTGAAACCGCGATCTCGTGTCGCACCGTGCCCGAGAGAGCGGCCAACACCGCGCCGACGGCAAGGATTGCCGACAGCACGGCCACGACGAAACCGTATCCGCGCAAGGCAGGTTGTTCATCGGTTGTGCCGGTGGATGTTCCGGTCCCTGGGCGGTGGGACGTCGCCGCCGGCTCCACGTCATCGGTTGGCCCGGGGCGCGTGGTCATGAACTCGTCAGGTAACGGCATTGACTATCTGCCCCGAAAGCTTGTCGCGGAGGGGCGGAGCGGAAGCGGCGGGCATCGGCACGACCACGCTGATCGTCTCCACCGTCGTGACGGGAAGTTTCTCGGGCTTGCGCAGCCTGGTCATCAGGAGAAGCCACAGGCACACCCAGCCGTCACGCTGCCAGCTCAGCTTCTTGCCCTCCTGGGACGTGCGCCCGTAGTAGGTGACGGGCACTTCGTACGGCCTGATGCCCGCGCGCAGGATCTTGGCGGTGAGCTCGGTATCCAGACCGAAGCCGTTCTGCGACAGCATGAGTGCTCGAAAGTGTTGCAGTGGAATCAGTTTTAAGCATGTGTGCATATCGGTCAGGCAGGAGTCGAAGAGCACGTTGGCCACCGCGGTGAGGAACCGCCCGCCGATCGCCAGGCGGTAGGAGGGAAACCGCGTATTCAGGCCGAATATGCGGCTTCCGAATACGTGGTCGGCGATGCCGTTTACCACGGGCTGCAACAGGTTCGGGATGTCCGACGGCGAATACTCGAGGTCGGCATCCAGGATCATCACGTGCGTGCCGGTCGCCTTTTGGACCCCGGTGATCACCGCGGCACCCTTGCCGCGATTGGTGGGATGGCCCACCAACGTCACTCCCCAGTCGGTGAAGGGCGCCAGCAGCTGTACGGTGCCGTCCGTGCTGCCGTCGTCGACAATGATGAGCTCTACCGGGCACGGGTAGTCAACCGCGAGAACACGATTGATGGCCCGGACTATGGTAGCCGCCTCGTTGTAGACGGGCATGATGATGGAGAGCGCGGTCATTGTGAGCCGCCGATCGAAAGGACGGCTCCAGCGATGCCGGCGGGGAGTCGTTTCGCCATTGCCCGCATCGGGTGCGGGTCGGTCATAAACCGCGTAGGCACTTGAATGTCTCCTTCCCGAAGACGTGTGACGAAATGACGCTGCATTGCGGCCTTCATGCGAGGGCTAGTTCTCTGCGTGGGCCGGCTGGTGGCCGTTGGATGGCAGGTACACGATCGCCGGCTGATATCCGGGGGGCGCGTGGCCGTTTGTCGGAAACGCCGCGGGCACCGGATATTTCGGGCCGGGCGGGGATGCCGACGCGGCCGAGTATCCGGCTGCCGGAGAGCGCGCCAGTACCCGAAGGCGTGGCAGGTATTTGGCTCCGGCGGCGCCCGCGGCGGCCCCGGCGGCACCCGCGGCGGCCACCCCCGGCAGTCCGCCCATCATCATCGGTAGCCCGGCCGCCATCGGCAGCCCGCCCGCGGCGCCGATATCGATGCCCGGCAGCGTCAACGGCACGCCGGCCATCGTCGCCGGCAGACCCGCCGCGGCCCAGCCCCAGGCCGGTGGCACCGCCAGCGCTCCCACTGAGGCCGCTTCGCCCACGCCCGCGACGGCGCCCAGGTCCGCGACGCCGGCCCCGCCCGCCCCGAGCGCACTGTCGGCCGCGCCCTCGGCGGCCGCCGCCCCGTCGGCTACCGCCGCGTCTGCCGCCGCTACCGGGGGCGTCAGGGCGGGCGCGTACGCGGTCATCAGCGGGGTGAGCGCTGTCTGGCCGATGAACATGGCAGCCCAGGCCGGCATAACCGCGTATTGCTGGAGCACGCTGGACATGAAGTCTCCGGTCGTCGTCGAGCCCAGGAAACTCGACGTCGTGGATGCCCCGGAGGCGGACCCGTCCAGCAGCCCGCTCAGGAGTCCGGACGCCGACGACGTCGACGAACCGGCTGAGCCGAGGCCGTTCAGCGTCGAGGGGACTGCCGACATCACCTTCGAGAGCGCCGACTGCGTGCCCCCGCTGGCGGAGGTAGCAGCGTCCTGGACTCCCTGCGCGGCCATCCCGGCCGCGTTGGTGGTCTCCGGCGGCGGGGCAAACGGCGTCATCGCCGCGGTGATCGTCCCCGAGTTCGCGGCGTAGCCGTACATCGCCGCCGCGTCCTGGGCCCACATCTCGCCGTATTGCGCCTGGTTGGCCGCGATGGCCGGCGTGTTTTGACCCAGCACATTCGACGCGACCAGCATCGACAACTCGGCGCGGTTCTCGGCGATCAGCGGCGGCGGCACCGTCATCGCGAATGCCGTCTGATAGGCACCCACCGCCGCTTGTGCCTGGGTGGCCGTCGTCTCCGCCTCGGTGGCGGCCGTCGTCAGCCAAGCCACGTAGGGCATGGCCGCCGTGGCCATCGCCGTCGAGGACGGTCCCAGCCACGCCCCGTCGATCAATCCCGAAATCACCGACCCATACGTGGAAGCTACGGAGCGCAGTTCGGCGGCCAAGCCGTTCCATGCGGCGGCGGCGGCCAGCATCGACTCCGGCCCCGGCCCCGCATACATCCGCGCGGAATTGAATTCCGGCGGAAAGGCCCCGTAATCCATGGCTATCCTTCTGCTCTTTCAGAGCTGGGCGGCCGCATTGGCGACCTCGGTGGCCGTATACGATCCGGCGCTGGTGGCCAGTGCATTGACGAAAAGGTCATTGATTGCAGTGGCTTGCGCGCTCAGCTGCTGATACAGCGCGCCCTGTGCCGCGAATTGCGCCGCCGTCAGCGCCGAGACCTCGTCGGCGGCCGCCGGAACCACCGCGGTGGTAGGTCCCGCCGCCGCAGCGTTGCCGGCGCTCATCGTGGTGCCCAGGGTTTGCAGGGCTGCTGCCCCGGTCGCCAGCGCCTCTGGCTGTGTGTTCACGAACGACATGCGTTCCTCCTGACCGAAGTAGGCCGATGCGGCATCCGATATGACCAGCTAGATACCGATAATTCAGCTATGCAGGAGAATACATACTTATGGTCGATCTGTAAACCGATAACTAGACAATCAGTCTGTCAGGGTCGGTAAGACATGCGAGTCAACGTCGGAGACCGGGATGCCCCACGTCCGTGGCGCGACGGCCGCCGTCGCGCCATGCCCGTCGCGCAGCGTTCCGGGCGGCCACCTACCACGGTGATCGACAAGGAGGGGGATCCGGCGACGCCACGCCGGGGACGGTCGCCAGGCCGGGGACGGGTGCCGCCGCGATGGCGGTCCCTACGGGCACGCGAAGCCCGTGCCGGCACACGGGCAGAGACTATCCAGCCGACGGAAAAGATCGACGCGGCCCTGCGAACAGCTCAGGCGAACAGGTCAGGGCCGAAAGACGTCAGCGCTCGTCAATCCACAGCCGCTCGGTCAGATCCTCGAAGGCGACCAGCACAATCGGATCGTCGCGGCGCATCAGCGCGGACTTGCTCATCCGGGCCCGCACCGACCAACCCTCGCAATGACGAAGTTCCACAACCAGATTCGTCAGCGCGGTGACGCCCAAGAGCGCGCACAACTCGGCCGGCACGGTCTCGAAGACCTCCGGGAACGCCAGCCCCTCCAACGCGTCCTGCCGGTAACCCGACATCTCGGCAAAGGCGGTGTTCGCGAACAGAATGGTACCGTCCAGCGTCATCGCCAGCGCAGGAACCGGCACCCGATCCAAGACCACCACGGCAGGCAGTCGCGTCAGGATTTCCATCGGCGAGCCGCAGGCCCCACCATTACGGCGGCGCTCGGACCGCCGATCGCCGTCGGCGGCGAGCGCCTCGGTTGATGTGGACGGCGGAGCCGTCGGCGCCTCAGGCTGCGTGGTCACGACCGACATGTTTCCTCCTATGGGAGCGGGCCCGACCTGGACGGCGGGCCCGATGACCGCCGTACCGGCTGCGATGTACGGAATACCGACGACGTATTTGACGGCGTATTTTGTGAAGCAGAATACATACTATCTATGTCTATGTAAACCGCTGAGCATACTTGTAGCCATCTGGCATTTCGGTTGATGACCTTCCAGTCTTCGAATGGCCGCCCAGCATCAGAGTGCTCGGGTGACATGGGCTTAACAGTCCGGTGAGCTTCGAACCGATGACCCGTCTCGCATCGCCAAGCGCACATACCGATAGACATGCTATGATCCTAATAGCTGAACTAAAAGTATTGCTTCAGCGTATAAAGCATGAGTAAATATCGGGAAGCTCATCCTGAGCCGACCGCACTCACCCGAAATGACGTCGACGGACAGGGCCACCGCCGCAGGGCGGGTCAGCACCGAGCCGGCGCGTTGTTTCCCGAACATCGAGGCCAAGGAGCCGGCGACAGGAGTGCCTCGGCGCGAAGCGATCGCACCGCTGCCCCGCCGCCGGCGACGAGACAGGCAGGGCAATGATGGAATCCGGTGACCGACGAGCCGACAACACACGTCAGCGACTCATCGCCGCCGCATCACACCAGTTCGCCCGCAGTCCGTACAGCGTGGTCAGCCTCGAGGACATCCTGGCGGAGGCCGAGCTCACCAAAGGTGCCATGTACTTTCACTTCCAGTCCAAACAGGCGCTGGCTCTGGCCATCATCGACGACCTGGTCGAGCTCAGCCACGCGGCGGTCACCGAGTTGCTTGCCCGCAGGATGTCGGGACTGGAAACACTGATCGAACTCGTCCACGTCCTTGCCGTTCAAGACGCGCAAAACGAGGTGGCCCGGGCCGGCGTCCGACTGCTCGACACGATGGACACCGCCACCCCCCCGCTCTGGCCCACGTGGATCGAATTCGTCACCAGGCTTATCCGACGGGCCGTCGACGACGGCGACGTCACCGCGGACCGCGATCCCGAGGACATCGCCAAGATCCTGGTGGCGCTGTGGTCGGGCATCCGCCGCATCAGCGATGCCGACCAATCCGAGCAACATGCCGACAACCTTCACAAGGCTTGGCTGCTGGCATTGCCCAGCATCGTCAACCCTGAGCGGATCGACTACTTCACCCAATTCATCACCCGGCGTCACGCCCTTGCCTGACAACGGTTTCCCGCCATTTGTGTGAGCTTCGCGCCCTCCTCGCCGGGGATCGCCAAGGAGTAACGGATCAATTTCGACAGGATACCTACTACCTGACATCACCTGTCATAGTTAACAAACTGGCAGTCTCCTAGTAAGATCCCAAACATGACTAAACGCGGGATGCCAGCGAGGGGGCAGACTGCGGATCGGCGGAAGACCAAGGCATGTACATCGCCGCCCCGCGGGCGGGTCCGCACGGCCCACGGGGCGTCACCTCCTATCATCAAAGACACGGACTCCGTCGAAGAAATGTCTTGGCAAGCGGTCTCTCCGCTGCGCGGCGGCCGTCACGAGCCAAGGAGGGCGATGACCGAAACCGGTGAACGACGCGCCGGCAACACGCGCCAACGACTCATCGACGCCGCGTCGCGCCAATTCGCTCACAGCCCCTACAGCATGGTCAGCCTCGATGACATCCTGGCGGATGCCGAGCTCACCAAGGGCGCCATGTACTTTCACTTCCCGTCCAAGCAAGCACTGGCACTCGCGATCATCGACGACTTCACCGAGCTCAGTCGTGTGGCGATCACCGAGTTGCTTGCCCGCAGGATGTCGGGACTGGAAACACTGATCGAGCTGGTCTACCTCCTCGCCGTTCAAGACACCCAGCACGAGGTGGCCCGGGCCGGCGTCCGACTGCTCGACACCCTGGATAACACGGCTGCCATGTGGCAGACGTGGAGTGAGATCGTCTCCTCGCTCATCAAAAAGGCGGTCGAAGAGGGCGATGTCGTCAGCCCCCAGGACCCGGAGGACATCGCCAAGATACTGGTGGCGCTGTGGGTGGGGGTCCGCCAGATCAGCGACCTCGACCAACCCGAGCAACACCTCGACAACCTGCAGAAAGCCTGGATCTTGATACTGCCCAGCGTTACCAATCCCGATCGGATTGACTACTTCACCCAATTCATCACGCGGCGCCACGCCCTGGCCGTGAGAAAGGTGTCCCCTGAGGCGCCCGCGGCCGATCTTCACGCCGTCGCCTCGGCACCCACCGACTCTTAGCCGGACCGCCAGCCAGCGCGCCAACACACGTCTACCGCAGATCCGGAGGTCTAAGGACGATGGCTCCCCAAGCCCGGTCCGAAGTCACCCGCCAAAAAATCCTTGACGCCGCGATGGGTTTGTTCGGCGAGGTCGGATACGCCGCCGCGGGGCTGGGCGAGATCATCGAACGTGCCGGCATGACCAAGGGCGCCCTCTACCACCACTTCGACTCGAAAGAAGCGTTGGCGACCGCGATCATCGAACAAGGCACCAACCTGACCCGCGAAGCGTTCCGGCACGTGTGCCAATCATCTGCGCCCGCCCTCGAGAACCTGATCCATGGAGTCTTCGTCGTCACCGACCTCCTGGTGTCCGACAGAACGGCCCGGACAGCTGACCAACTCGCCCGCGGACTGGCCGAGTTCAACAGCGCGGCCTCCCAGGTCTGGAGCAGCCGACTCGAGGCGATAACGGCGCAGTCCAGCCTCGCGAGCGCCGAAGGCGACCTGCGCGAAGGGCTCGATCCCGTCATGGTCAGCGAATCGATACTCAACTGCATGCTCGGCGCCCAGATACTCCCCGAAACTGGAGAGGGCAACGATCACATCAGCCGGCTGACCCGGTCCCTGGAACTGCTCCTACCGGCGATCGTCGGCGACACCTCGCTCGCCTACTTCCGCGAGTTTCTTGCCCGGGAGTCGCTACGGCAAGGGCCGCGGCACGCCGGCAGCTGAGGGACCAACCCGACGAGCTATCGCTCGTCACCCCACAGCCGCTCGGTCAGATTGTCGAAAGTCACCAGGGTCACCGGGTCATCGCGGCGCAGCAGCGCCGATTTGCTCATCCTGGCCCGCACCGTCCAACCCTCCGAATGCCGCAGCTCCACAACCATATTCGCCAGCGCATCGACGCTGGAGAGCGCCGACAACGCTGCCGGATCCATGTGGAAGAGCTGACTGAACGCGAGCCCCGCGACGTTCTCCGGCTGGTAACCCACCATCGAGGCAAACGCGGTGTTCGCGAACAAGATCGTGCCGTCGCGAGCGATCGCCAAAGTGGGAACCGGGAACCGCTCCAGCACCACTACGGCGGGCAACTCGGAGAGGACATCGCGCGGTGACGCAGGCGTGCCACCGTTGCGCCGCCGCTCGACGCGCCGGACACCGTCCACCCCAGCGCCGTCGTTGGGCTGGCCAGCTGAGCCGTCACCCATCAAACGCGCGTCCGCCATGCGGGGAACAGTAGCAACCGGGCCACATCTAAGCGCCAAAACAAGTCAAATTGCGAACAATCGCTGGCACCCAGGGCTAGCGGGGGCACGCATCCTCGGGTCCGGCGCGGCGCCGGGCATTGTCGCCGGGCGGTGACGCAGTCCTCGGCGCGCCATGTGAAGAGTTGGTCCGGTGCCAGGTACCCGCGAGCACCGGGGACACATTGGCGGCGAACCAGGTGTGTTGGTTCGGGGGGGTGGCGCGCTTACGCCACAAATCGGCGACGCGGTGCAGCCAGGTCAGCAGGATGGCGACGCGCTCGTCGACGAAATCATCGACGGGCCCGGGCTCGGCGATCTCGCCGTCGGGACGCCGGCGTGCGGCATCGAGGGAGTTGCGCTCGCGCGCTGACAGCCCGCCCGCGCGCAGTCGCTCGGCGACGAGCGCACCCAGATCGGCTCGCTCGACTTGGCAGCTCGCCTCGAGGATGAGCAGATACTCGTCGATCTGCGCCGGCCTGCCCGGCCGCGCCCCACCCCAGTCCACGATGCCGGTAACCGGGCCCTGCACCCCGGCCACCCGGACATTGGCCGGGGTGAAGTCACCGTGGGTCCAGCTCACCGGCATACGCCGGCCGACGAAAGCCTGCCGCAGCATCGTGCCAAGCCGGTCCACCTCGGGAACCAGGCCCGGAGCCAGCCGGCGGCACATATCCGTCAGGGCGGCCAGCGGTTCGACGACCCATCGCCGCAGCATGCAAACGTTGTCGACGCCGATGATCGTGGCGGTCCGTTGGTGCAACGGCGCGATCGCGGTCAGGGCCGCAACGGTCAGTTCCTCGACGTGGCCCGGGCAGCGTGCCAGCAGATCCGCCAGGTCGATTCCCGGCCGATAGGACTCAACGGACGTGGTCGCCGCGGTGCGCTCATCGAACGCCAGGATCCGGGGCAGCAGCTCGCGCCATTCGTCGTCGAGTCCCTGGTGGATGGCGAGTTCGGCGAGCACGCGCCGCTGCGTACGCAGTTCCGCGGCGCGCTGAAGACCGCGGGCCACCTTCAACACCGCGGTGGGCGGCCCGTCCTCGGGACGGAGCGCGAAAGTGGCCCTGTCGTGCACGAGTTCCGTTGGCGGCATGTTGAGTTCGATGTCGATCAGACCGATCGGCAGCTGATTGAGGTCGATCAGGCGGGTGGAGGATGACCCCGTCGACCGGACCCACCGCTTGCTCATCGTCCCGCCACCGTTGCCCGCCCGGTCTTCCGCGTGAGGTCCATGATGCTCCTAACACACCGACACGAGGCGGCCCACGGCTTGCGGTGGACGGCACCGAGTGTCCATACCGCTGATGCACTATTAGACGACTGTACATACTGATCGTCGGCTTGTAAATCTTTTGCAAACTGCAGGTTTGGACGGTACCGGCTCGTCCGCGACACCACGGCAGGCGCCCTACGGGTGCCGGCTCGGCCCCTCATCCCGGCGTGCGAATTTCGCCGCAAGGGGCGCGGATCGCTTACGTAGTGCGCGGCAATAATCAATTCGCCCGGGCCAATTTTTGACGCTCTAGTCAATATCAAGTCGCCTGCATAAGAGCATCTGATCATCTCCCCGACAATGGCGCCGCGGCTTATTCTGCTCTAGCGCATAGTGACGCTCTCCCTGAGTTGACCGACAGGCGCAGATCGGCTGGGGCGGGGTATGAAACGCGGGACGGGGAATCCGTGGCGACGCTTCGGGCTGCCGGCGCGCGTGGGGTGGTTCGTCCTCGGGGGATACTGCGTCGCGGCCGCCCTGATCGCGGCGTCGACGATCTTCGGGTGGAACGACAGCTACGCGACTCGGCCGGCCGACGAGGCGACGCTGGTCGTGTGTCTTGTGTACGCGGCGGCATGCGCCGGCTACGCCGCTCACTTCGCCGCCGACCGCCGTCGGCGAGTGGGATGGGTTGCGCTGGTGGCCGCCCTGCTGGGGTGGGCCGTCGGCGAAGTCATCTGGGCGGTCTATGAGCTGCGTCCGCAAGGGGAACACGCCGCCCACCCCGCCGCCGAGGTCGTGCTGTCGGTGTATCCGGTCTGCACCATGCTGTCCTTGATGCTGCTATCCCATTTGTCGCGCCGCAGCCCGCGGCGATTGGTGCTGGACGGCCTCATCGTGGCAACTTCTCTGTTCGTCATCGCGTGGGTATTCGTGCTCGACAAGCAATTTCGCGCGAACAGTGGCTCGCTGCCCGTAACGGTCACGCAGGTATTCGCTGATATCGTCCTCTTGACGACGGCGATCATCATGATTTCCCGGCTTCATCCCGACGACCTGCCGAGCCGGACTCTGTTGGCCTGCGGTATCGGCACGATCTCGGTTGCCGACATAGTGATGGTGTTCTACACCGGGGTGGGCAGCTATCACGGCGACGGTCTGGCCGACCTGGGCTGGGTGGCCGGGATATGGATGCTGGCGTTGGCCGGCTTGTCCAGCATCACCGAGTTGCCCACCGGGGCCCGGCGGGATGAAATCACATCCCGTATCTTGCTGTGGCTGCCCTACGTCCCGCTCGTCGTGGCCGCCGCGGTCGGGGTCGCCAACACGGCGGCCCTCCTGCCCCGCGGGCCGATGGCCGCCGCACTGACAATCCTGGTGGCCTCGGTGCTCGGCCGACAGTTCGTGGTGCTGCTCGAAAACCAGAAGTTGCTGTCCGAAGTCGCACGGGAAGCGTTCCACGACAACCTGACCGGCTTGGCGAACCGGGCTCACTTCATGCAGCGCCTGGGACAAGTCGTCGCCCAGCGACGACACGATGCGTCGCCGGTTGCGGTGCTGTGCCTCGATCTGGACAACTTCAAAATGGTCAATGACGCCTTGGGCCATCCGGCCGGCGACGAGCTGCTGATCCGGGTCGCCGGTCGGATCACCGGCGCGTTGGGAGACGCTGGCACTGTTGCCCGCCTGGGCGGCGATGAATTCGCGGTGCTCATCGAAGCTTCCGTCGAGCAGTCACAAGCTGCGGCGCATCGTATTCTCGAGGCGTTCGGCGCGGCGATCGTGATCGAGGGCGTTCCCCTGACGGTGCGTCCGAGCATTGGATTCACGGTGGCCACCACACCGGACTGCTCCGTCGACCAGCTGCTCCGCCACGCGGACTTGGCTATGTATGCCGCCAAACGTCAAGGCGGCCAATGTATCCGCAGTTTTGTGCCCGATGTGCCGTTTCCCTTCGCCCCGCCCGAGGCGACGGACTCGCGGTCATCGGACACCAAAGATCGGGTGGCGGGTGCGCCCGCCCGCGCCGCCGCAGGCCATCACACGGCGCTCATGCCGGCATCTGGGACGATGTCCGGCGTCGCGGCGCCGGAGCGACTCAACAACACGACCAAGAGCGTTCCGTGGCCCCCGACGGCGATTCGCGTTGCCCTCGGGGTGCTGACGGTCGGGGTGGTCGCGTTCGCAGCGTCAACGGTGCTCAACCTCAACACGATTCAGAGCGCGTTCTTCAACAAGATTCTGTATTCGGCGTTGAACCTGGCGGCGGCCGGCCTGATTGGCGTCCGCGCATACCGCGTGGCCGGCGATCGGGTGGCCTGGGTTCTGATCGCAGCCGGAATGACATGCTCGGCGATCGGCGATGTCATCTACGCCCTGTACGTGCCGCACGTGCAGTCACCGTCGGCGGCCGATCCGGCGTACCTCGTGTTCTATCCGTTCGTCTACGGCGGGATCCTGTTACTCATACGGACGCGGCTGAAGTCGGTGCCCGTTCCGCTCCGGATCGACGCCCTGGTGTGCGCGTTGACCGCGGCCGCGGTTGCCGTGGCGCTGACGGCCGGCCCGATCCACGCAGCCACCACTCGGACTCCGGCCACAGTACTGGTGGGGCTGTTGTACCCGTGGGGAGACCTGATCCTGCTGGCGATGGCCGCCAGCATGGTGCCAATTGCCGGTTGGCGCAAGGACTTCCGCTGGAGTCTGCTGGTCGCCGGATTTGTTGTGTATGCGGCTGCCGACACGGTCTATCTCTTCCAGACATCCGCCGGCTCCTATCGGGTGGGCACTCTGCTCGATGCCTGCTGGGCCGGCTCGTCATTGTTGGTGGCGACGGCCTGCTGGGCGCCTGCGTCGTCGGTGCTGCCGACAACGAGGCGCGGTCTCGGTCCCTACATCAAGCCCGTGATGTGTACCGTCGTGGCGCTGGGAGTCGCCGTCATGGGGCACAATTCGTTACTCGCCGTGACGCTGGCTGCGGCGAGCCTGATCGCAACCGCCGCGCGATTCGCGGTGACCTTCCGCGATCTCAGCGTGCTCGCCGACAAGCACAAACACTCCATGACCGACGAGCTGACCGGGCTGCCCAATCGCCGTTCGCTCGCAACGGCTTTGACCGCCGGATCCGGTCGCGCCTCCCCTGGGACCTTGCTGCCGGTCGCCAGAACGTCATCACACCGGGCGCTGCTGTTGCTGAATGTGTATGAGTCCCAAGAGATCAGCACCTCGCTCGGTGACCGCTTCGGCGATGAGTTGATGTCCCACATCGCCAACCGCCTCGCGGACTGCGTGCGCAACGACGATCTGCTCGCCCGCGCCGGTGGACACGAATTCGCGATACTGATGGCCGAAGGCTCCGACCTCATCGCCGCGCGGGCTCAGGCGGGTCGCATCCTCGAGGCCATGAGCGAACCGTTCGAGCTGGATCCGATCACCGTGCAGGTCGATGCGCGCATCGCTATTGCGCTCTGCCCGGACCATTGCGACCACCCTCAGGAGCTGCTGAATCGGGCCGAGACGGCGATCCCCCAAGCCAAAACCGCCAAAAGCAAGATCGCGGTGTATGATCCGACGTTCGAGCTGTACCGCGACAACGACCCCAACCTCATCGAAGACCTGCGCGCCGCGTTGCTCGACGGCGACGAGCTGGCGTTGCATTACCAGCCGAAGATCAACGCCAGCGACGGCAGTATCCACAGCGTCGAAGCCCTGCTGCGCTGGCATCATCCCCGCCGCGGGCTGCTGCTGCCGGAGGAGTTCCTGCCCGCCGCCGAACGCGCCGGGCTGATGCGCATGGTGGCCAACCGTACGGTCAACCGCGCCCTCGAGCAGATCCATTGGTGGCGCCAACAGGGCATCGACCTGAGCGTTGCGGTGAACCTCTCCACCACCAACCTGCTTGACCTCGACCTGATCGGCGCCATCGAGCGGCTGCTGCGAATCCACGATTTGCCCCCCGACTCGCTGATCATCGAAATCACCGAGAGCGCGCTGGTCGACTCGGTGCGATCGCGCAATACCGTCGCCGAGTTGCAGCGCCTCGGCGTTCGCATCTCACTCGACGACTACGGTACGGGCTGGTCGTCTCTGGCACGCCTGCAAGACGTCTCGGTCGACGAGCTGAAACTGGACCGGATCTTCGTGGCACGGCTCGCCCACGATCCACGGTCGGTGGCCATCGTGCGGTCCACGGTGGCACTGGCGAACAGCCTGGGGGCGGACCTGGTCGCCGAGGGTGTCGAAGACGAGATCACGTTGAACGCGCTGCGGCGCTACGGCTGCACCATCACCCAGGGCTTCGTTCACAGTCCCGCAGTGCCCGCGGATGAGCTGCTGCGCTGGATTCTCGAGCACGCGCCCGATCCCGATCCGAATGCGTCCGCGGGAGTGAACGACTGACGGCGGCCGGCGAATCGGACCTCCTCGTCGCGGCTGCGGCCCGTATCACGCACTGGCGCTGCACTATTCGTGAGGACCCGAACTGCCACACCCGATCAACGTCCACGATGCCGTGCGGAGGGCACGCAGAGCAACTCGCCAAGACGGGCGTGCTCTTCGTGCTCATCGCACGGTTTCGGAGCCACCGCGGGCATGTGGAACACGAATATCGCGGCCCTGAGCGTCGACCGGCCGGTGATCGTCTGGGACCAGCGCGGCCACGGGAGCAGCGACGCGCCCGACGAGATGGCTTGCTACAGCCAGGAAATCGGCGTCGCCGACATGGCGGCCATCCTTGACGCCGCCGGCGCCGATCGGCGGTGGTGGGCGGAATGTCGTTGGGCGGCTATCTTTCCCTCGCTTTTCACCTGACCCATCCCCAGCGCGTGGCCGCGCTAGTGCTGGTCGACACGGGGCCGGGCTATCGCAACGACGTGGCGCGCGACAAGTGGAACGCTTGGGTGGAACGACGCGCTCAAGAACTTGAGCGGGACGACGGACGCGCCGACATGTCGGCGGAAGTCGCGCAGGCGGTGCACGAGCATCCCGACGGGTTGGCTCGCGCCGCCCGTGGTGTGATGGCTCAAAAGGACGCTCGCGTCATCACATCGCTCGACAGCATCAGGGTGCCCACGCTGGTGGTCGTCGGCGCGCAAGACACCGACTTCCTGGCCCCGGCCGACTACATGCACCACAAGATCCCCAATTCCCGCAAGCTGGTCATCGACAACGCGGGGCATGCGGCCAACATGGACCGGCCCGATACATTCAATGCTGCCGTGCGCGGACTGTTGGAGCTGCTATGACCACTGTAGATGTCACCATCGAATTCGTCGGCCACGTGGCCGTGGTGGAGATCCATCGGCCCCCGAACAACTACTTCGACACCACCTTGATCACACGCATCGCCGATGCCTACGAGCAACTCGACGACCAGATCGAATGCCGGGCGATCGTGTTGTGCGCGCAGGGAAAACACTTCTGCGCGGGCGCCGACTTCTCCCGGCCCGCCGAGAATCGCTCGTCACCCAACGAGCTTTATACCCAGGCCGTCCGGTTGTTCCGCGCCAAAAGCCTGTTGTCGCGGCGGTGCACGGCGCCGCGATCGGCGGTGGGCTCGGGCTTGCGCTGAGCGCAGACTTCCGAGTGGCGGCACCCTCCTCGAAATTTGCGGCCAACTTCAGCCGGCTCGGTTTTCATCCCGGCTCCGGCATCACCGCCACGTTGCCACGTGTCGTCGGCCAGCAAAAAGCGCTCGAGTGGATGCTCACCGGTGAGCGTTTCGGTGGTGAAATTGGCTATGCATCAGGACTTTTCGATGAACTGTCCGCCGACGGCGATGTCCGCCCGGCGGCGATTCGGTTCGCCGAGCGCATCGCCGCCTCGGCTCCCCTGGCGCTCACGAGCATCCGCGCCACCATGCGCGCCGGGCTCGCCGAGGCCGTCGCGGCCGCCACCGCCCACGAACTCGAGGAACAAACGCGCCTCGCGGCGACCGCCGACTTCCGCGAGGGCGTGGCGGCGTCAGCCCAGCGCCGCGCTCCGATATTCACCGGTTGCTGAACTTCCTTGAGCTAGCAGCGGAAACCGCTACGGTTTCATATATGCGCCGCGTGGACTACGTCATTCACTACGTCGAGTCGCTCAGCCGGTCGGTGGCGTTTTACCGCGACGTGATCGGGCTCCGGGTCCGAACCGAGGGCGACGGGTACGTCGAGTTCGAACTGGAGAACACGAAGTTCTCGCTGTTCGAACGCTCGAAGCTGCCGGAGCTGATCGGTCGCGAAGGCGGTACCGCGCCCTGCGGTGAGATCGGCTTTTTGATCGAAGACGTGGATGCGCAAGCGGATCGGTTACGCGGGCTCGGCGTCGAGATCCTGCGCGGACCGGTGGATCGACCGTGGCGTGAAAGGACGTTGCACATCGCCGACCCCGACGGCAACGTCATCGAATTCGCCGAGAAAATACGGTGATTCTCGCCGTCGACCTCGGCAAGACGCGCTGCCGAGCCGCGGCGGGCGGACGCAAGGCCGAGGGCGCGGGCGCGCCGGGGCTCGCGATGCCCGGCGGCGTGCGGGCCGCGGAGGCGGCGATCGTGGGCTTGGCAGACGAGCTTGCAAGAGATTTCGGCGCCGTCGACCAGGTGGTGGTGGGCGCCGCCGGGGCGCTGGCGGCGCCCGACGCGGCGCGCGCGCTGGCCGATGCGCTGCTGGCGTCGCTGCGGGCGCGGCGCGTCGCGGTGACCAGTGACGCCGTGACCGCGCACGCGGGTGCGCTGGGCGGTGAGCCGGGCGCCGTGCTAATCGTGGGCACCGGCGTCGTGGCGCTCGCGATCGACGCGAACGGCGCCCTGCGCACCGCGGACGGTTGGGGCCCCTTGCTGGGCGACGAGGGTGGTGGCGCGTGGATCGGCGCCGCCGGGCTGCGCGCGGCGTTGCGCGCCCACGACGGCCGCGGCCCGTCCACCGTGCTGCTCGACGCCGCCCGCGACCGCTTCGGCGCGCCGAAGACCTGGCCCGCGCAACTCGGCGATGCCGCCGCGGTCGCGTCCTTCGCGCCCGACGTCCTCGCCGCGGTGGGCGACGGCGCGGCCCGGGCGATCGTCGCCCAAGCCGCCGACGCGCTGGCCGCGACGGCGCGCGCGGTCGGAGCGGGCCCGGTGGCGATGGCCGGCGGCCTGGCAGGGGTGCCGGCGCTGCGCAGCCGCCTCGATCTGATCCCGGCGGTCGGCGACGCGCTGGACGGCGCGCTGCGGCTGGGGACGATCCACGAGCCGTATGTGATTCGTGTGGGCGGGGATCCGCAAGTCGTTGTCGCACAAGGGATCGATGCGCTCGCCACCGAGGCCGTGCGGCCAGGGCTCGACGACCTCGACGCGCGGCCCATCGCCGAGGTCGTCGGGCTGCTCGTCGCCGCCGAGGCCGAAGCGCACGGCGCGCTGGCGGCGGCCGTTCCGCGTATCGCGGCGGCGGCGGAGGCGCTCGCCGCGCGGCTCGACCGCGGCGGCCGCCTGATCTATGCGGGTGCCGGGACACCCGGTCGGCTCGGGATGCTCGACGCGGCCGAGTGCGGGCCGACGTTCGGCACCGACCTGGTGCGCGGCGTGATCGCGGGCGGGCCGACGGCGTTGACCGAGGCCATCGAAGGTGCCGAGGACGCGTTCGACCCCGCCGATCTCGCCGGCCTGACCGCCGCCGACGCACTCGTCGGGATCACGGCGTCGGGCCGCACACCGTACGTGCTCGGGGCGCTCGCGCACGCGCGCGGGGCGGGCGCGCTGACCGTGGCGATCGTCAACAACCCGGCCAGCGAGGCGTCGGCCGACGTGCTGATCGAGCTGCTGACCGGGCCGGAGGTGCTCGCCGGCTCCACGCGGCTGACCGCGGGCACCGCGCAGAAGGTGGTGCTCAACGCGCTGTCGACGAGCGTGATGATCGCGCTCGGCAAGGCGTACGGACCGCGGATGGTCGACGTGCGCGCGACCAATGCGAAGGTGCGCCGCCGGGCGGTGCGGATCGTCCGCGACGTGGCCGGCGTCGACGAAAAGACCGCGACCGCCGCGCTGGCCGCCGCGGGCGGTCACGCCAAGACCGCGATCGTCGCCCTGCGCGCGGGCATTGACGCGACCGAGGCCGCCGCCCGGCTGGACCGGGCGCGCGGGCGCGTGCGCGACGCGCTGGCCGGCCCGTGAATGAAGGCCTCCCCCGGGCCGACGTCGGGCCCGTATGGTGAGGACCGTGTGTGAGCCAGCGTGCGGCAGGCCGGCTGGTGTCAGCCGCCGCCAACTGCTGGCCATGGCAGGCAGCGCCGCGGCGGCGACCCTCGTCGGCGGCTGCGCGAGTGCGTCTGAGGCGCCACTCGCGGTTCCCGCGCCCACGATCGCTGCACGCCTGACCGCCGCGACGTCGGCACCGTTGCTATGCCGGGACGCCTGGGGCGCGCGACCGGCCCGCGCCGGAGGGAAGCGCCACACCATCACCCGGATGACTCTGCACCATGAGGCCGTCGTCCTCGGCGAAAACCGCAATGCCCCAAACCATCTCCGACAGGATCAGCGCTACCACCAGGACCAGCACGGATGGATCGACATCGCCTATCACGTCGGCGTCGACCGCAATGGCAACATCTACGAACTGCGAAGCACCGAAATCGCGGGCGACACCGCCACCGACTACGACACGACGGGCCATTTCCTGGTCCTCTGCGAAGGGGACTTCGATCAGGAGGCCGTGCCGGAGGCCCAGCTCCTGGGAGCGGCGCGCGCATTCGCCTGGGCGGCCCAGAATTTTCACGTTCCGACCGACACCCTGGCGGGCCATCGTGACCTGGCCCCGACCTCGTGCCCGGGTGCACACCTGTACGCCCACCTGTCCTCGGGCGACCTCAAGCGACGCGTTGACGACCTGGTCGGCGCGGGCGGAGTGGACCTGCAGCGGTTCTGCGGCCCCGACGCGGCAGCGCGGGTCGCGTCAATCGAGGCCGGCAACTGACCGACGTGCAGACACGCCTGCGCGACGCCTCCTGACGAGGCTCAGCCCGCCCAGACATCCTCGACATAGTGGTCGGATTCGATCAGGCCGTTCAACCATTCGCGGGCTCGCTCGTCGCCGGCGCCCGTCCGCGCCCGATAGATGTCCAGGAAGGACCCGCGCACGGCCGGCGCCATCCGCGCGCCATCGCCGCACACGTAGACGTGGGTGTCCTTGGCCGGGTCGCCCAACAAATCCCACACCTCGTCGGCGTCAGCGGCGATTCGGTGCTGCACGTAGCGAACCCCGTCCTGCGGCGCACGGGAGAACGCCGGGCGCATCCGCACGATACCGATGGCCTCAGCCTGCTCGAACTTGTCGCGGAAGATGTAGTCGACCTCCGGGTCACGAACCCCGAAAAAGCACAGCGCGGGCGCCACCGGCGCTCCGTCTCGTTGTGCGGCCAGCCGGTCGCCGAGGAAACCGCAGAATGGTGCCACCCCGGTACCGGCACTGACCAGGATCGCGTTCCTGGCCGGATCGGCACCGGCCCGAAACGCCTTGCGGGCCGGGTCAACCCGTGCCCGAATCGATTGTCCGGGCTGGACTGTCGCGAGGTAGTTGGACGCTACGCCTTTGAACAGGCCATGACCGGAACGGGCTGGCGCATCCAGCACACTGACGATCAGTCCTGCGGTGCGCGGCGACAGCAGCGACGACGACGCGATCGAATAGTGCCTCGGCACCATGGGATCCAGCAGTTCGAGAAGTTCGGCACCAGTGAGAACGCAACCCGGGTATTCGTCGAGGCATTCCAACACGCTGAGCGGGCAGCCGTCTGGACCCTCGGCCAGTGCGGTGAGCCGCCGACACTCCTCGGGATTGCTGTTCGCCGCAGCCAGACTGCGTAATTGGCTGCCGGTCAACGGCTTTCGCAATTCGACGAAATGCGTGAGCAATTCTCGGGCGCTGACTTCCCGGTCCAGCGCGATGAGCCGTCGGGAGCTGCGCCGAGGATTGATCGCCAGCCGCAGGCCGGGGTCGATGCCGAGTTGGGCCAGAACCGCGTCGACAACCTCGGGCGGGTTGTCGGCCATCACCGTGAGGTGATCGCCCGTCTGGTAGTCGACGCCGTCCGGAAGTTGCACCCGGACACTCGTTTTGGCCTGACCCAGCCCGGGCTTGACCAGCTCCGTTCTCTCGACGACGGTCATCGGGATCACCGACGACCGCGCGTCCATCGCCGCCGTCACCGGACCGACGATCCGGCGCAGCTCGTAGAGCGGTTCGGCCGCGTCCGCGAGCGGCGCGGCATCCGGGTCGCCGAAGCGTTCGGCCAGCGACGACCACAGCGCGGCCGCGAACTCCTCGATCGTGCCGACCATGTCCCCAGAGGTGTCGGCCGCCGCCCGCGGGACCAATCGGTTGGCTCCCAGCTCGCCGAGGCGCTCGTCGATGCGCTGCGGGATCACCTGGTAGGTGTCAGCCCAGTTATGGTCACCCACACCGAGAACCGCGACGTTGGGCGTCGGACCGAGCGTGGCATTCGTGTCGAGCAGCCAGGTGAGAAAGGCGCGCGCGTCATCGGTCGGCTGCCCGTTGTACGAGGACGCGATGATCACCACCGCCTCGGCTTCGGGGAAGCCCCCCGCGGCATCGTCGAGGGAGGCGACCGACGCCGTACAGCCCAAAGCCGTGGCATCGTCCGCGAATTGGCGGGCCAGTGCGCGGCAGGTGCCGAGGTTCGAGCCATACAAGACGGCCAGCCGGGTGCCTGCCGTGATCGCCGTCGGGCGCTCCACGTTCTGTCCGGACGCTGCCGCAACACCGGGCGTGCCGATCTGACGGTCCTGCGTTGTGCGCCGGAGGACCTCGAGCCGGAATCCGACCGGCCGGCGACTGGTCGCGGTCTCCCACTGCGGCACATAGTGATAGGCGTCGATGAGGCGGTAGCGATGGACGATCCGGGCCAGCGCCATGGCCGCCTCATGCAGCGCGAACTGCCGGCCGATGCAGGATCGGGCGCCGGTTCCGAAAGGTTTGAACAACGCTGCCGGCCGGGCCGTCGAACGGTCGGGGGCGAAGCGGTCGGGATCGAAGAGTTCGACATTGTCACCCCACTGCGGCTGGCGGTGTAGCGCGCCGGTGAGCACCGTGACCGCCTCGCCGCGCCTGATCGGATACTTCCCACCGATCACGGTGTCTTCCAAGGCCATTCGATCGAAATTCAGCACGGGCGGGGACAGTCGCAGGGTTTCTTCGATGACCTGTCGCAGATAGGTCAGTTTGCCGATGTCGTCGTAGCACGGCAGGTAGCCGTCGTCGGCCCCGAACACGGTGTCCACCTCGGCCCGCACCCGATGCAGCACCGCCGGGTCGCTGACGATGTTGTACAGCGCGTTAGGCATCAATTCCGACGTGGTGAGCTGACCGGCGATCAGGAAGGTCATGATCTGGTTGCGGATGTTCTGGGTCTCCAGTACAGGCTTTCCGTCCGAATCCTGTTGCAGCATCAGCGCCAACAGGTCCTCGAACTCACGGTCACCGGATCGATGCTGCGCTATCAGCCCGTCGATAAACGTGTGCAGCGTGGCCAATTCGTCGTCGAACGCCGGCGTCGGCGCTTCGGATGCCAACTCCCCCAGCGCCGTTGTGAAGCTCTGCGGGATCGGTGCCAGGCCGGGGCACTCGAAAGACTCGAAGCGCGAACCGAATCCGGCGAGCGCCACGGTGTCCATCGCCAGCTTCTGCAGGTCGTTCGACACGTCGACCGCCCCGGCCCCGGCGCTGGCGATGGCGTCCCACCGGTCGAGCATTGCGCAGTTGATGTCCAGCATCGCCGCGTGGTAGTTGCGCAGACCCGCGTAACTGAAGCCCGGCAGCAGCACATCGTGGGCACGCTGCCAATTCGGTTCGCCGTGGTAGGCCGTGAACAGGCCGTCGCCGGCCAACGGCCGGACCCGGGCGAGGGTGACCGTCAAGTTCTTGGCGAAGCGGCTTTCGTCGCACAGCTCGGTGACGAGTTCGAGCGAACACGCGTAGAGCTTCCTGAAGCCGCCGTTGAAGTCGGCGTAGAACAACGGACCGTGCAATTCGCCGAGCACATCCACGGGCAACGCGCGCGGGCGGCCGACCAATTGATCCGGGCCGGGCAACGTTCCCTCGGCCGAGGGAACGCCGGGAAGATCCGGCGGGGGCGAGGCACGGAACTCGGTCATGCGGGCAGCATAGGTTTCGACACGGCGGCCTCGCCGGGAATCCGCGGACGTCGTCCTCGCCGCAACGCGCGCTAGTGTGCACTGGTCGGCCGCAAAGAACCGGCCGATAGAAAAGTTGAGCAATACATGACCACAGCAGAAGCGTCGACGCTCGAATCGCGGGTCGGCCACTACTACCAGATGGACGGCACCTACCTGGTCGGCCGGGAGAAGTTGCGCGAGTACGCCCGCGCGGTGCAGGACTACCACCCCGCGCATTGGGACGTCGCCGCCGCCGCTGAACTGGGCTATCCGGACCTGGTCGCGCCGCTGACGTTCACGTCGACGCCGGGCATGACCTGCAATCGCCGCATGTTCGAACAGGTCGTCGTCGGCTACGACACCTACATGCAGACCGAGGAGCTGTTCGAGCAGCACCGCCCGATCGTGGCCGGCGACGAACTGCACATCGACGTCGAGCTGACCTCGGTGCGCCGGATCGCCGGCAGGGACCTGATCACAGTGACCAACACGTTCACCGACGCGGCCGGCGAGCGGGTGCACACCCTGCACACCACCGTCGTCGGGGTCACCGCCGAGGATGTCGATCCCGCGATCAAGCTGGCCGTGCCGAACATCATGATGCACGACGTGGACCTCACCGCAGTCGGTGAAGCCGATGACGCGTATGAGAAGACCGTGCGCCCCGAGGGCGAGATCCGGATCGCCGAGCACGGCAGCACCCGCACGCCGGGGACACCGTCTTTCGATGACGTGAAGGTTGGCGACGAGCTACCGGTGCATCACACCCGGCTGTCGCGCGGGGATCTGGTGAACTATGCCGGCGTGGCCGGCGACGCCAACCCGATCCACTGGGACGAGGAGATCGCCAAGCTGGCCGGCCTCCCCGACGTGATCGCCCACGGAATGCTCACCATGGGGCTCGGTGCCGGATTCGCCTCCACGTGGACGGGCGATCCCGGTGCGGTCACCCGCTACGCGGTGCGGCTCTCGGCACCCGCGATCGTGCCGGCGAAGGAAGGCTGCGATATCGAGTTCAGCGGCAAGGTCAAGTCGCTGGACCCGGCGACGCGCACCGGCGTCGTCCTGGTCGGGGCGAAGTCCGGGGGCCGCAAGATCTTCGGCTTGGCGACGGTGAACGTCCGCTTCCGCTGACGCTAGGTTCCAGAGTGTGCCGTCTTGGCGGCTTCGCGCCGAGCCTTCTCTTTCTCGTGGGCGGAGCAGCAATGCCCCATATCGCAATGGAACCGGTCACTGCAATCATGCGAGCAATACACCGATGCGGCCGGAAGCCAGTCCGGATCGGACAGGTCACGCTGTCGGTACTTCGGATCGAAGGTGTGGCCGCAATGTACACAGGTCTTGGTCTTGACCATATCGGTCAGGGTACGCGCGATTGCCCTGATCGGTTCGCAAAACAGGCGGCGCCCAATTCAACATGATTTCGGGTGCGGCACCGGATGCTATGCCCGCGGGACCGCATGCCGAGGCTGGTGCAACAGGGCACGAACCAGCGGGCGCGGCCCGACCGACCGAAGCATCAGGCTGGCCGGGCGGACCCGTACCCGCTTCGGCCACCAGAACCAGCGTCCCATCACCGTCATGATCGACGGCGTGATGAGCGACCGGACGACGAAGGTGTCGAACAGCAGGCCGATACCGATCGTCGTGCCGAATTGGCCGATCGCCCGGAGATCGCTGGTGATCATCGTGCCCATCGTGACGGCGAACACCACACCGGCGGCCGTCACCACCGGGCCGGTCACGCCCATGCCGCGGATGAGCCCCGTTTTCAGGCCGGCGCCGATCTCCTCCTCGATCCGGGACACCAGCATCAGGTTGTAGTCCGACCCGACTGCCAAGAGCACGATCAACGCGAATTCGGTAGCCACCCAGTGTAACTGGAAGTTGCCAAGGTGCTGCCAGATCAGTGTGGAGAACCCGAACGCCGCGCCGAGCGACATCACGATGGTGCCGACGATGACGCCCGCCGCGACCAGTGCGCGGGTGACGATCACCATGATGATGAAGATGAGCACGATCGAGGCCACCCCGGCGATCATCAGGTCGTACTTGGCGCCGTTGGCGATGTCGTAGAACGTCGCGGCCGTACCGCCGAGGTAGATGTCGGCATTCTCCAGCGAGGTGAGTTTCAGCGCCTCCTTGGCCGCTTGGCGCTCCTGATCGACGGACGCGATTCCCTTAGTGGTCGCCGGATCCACGGCGTGGGTGATGATGAATCGAGCGGCCTTTCCGTCCGGCGACACCATCAAGCTCAAACCCAACTGGAAGTCCGGGTTCTGGAAGATCTCGGGTGGCAGGTAGAACAGGCTCTCCACCTGAGAGTCGTTGAACGACTTACCCATCACGGCGTTAGTGTCGGTCAGCCGGTCGAACTGACCGATCAGGCTGTCGAACGAGCTGTAAATCGTCAGCGTCGTATCCCGGATCGACTTCGACGTGTCGATCATCGACGGGATGATCGCCAACAAATGGTGGGTTGCCGCAGCGGTTTTGGTGAGGTCGCTGGTGAGATTGTGAAACTGCTCGGCGAGCTGATCGAACCCGTCCAAAGACTCGAACAGGCTTCGTAGCGACCAGCAGATCGGGATGTCGAAACAGTGCTTCTCCCAATAGAAGTAGCTGCGAATCGGTCTCCAGAAGTCGTCGAAATCCGCGATGTGGTCCCGGATTTCGTCCGTGATCGCCGCCGTGTTGCCCGCGGTTTTCGCGCTGTCGTCCGCGGCGTTAGCGAGTTCCTGCGTCACCGCGTAGGTACGCTCCAACAGCGAGATCAACGTGCCGAGATCGCCGGTGATCTTCTTGATGTCGGCGATGCGGCCCTTCAGGTAGTCCAGGTTGCTGCGGATCGGCGCGCTTTGCACACTGAGCTGGAACGGAATGGATCCGTCTTGAATCGGCGGGCCGAGGGGTCGGGTGATGCTCTGCACCCGTTCGATCCCGGGCACCCGGAAGATGGCGCCGGCGACCTTGTCCAGGACCAGCATGTCGGTGGTGTTGCGCAGGTCGTGGTCCGATTCGACCATCAGGAGGTCCGGGTTCAGCCGGGCCTGGGTGAAGTGTCGATCGGCCGCGGTGTACGCCTGCACTGATGCAGCGCTGTCGGGCAGGTAATACAGGTCGTTGTAGCGCGGGGTGAAGCCCATCAAGCCGATGGCGCCGACGATCGCCAGGATCACGGAGGTGGCGAGGATGGGCGCAGGCCAGCGCACGATGGCCGTCGCCAACCGGCGCCACCTGGTGTAGTTGAACTCGCGCTTCGGGTCGAAAAGGCCGAAGCCGCTTGCGAAAGCGATCAATGCCGGCGTCAGGGTCACCCCCGCGACCACCACCACCAGCAGACCCACGGCACACGGAAACGCCAGCGAACTGAAGTAGGGCAGCCGGGTGAACTTCAGGCAGGCCAGCGCCCCGACGATCGTCAGACCCGAGCCGAGCACCACCTTGGTGACCCCGGCGGAGGTGTCGTAATAGGCGGCCTCGCGGGTCAGGCCTCGTTCGCGGCCCTCTTGATAGCGGCCGACCATGAAGATCGCGTAGTCGGTACCCGCCGCGATGGCCAACGCCGTCAGCAAGTTGACGGCGAAAGTCGACAACCCCATGATGCCGGTTTCGCCCAGCAGCGCTACCACACCCCGGCCGGTGGCCAGTCCGACGAACAGGATGACCATCGTCAGCAGCACCGTGCCGATGGACCGATAGACGAACATCAGCATGATCGCGATGATGATGATCGTGATGATCGTCATCTTGGCCAGGCTCGCATCGCCGACGACGATCGTGTCGGCGGTCAGGGCTCCCTGGCCGGCGACGTAAGCCTTCACTCCCGCAGGCGGTTTCGAATCCGCGACGATTTTGCGGACCGCGGCAACCGATTTGTCGCCGACGGCCCCGCCCTGGTCACCCTTCAGGTTGACCTGCACATAGGCGGCTTTGTGGTCGTAGCTCTCGACTCCCGAGGACGTGAATCGCTGTCCCCAGAAGTTCAGCGCATGCTCGACGTGCTCATGGTCCTGCTTGAGCTTGGTGACCAGTTCGTCGTAATACCGGTGCGCGTCTTCGCCGAGAGGCTTGTCGCCGACCAGGGTCACCAGGACGAGGTTGTCGGAGTCGTACTCCTTGAATTTCTTCCCGATGTGCTTCATCCCCGTCACCGACGGCGCGTCGGACGGCGAGAGCGGCACCGAGACGTCTTCGGCAACCTTCTCCAACTGCGGGACGAAGACGTTGACACCCACCGCAATCAGCAGCCAGATGATGATGATGGGCAGCGCCAGGACGCGAATGGTGCGGGCCAGACGGGGTTTGCGCTCAACCTCAGTGCGTTGCGGGACCGGTATTTTGTCCGTGTCGGTCGTGGCGTTGCTGTCGTCGCTCACGCGGATTTGTCCAAGCAGGAGACCTGCGCGTCGCGGGTGTTGGCCTGTTGTTGATCGACCAATTTGCCGTCGACGGTGATCCGGCAGCTGATGGAGGGACTGTCACCTTGGGCGACCACGTAGGCGAAGATTCCGGGCATCGCTGCGACGATCGTCGTCGCCCAGGGCAGCGTGGTGAAGTTGGCCTTCTGCGGTAATGACTCGGCGTCCATCCAGTTGACGACGCCGGTCGTCCCGGGCGGCCCGAGGATTTCGTAGGTGGCGGTCTTGGTCGCATAGGGCGGGGTCGCATCGCGGGGATCGGGCTTGGCCAGGCCGGGTCCCGGGAAGACGCCATTGAGTCGTTGCACTGCAACGCCGCCGATGATCAGTGCCACGACCACGACGAGCGGCACCCACGCTCGCTTCAGAATCGTCAACATTGCGCCCCCCGCTCAGGACTATTTGACGCGCTGATCTTAAGACGTCTCATTATTTGCGGCACCGTCAGCCCAACGCCGGAGCTGTCGAGCTGATTCCCGCAGTGGCCGCGCGATCTATGCGCCGCGGCGGAGGCGTCCATCTCGCGGCCGTCGAACCAGTCGGTTGCAGTGTTTTCCCCTACAGATCCCCTGACGCAACCGCAGGGATCGAAACCGACTGTCTGCCAGCACGTTTGGTGCGATGACCGGCGCCGCCGCCCTTGGTTCTCGCTACACCACCAGCGTTTGGCTAAGCCGCCGGGCTCGTGGGGCTCGTCGGGGTCGTAGAGCTGGTTGGTGTCGCGGAGCTCACCGGGGTTGTCGGACTGGTTGGTGTCGTGGAGCTCACCGGGGTTGTCGGACTGGTCGGTGTCGTGGAACTGGTCGGTGTCGTGGATCTCGTCGGGGCCGTACGACTGGTCGGGCTAGTAGGACTCGTTGGGGTCGCAGGACTCGCCGGCGTCGCAGAACTCGCTGGCGCGGGACTCGCCAGGCCCGGGCCTTCGCCACACCAGTCCGCCACATCTTTCGGGTACTGGTCGAGCGGCGGAGGGCAGCGCTGCCCCGGCGGGAAATTAGCGCCGGCGTTGAGCAGATCGCAGGGGACGTAGACCTGCTTGCCCTTCGGGGTGTTCGTCAGACACTTCGTCGGCGGGTCGCCGTGGGCCTGGACGGGAATGATGGCCGCGGCGATTACCGCGCCGAGCGCCCAAGCAAGACGGCGATAGGTCATGAGAGCTCCTCGTTCCAGCTGCGAACGTTCACCGGCTCGGGCGTGCACAGCGCGACATGGCGGTCGTATGACGATTAAAGCCGCTCACCCCGGGCGCAATCCAACCCGCGCGGGGGGTCGCAGCTGACTTGTGTGCTTTGACCAGCACGTTCTGGGTGGAGCTGCCGGGAATCGAACCCGGGTCCTACGGCATTCCCTCAAGACTTCTCCGTGCGCAGTTCGCTATGCCTCTACTCGGATCTCCCGGTCACACGAACAAGCCAGGATGGCGATCCCAGTCGCTGTTGGTGTCCCGATGAGTCCCGCGACCGAACTCATCGGTGGATCCCTCTAGCTGACGCCAGGCTCCGGGTCGAGGGCTTTCCCGGTCTGACGGACTAGCTGTCGCTTAGGCAGCGAGAGCGTAGTCGCGCTGATGTGAATCGGCGCTTATCTGTTTGCAACGACGCTCACGGTGGTCGGTTGCCTGCACCGGCACGCTTCCCTTGATTCGATGCGCGAAGTCGAAACCTTTCAGCCCCGTGTCTTGGTACTTCGAGCACCCCACCGACTTTCGGCAGGAATATCCATGATACCTGCCCAGCAACCAGCGGCAACGGGATTATCTTCCCCACCCGGCTGCGATCAGATCACAAAATTGAGGTGCTCGACGATCTGGGTGCCCACGTCTTTGTCGCCACCGAGTTCGACGTCCTGGTCCCGAGCGGGGCACATCGGGCGACCACCGGCGAGCCTGGTGAACTGCAGCCCGTCCAGCCGAATCGTCACGGTCGGCTCGTCGCCGCCGAAGTCGTCGACCACCGCGGCCCGGCCGTCGACGCCGACCCGGATGGTGCGCGCCAGCGGGCCGGTGAGATCGAACTGCACGCGTGAACCGTCGGGCGCCTTGGCCAGCTTGCCCACGACGTAGCCCATCGTGGCGGCGATCTCGTCGACGGCGAGCGACGCCGCCGACCCGGCCAGCTCGTCATCGGGCGGCGGCTCTTCCAACGCCACGCGGATGTCCTGCTCGTGCATCCAGCAGTCGAACACCCGGACCCGCATGAACCGGCCGTAGGAATCCGGACCCGCCGGGGTGATCGTCACCGCCTCCCACTCCTGGCCGGGCAGGCTCGTCAGCGCTTCGCGTCGATCGGTGGTGATCGCCCTGAAGCTCTCCAGCACATCGGCGTCGGCGTGCGTACTGAGGTGGCGCACCCAACACTCGTTCATCACGCCGATGTCGTTGCGCACGTGCTCCAGCGCCGAGACGTCGATGTCGGGCTGGGGTGCGGCGATGCCGGCAAGAAACGACTCGGTGCCGATCATGTGCGCCACCAAAGCCTTGACGTCCCAGCCCGGCAGCGGACTCGCCGCGCGCCATTGGGCTTCGGACAGCCCGGCCAGCAGGGTGTCGATGTCGTCCCACACCGCAAAGAGACCGGAGAGCACGGCGGACTTGTCGAGTTTGGTGACGGGACGATCGGCCATGATCAGGATCGTAGGCCGATCAGCTTGCCATCAACAGCGGCTGTCGCACGGCCGTCAGGCCGAGGCGATCATCGCCACGGAGCCCATGGCCAGCATCATGCCGATCCCCTGCAGGCGTGTCACCCGCTCGCGCAGCACCACCATCGCCAGCACCACCGTCGCGGCCGGATACAGCGAAATCAGAATGCTGGCCAGCGACAGCAGCCAGGTGTGCAAGGCCACCAGCATGGTGATGTTGGCGAAGATGTCCAGCAGGGCGACGGCCACCGCCAATTTGAGCGGCTGCCCGCGCGGCATCTCGAGGTTGTCGCTGGTTTTGGCCATCGCGAAGACCACCAGGCTGGCGGCCACGCGGGCGAAGACCAGCGGCCAGAGTTTGCACACGTGCGGCGCCTGGTGCAGGAACACCAGGTTCAGCCCCATCGCGGAGCCGGCAACTACTGTGAGCCAGGCCACTTTTGGCGTGAACCGATACGGCGTCCCCTCGGCGGGGGCCTCGCGGCTGACGAGCATCACCGCGGCCAGCGCCAGGACGACGCCCACCAGGGCGGCCTGGCCCGGCCGCTCCCCCAGCGCCATACCCACCGCCACGGGCACCGCGGCGTTGAGCACGGCCGCCAGTGGCGAGACGACCGAGATGGGCCCGGAGCCGAGTGCGGCGAAGAACGCCCACATGCCGAAGGCCATGCCGACGCCGTACAGGCAACCCCACAGCACCGCACCGGTATGAATAGGCCCGCCGACGAAAACGGCCATCGCGCCCAGCAGCACCGTCTCGATCGGGTAGGCGACCAGCATCACGCGCAGCGCGGCCACTCGCCGCGCTGCTACCCCGCCCACGAAGTCGCTGACACCGTACGTCACGGCAGACAGCTGGGCGTATGCCGCCCCGATCAGGTCATGCCCTTTGCTCGACGTCCCATTTCCCGGACCACTTCGCGCTGCGCATCGCGCTGCGCCATGTCCTGGCGCTTGTCGTAAGCCCTCTTACCGCGGGCAAGGGCAAGCTCGACCTTGACCTTCCCTTCGGAGAAATACAGAGACAACGGCATCAACGCGAGGTTACCATCTCGTATCTTGCCGACCAGCCTGTCAATTTGTTGCCTATGTAACAACAACTTTCGATTGCGACGTGGCTCATGGTTGGTCCAGCTACCGTGCTGGTACTCGGGAATGTACAAGTTGCGCAACCAGACTTCGCCGTCATCGATCGTTGCGAACGCGTCAGCCAGCGATGCTTGGCCCAGGCGAAGGCTTTTCACCTCGGTGCCCCGCAACGCCACTCCGGCCTCGAACAATTCGATGATCGAATAGTTGTGCCGCGCTTTGCGATTGGTGGCGATGACTTGTTTGCTGCCACCCTTGCCGCCCGCCGCCTTGGCGCGGCCGGAACCCTTGGTCACAGCTACCGCCGTATATAGAGGCGCAAGGTCGCATACCCCGTCACCGCCGCCATCGAGACGCCGAGCAGGAACAGCCACGGCGAGATGTAGAGGATGTCGGCATAGTCGACCTTGGCGATCAGATGCGCCTGATAGAACTGGCTCAGCGCGTTGTCCAGGAACAATGCCCGAACCAGCATGAGTCCGACGATGGCGATGGCCACGCCGATGGCCGCGGCCAGCATCGCCTCCACCAGGAAGGGCAGCTGGGTGTACCACCGGCTGGCACCCACCAGCCTCATGATCCCGATCTCGGTGCGCCGCGTGTAAGCCGCGACCTGCACCATGTTGGCGATCAACAGGATTGCGCCGACGGCCTGTACCAGGGCAACGGCGAACGCGGCGTCGCGCAGGCCGTCCAGCACGGCGAACAACCGGTCGATGAGGTCCTTCTCGTTGAGGATGCTGCGCACACCGGGCTGGCCCTGCATCGCGGCATCGAACTCCGCGTGCTGTTCGGGATTGTTCAGTTTGACGATGAACGACGCCGGGAACGAGTCCTTTCCCGCGACGTCCTTGAACTCCGGGAACTTCTTGATGGCGTCGTTGTAGGCGTCCTGCCGATTGACGAACCGCACCGACTTGACGTCCTGGCGCGCATCGATCTTGTCCCGCAGCCCCTTACACGGCGCGGACGCACACGTCGTGTCGTTGGCCGAGATGTCGTCGGTCAAGAACACCTGCGTCTCGACGCGGTCGAGGTAGATCTCGCGCGAGTTGTCGGCCAGCCGGACCACCAGCAGCCCGCCGCCGAACAGGCCGATGGAGATCGCGGTCGTCAGGATCATCGCGGCCGTCATCGTGACGTTGCGACGAAACCCGGTGAGGACCTCGTTGAGTAGGAAACCGAAGCGCACTTAGCGGTCCATCCCGTAGATGCCGCGCTGCTCGTCACGGACCAGCCTGCCCAGCGACAACTCGACGACACGCTGGCGCATCGAGTCGACGATGTGGTGATCGTGCGTCGCCATCAGCACCGTCGTCCCCGTGCGGTTGATCCGCTCCAACAAATCCATGATGTCCCTACTGGTATCTGGGTCGAGGTTGCCCGTGGGCTCGTCCGCCAGCAGGACCAGCGGCCGGTTGACGAACGCGCGGGCGATCGCCACCCGTTGCTGCTCGCCACCGGACAACTCGTGGGGCAAGCGGTTGGCTTTGCCGGACAGGCCGACGGTCTCCAGCACCTCCGGCACCACCCGGTTGATGGCGTCGGTGCGTTTGCCGATCACTTCGAGCGCGAACGCGACGTTCTCGTAGACCGTCTTTTGCTGCAACAGCCGGAAATCCTGGAACACGCAGCCGATCACCTGGCGCAGCTTCGGGACGTGACGACCGCGCAGCTTGTTGACGTGGAATTTCGACACCCGGACGTCACCGTTGGTCGGGTTCTCCGCACCGAGCAGCAGCCGCATGAAGGTGGACTTGCCCGACCCCGACGGCCCGATCAGGAAGACGAATTCACCCTTGTCGATCTTGACGTTGACGTCTTCCAGCGCCGGGCGGGCCGACGCTTTGTACTTCTTACTGACATGGTCCAGGGTGATCATCACGGCACGCCAGTGTAGCGGTGAATTTCGCTGGCAGGCGAAGTCAACTGGCCGGTGGCCGTGAAGTCGGCACCGGGCCGGGGCCCGGCTGTGGTTGCTGCGGCGGTGGCGTGGCGGGGCTCGAGCTGGGCGGGCAGAACGGCGCGGGCAAGATGCACGGAAGTTGTGGCAGCTGGAACGCCGGTGTGGTGGTGGTCGTGGTCGTCACCGGTGGAGGTGGTGGCGGCGGAGGTGGTGGTGGCGTCGACGTTGGCGTTGGCGTATAGGTGACGGTCGCCGGCGCCTCCACCCGGCTGCGCGGCACCCAGGTGTAGTTGGGGTCGGGAACGAAGCCCGGCGGCACCACCTGCTGCGCCGGGGGCTTGGGCGCCGGCTCGGGCCGGTAGGTGTCGTAGACCCACCAGACCACCAGGAAGGTGATCAGCAGCACCAGGGTCGACGTGCGCATCCGTCCGCCGAACACGTAGTTCGGCCAGCGATGCTCGGCATCCGGGTGGTCGGCGTCGCCGCGCTTCTCGAGGATGTTCAGGGTGAACTTCAACGCTTCTGCACCGCACCTTGGGCTTCGTCATCGGCTTGCCGTTCGGCGGCCTGGGCGACCGGCACCGACGGGTCTTCCACCAGGCCGATGGTCGCGTCCGCCGCGGTCACGATCCCGACGCGGGCCAGCGCCCGGATGACCAGGACGCGCAGCTGCCGGCCGACCTCGAACTGCTTGCCGGGCAGCGTCCGGGCCACCAGCCGCAGGGTCACGGTGTCGACCGCGATGCTTTCCACACCCATCACGGTGGGCGCATCCAACAGCAGTTCCCCGAGCACCGGGTTGTCCATGGCGCGATCGCATTCCTGATGCAGGACCTCGTTCACCCGGTTGAGGTCGGCGCTGGTAGACACCGGGATGTCCACCACGGCGCGCGCCCAGTCCTTGGACAGGTTGACCACCTTGACGATCTGCCCGTTGGGGATGGTCAGCACTTCGCCGTCCGCTGACCGCAGGCGGGTCACCCGCAAGGTCACGTTCTCGACGGTGCCACTGGCCTCCGTCGCGGACACGACGGTGATGGTGACCAGGTCTCCGAAGCCGTACTGGCGTTCCACCAGGATGAAGAAGCCGGCCAGCAGGTCGCGCACCAATTGCTGTGCGCCGAAACCCAGCGCGGCGCCCACCACGGTGGCGGGTGCGACCAGCCCGCCCACCGAGAACTGCAGCACATTGGAGATCTGCAGGATGACCCAGATGCCGATGATGACGACCGACACCCAGGAGATCACCGACGCCAGGGCCTGCCGATGCTTGGTCGCTTCCGAGCGCACCAGGGCGTCGCTTTCGGTGAAGCCCAGATTGAGCTGATGGGTCACCTGCTGGGCCACCCAGTTGACGAACCGGGCGGCCAGCACCGCAGCGACCAGGACCATGACGATCCGCAGACCCTTGGTGATGATCCACTCGCCGAGCTCACCCCGCCAGAAGTCGTGCCAGCGGTGCGTCGCTGACGTCATGGCTGTTGCGAGAACGTCGTTGCCCGCAAGAAGTTTTGTGTTAGTCGTCATCTTTTCGGTTGCGCCAACGAATTCCCGCCTCCAGGAATCCGTCGATGTCTCCATCCAGGACGGCCGCGGGATTGCCAACCTCGTACTCGGTTCGCAGATCCTTGACCATCTGATACGGGTGCAGAACGTAGGAGCGCATCTGGTTGCCCCACGAACTACCACCTTCACCTTTTAACGCGTCCAGCTCGGCACGCTCTTCGGAACGCTTGCGTTCCAACAACTTTGCCTGAAGCACTCGCATCGCCGAGATCTTGTTCTGCAGTTGCGATTTTTCGTTCTGGCAAGTCACGACGATACCCGTTGGTATGTGGGTTAAACGTACCGCGGAGTCAGTGGTGTTCACCGACTGGCCTCCCGGGCCACTGGAGCGGTAAACATCAACGCGCACATCGCCTTCCGGTATTTCGATGTGGTCGGTGGTCTCGACCACCGGAAGCACCTCGACTTCGGCGAACGACGTCTGACGCCGGCTCTGATTGTCAAACGGGCTGATTCGCACCAGCCGGTGGGTGCCCTGCTCCACGGACAGCGTGCCGTAAGCGAACGGGGCGTGCACGGCGAACGTCGCGCTCTTGATGCCTGCCTCTTCGGCGTAGGAGGTGTCGAAAACCTCGACGGGATACTTGTGCTGCTCGGCCCAGCGGATGTACATCCGCATCAGCATCTCGGCCCAGTCGGCGGCGTCCACCCCGCCCGCGCCGGAGCGGATGGTGACCAGCGCCTCGCGCTCGTCGTACTCACCCGACAGCAGGGTGCGCACCTCGGTGGCTTCGATGTCCGCGCGCAGCGCCTTCAGTTCGGTGTCGGCCTCGGCCAGCGCCTCCATTCTGCCGGCGTCATCTCCCCCCTCCTCGGTCGCCAGCTCGTAGAGCACCGGCAGGTCGTCCAGCCGCCCGCGCAGTTCCTCGACCCGGCGCAGCTCGCCCTGGGCATGCGACAACTCGCTGGTCACCCGCTGGGCACGGGCTTGGTCATCCCACAGCTGGGGATCGGAGGCCTCGTGTTCGAGCTTCTCGATGCGCGCACGCAAACCGTCCACATCGAGCACCCGCTCCACCGTGGTCAGGGTGGCATCGAGGGCGGCGATATCGGCTTGACGGTCGGGCTCCACAGCCGACAAGGTTACCCGGGCTCCCAACCGGCTCGGCCCGCAGCGAGTGTCCAGCTCACGACCAGCGGTCATGCGTTTAGCATCGAGTCACGATCATGTGCGCCCCGTTTTGCGCGCCAGCCCCCTGCGCGCACTCGGGCACGAATAGAAGGTCGAGAATGCGCCCTTACCACGTTGCAATCGTTGGCTCCGGACCGTCGGGCTTTTTCGCCGCGTCTTCCCTGCTGAAGGCGGCCGACGGCGCCGAAGACATCCACGTCGCCGTCGACATGCTGGAGATGCTGCCCACCCCGTGGGGGTTGGTGCGCTCGGGGGTCGCGCCCGATCACCCGAAGATCAAGTCGATCAGCAAGCAATTCGAGAAGACGTCGCAGGATCCCCGCTTCCGCTTCTTCGGCAACATCGCAGTCGGCGAGCACGTGCAGGCCGCCGAGCTCGCCGAGCGCTATGACGCCGTCGTCTATGCGGTCGGGGCACAGTCCGACCGTTCCCTGAACATCCCCGGCGAGAACCTGCCGGGCAGCATCGCCGCCGTCGATTTCGTGGGCTGGTACAACGCGCACCCGAATTTCGAGGCGGCCACGCCCGACCTCTCGGGGGCCCGGGCGGTGGTCGTCGGGAACGGCAACGTCGCGCTCGACGTCGCCCGCATTCTGGTCACCGACCCCGACGTGCTGGGCCAGACCGACATCGCCGACCACGCGCTGGAGTCGCTGCGCCCGTGCGGCGTCGACGAGGTGGTGGTCATCGGCCGGCGCGGGCCGCTGCAGACCGCGTTCACCACCCTCGAGCTGCGTGAGCTGGGAGACCTGGACAACGTCGACGTGATCGTCGACCCCGCCCAGCTGGAGGGCATCAGCGACGAGGATGCGGCCGCGGCCGGCAAGACGGCGAAGCAGAACATCAACGTGCTGCGCGGCTACGCCAAGCGTGACCCGCGTCCCGGCCACCGCCGCATCGTGTTGCGCTTCATGACTTCCCCCATCGAGATCAAGGGAAGCGAGCGGGTCGAGGCGATGGTGCTGGGCCGCAACGAGCTGGTCATCGACGACAGTGGGTGGGTGTCCGCGGTGGACACCGGCGAGCGCGAGGAGCTGCCCGTCCAGCTGGTGGTGCGCTCGGTCGGGTATCGCGGCGTCCCCACCCCGGGGCTGCCGTTCGACGAGAAGACCGCGACGATCCCCAACGCCGGCGGCCGGATCGAACGCAGCCGTAACGAATACGTGGTCGGGTGGATCAAGCGGGGGCCGACCGGGGTGATCGGCACCAACAAGAAGGACTCCCAGGACACCGTGGACACGCTGCTCGCCGACCTGTCCGGTGGCGACGGTCTCGCGGACTTCCCCGACGATCACGCCGACCGGGTGGCCGACTGGCTGGCATCGCGTCAGCCCAAGCTGGTCACCTCGGCGCACTGGGACCTCATCGACGCCCACGAGCGGGCGGCCGGGGAGCCGCACGGACGCCCGCGCGTCAAGCTGCCGAGTTTGGACAAGCTGCTGCGGATCAGCCACGGTTGAGTTGCGGCCCGCGAGTACGAAGGGCTCTACTCAACGACGTCGACCCTCCGTAGCGTTGTGGGCATGGGCAGCAACCAACCCGTCTCCCCGCTTTCGGAGAAGCAGAACTGGAATCTGCTGGGCAGCGTCTCGCTGGGCCGGCTCGTCACCAACTTCGCCGGCGAGCCCGAGATCTTTCCCGTCAACTTCGTCGTGCAGGACCGCACCGTGCTGTTCCGCACCGCGCAGGGCACAAAACTGTTCTCGGCCGTGGCGAATCAGGCGGTGGTCTTCGAGGTCGACGACCACAACCTGATCGAGGGATGGAGCGTGATCGTGCGCGGTCGCGCACGACTGCTCAAGAGCGACGCGGATGTTCAACACGCCGAGCGCGCGCAGTTGCTGCCGTGGACCGCAACGCTCAAACCGCACTATGTGCGCATCACGCCGACCGAAGTCACCGGCCGCCATTTCCATTTCGGTCCGGAGCCCGACCGCCACGAACCGGTGGCGTGACGAGGAGCTCGGGCGCGTCGGTGCCGGTCAGTCGCCGGTGCATAGCCCACGCGATCCGACCTGCCTGAACCTTCGCCCGATCGGCGGCCGGTCCGCGGTACATCTCGTCAACGGTGTTGTGCCACAAGGTGAGCCAGCGACGGAAGTCACGTTCAGACAGCGGGGCGCGCCGGTGGATGGCAACGTGCGCCTGCAAGGCACTGCCGCGATAGAGCGCCGCGCGGAACAGCACGGTCTCCCAGAAATCGCACATCGTCGGGACGTGGTTCTCCAAGCCGGTGGCCCGCAACTCGGCGAACGGTTCGGCCAGGACCTCGTCGCCCAGCGCCCGCCCGTAGAAACGCCGCAGTAACGCCTCCACATCGGCGCGGTCGGTCAGGTCTGCGCTCGCCTCGGCAGCCGTGCGCAGGCTCATGGTCGGCAACCCTTCGATACAACCGCAACTTGGCGCATCACCATCTTGCCCCGACCCCGGGTCCCCCAACAGGGCCTTAAGTCCCTTGACACCACGGCAATCTTTGCGGTGTCGATGAACGCTGTTGCAGAGCATCATGTTTCAATCCACAGCGCTCGTCCGCCGAGTCACAGGTTGCCGCAACGGATCGCGAGCACGGAATGGCCCGCGCGGCACAGAGCTTCGGCCCGGTAGGCGTCGGTGACCAGCAACTGTCCCGCATCGTGCTGGTCGCGCAGGTAGCGTTGCACGCCCCCGGTCACCACTGTCGGCGCGGCGTGCACGTCGGGATACAACCGCATCCACCGCGCGAGCCGGCGGTCCAATTGCCCTAGCGCTGAGGGCCTTCCCGGGTTTGTCTCGCACGCGGCCGCGTCCGGTGCGACCAGCAACGCCCGCAGCGTCGTCCGGCGCAGCCGCGCTTCGTCGAACGCGTGCCGCAGCACCGTGCCGTTGTCCACCTGGGCCACCACATCGCCGACTTTCGCCGGCCGGGCCGTCGCCTGCTGAATGACGGCGACCGGACACGCCGCCAAGCGGACCAAGGAGGCCGCAACGGCCGGTCCGCCGCGGCAGGCATGGTTGAGGCCGATCCGCCCGACGCAGATCATGACCGCCGATCTCGATGCTTCCAGTATCTTGGATACTGTTCTACCCCACAGTATTTCGGTTTCAATCTTGACCGTCTCGCCGGCGGCCTCGGCGGCCCGACGAGCGTCGGCCAGCGCGGCACGGGCGTTGGCGATCCGGGCGTCACCGGCCTGCGCGCCCGACCCGTCGCGCGGGTCGATCACATACACCAGCCGCAACGGGATGTCGCGGCCGACGGCCTCGGCGACCGCCCAGACGGCCGCGCATATCGCCGCCCTGGATCCGTCGACGCCTACCAGAATTGCGGGAGCTGGATACACACTGCTCATCGCGACTTCCTTCCGCTCTGGTACCACGCTATGACCCGTAAAGCTCACTCCCCCAGAGGCATTGGTCCACAGATAGGTGCCATTGGACCCTATTGCCGGTTCGAAAGATCGATTCGACTGTTGCCATCGCGGCATCGGCGATCGAGTATTGGGTACGGACGAAACCAACTGCGTTTGACATGCGGGACGGCGGGCATCGCCCACCCACCACCGAGACGGGAGACCTCGCGCATGACCGTTCACGAGACAACCGCGCCACAATCATCGTCACAGCCCCTGGTCGGAAAGGGCTGGATCCAGGGCGTCGCCCTGGTTATGATCTTCGGCTTCCTGGTGATGGGGATCCTGGCCTACCGCACCTATACGGCGTCGATGCCGATGCCGGACAAAGTCGTCGCCGAATCGGGCCGGCTCCTGTTCACCGGCCAGGACATCACCCGGGGCCAGGAGCTCTACCAGGCTCGCGGCCTGATGGAATACGGATCGGTGCTCGGCCACGGCGCCTACCTGGGACCCGACTACACCGCCGAGTATCTGCGGACCGCCACGCAGGATGTCGCCGGCCAGTTCCGCGCGCAGGGCATCACCGATCCGCGCGACCGCGTCGTCACCGAGTTCCGCGCCAACCGCTACGACCCGTCCACCAAAACGTTGGTGTTCACCGATCGCCAAGCCGCCGCGTTTGATCACATCCAGAGCCAGTACGCCGCCTACTTCGGCGAGAACTCGACGAAGTACGGCCTCCTACCGCACATGATCACCGACCGGGCGCAGATCCGTGACCTCACGGCGTTCTTCGCCTGGACGGCCTGGGCGGCGGCGGCCGAACGTCCGGGCCACAAGTACTCCTACACCAACAACTGGCCGGCCGAGCCGCGCGTCGACAACGGCCCCACCGCTGCGGTGATCGTCTGGTCGGCGCTGTCGCTGATCGCACTGCTGGGCGGTATCGGCATCATGTTCGCGGTCTACGGCCGCTGGAGCCAGAAGGTCGGCTGGCACAGCGCCGAGTCGTCCACCCTGTCCTTCCGGCAGCCCGGCGAGGTAAGCCTGACACCGGCGCAACGCGCCTGCATCTGGTTCTTCGCCATCGTGTCGGTGCTGTTCCTGGCCCAGACGCTGCTCGGGGCCGCGGCCGAACACTACCGGGCCGACCTGTCGAACTTCTTCGGTCTGGACCTGGCCCGCGTGCTGCCCTACAACCTGGCCCGCACCTGGCATCTGCAGCTGTCACTGTTCTGGACGGCGGCGGCCTTCCTGGCCGGTGGCATCTTCCTGGTGCCGTTCATCGCGCGCCGCGAGCCCAAACGTCAGGCACTGCTTGCTTATGTGCTCCTGGGCGCAGTCGCTGTGGTGGTGTTCGGGTCGTTGATCTGCGAGGCGCTGTCTATCTACGGCGTGATCCCGGCGGGCGGGCTGTTCTCCCAGCAGTGGGAGTACCTCGACCTGCCGCGCCTGTGGCAGATCCTGCTGATCGTCGGCATGTTCCTCTGGATCGCCATCATCTGGCGGGGCATCCGCGGCAGGCTCAAAGGAGAGTCGAAGATGAACATGCCCTGGCTGTTCTTCTTCTCCGGGCTGGCCATCCCGGGCTTCTACACCGTCGGCCTGCTGGCCGGCAGCGACGCCCACTACACCGTCGCCGACTTCTGGCGGTTCTGGGTCGTGCACCTGTGGGTCGAGGACTTCCTCGAGTTGTTCACCACCGTCATGGTGGCCTACATGTTCGTGCTGCTCGGCGTGGTGCGCGAGCGAATCGCGCTCGGGGTGATCTTCCTCGACGTCATCCTGTATTCGGCCGGCGGTGTCATCGGCACCATGCACCACCTGTACTTCTCCGGAACACCGGTGGAGCACATGGCGTTGGGCGCATTCTTCTCGGCCGCCGAAGTCATTCCGCTGACCTTCCTGACCGTCGAAGCGTGGGCCTTCCTGCAGCTCGGTGCGCGCCAGCAGTCCGGCGACGCCAACCCGTTCCCGCACCGCTGGGCGGTCATGTTCCTGGTCGCGGTGGGATTCTGGAACTTCCTGGGGGCGGGCATCTTTGGATTCCTGATCAACCTCCCCGTGGTGTCCTACTACCAGATCGGCACCGCCCTGACGGCCAACCACGCGCACGCCGCGATGATGGGCGTATACGGCATGCTCGCGGTCGGCCTGGCCATGTTCGCCTTCCGCTATGTGATCCCGCCCGACAAATGGCCCGAGAAGCTGGCGCGAATCTCGTTCTGGTGCATGAACATCGGGCTCGCCTGGATGGTGTTCGCCACCCTGCTGCCGCTGGGCGTGCTGCAGCTCTACCACTCGGTCAACGACGGCTACTTCGAGGCGCGGTCGCTGGGCTATATCACCAAGCCCGGCAACGCCGTCCTGGAGTGGCTCCGGCTGCCCGGCGACATCATCTTGATCGGCGGCGGTGTCCTGCCCTTCGTCTGGATCGCCTGGACCGCGCTGCGCAACTTCCGGTCGGGTACCACCACCGACGAACTGCCGGAAAACCCGCTGTATACCCAAGCGCCGCCCGGGACCGGTGCCGCGGCGCCGGCGAAGGATTGACCGGTGACTGCGCCGAGCACCTCGGTGTGGATGATCGCCGGATACTCTCTGGCCCTGCTGGCCGTCGGCTGGAGTTTCGACGCGATGGCCCGGCGGGCTTCGGCCCACGCAGCACGCTGGCGCACCGGCCGATTCACCTACCGGCCCGACCATGACGCGTGGGTCTGCCCGCAAGATCATTGGCTGTGGCCGACCTCCTTCGACCCCAAGCAGCGGGTCATGCGCTACCGCGCGCTGCCGATGGTCTGCAACAGCTGTCCCGTCAAATCCGGCTGCACCACGTCCGAGCACGGCCGTGAGATAAGCCGCGAGGTCGATCCTTGGCCACATTCGGATGCCGGACGGTTTCACCGCGGAATCGCCTGCTGCGTGGCCGGACTGGGGATCGTGCTGTCACTGGCGACGCTGGTCGCCGACCACTCGGCCGCCGACGCACTGGTCCTGACGGCTACCGTGTTGGTCGTCGCGCTGCTGGGGCTGCCTCTGGTCCGTCACCTGTGGAACACTCCGTCCAACGCGCCCGAACACCTACCACACCGCACCGGCATCGAGGATCAGGTGGCCGCAGCCATCGACCGCTACTCCACGCGTTGGGGTGGCTGGAAGAGCAAGGAGGACAACACAACATGACTGCCCTCGTGGTCGGCTTGATCGCCGCCGGCATCGTCGTGCTCGCCGTGCTCGCGGCGTGGTCGCTGACCGTGCTGCGCGAGTACGAACGCGGAGTGGTGTTCCGGATGGGACACATACGCCCGCTGTACGGCCCGGGATTGCGAGTTTTGATCCCGCTGCTGGACAAGATGATTCGGGTCGACCAGCGCCTGGTGACGCTGACCATTCCGCCC
The DNA here is from genome assembly GCF_035617725.1 of Mycobacterium sp. 94-17. Lineage (NCBI taxonomy): Bacteria > Bacillati > Actinomycetota > Actinomycetes > Mycobacteriales > Mycobacteriaceae > Mycobacterium > Mycobacterium sp. 94-17. The sequence continues at coordinate 100,064 of NZ_JAPIYN010000010.1, forward strand.
CAGGAGGTGATCACCCGGGACAACGTGCCGGCGCGGGTCAACGCCGTCGTGATGTTCCAGGTGATGCAACCGCTGAAAGCCATTCTGGCGGTGGAGAACTACGCGGTGGCGACGTCGCAGATCGCTCAGACGACGCTGCGTTCGCTGCTGGGCCGGGCGGACCTGGACACGCTGCTGGCACACCGGGAGGACCTCAACAGCGATCTGCGCACCATCATCGAGAAGCAGACCGAGCCCTGGGGCGTGCAAGTGCGCGTCGTGGAGATCAAGGACGTCGAAATCCCCGAGTCGATGCAGCGGGCGATGGCCCGCGAGGCCGAAGCCGAGCGCGAACGCCGCGCGAAGGTGATCAATGCCCGGGGAGAGCTACAGGCGTCCGAGGAGCTGCGCGAGGCCGCCGAGACCCTTTCCAAGAGCCCGGCGTCGCTGCAGTTGCGCTACCTACAGACGCTGCTGGAGTTGGGCGCGGACCAGAACTCGACCGTCGTCTTCCCGCTGCCGGTCGACATCATCACCCCGTTCCTGCGGCATCCGGAAATGCTGCAGGGCATGGTCGACAACCTGAACCATCGCGGGTGACGCACGCTCAGCCGACCGGCGGCGGCTGCGGCGGTTCGGGTGGCGCAGGCGGCACGGCGGGAGCGAATCGCCAATTGTCCGGATTCTTCGGCGAATAGACCACCGGGAACAGCTGGCCGATGCTCGGCCATTGATTCACGTCCACGGCCATGCGCTGATACACGGCGTGCTCGTTGACGGTGGGCCCGTTGATCACGCCGGCGATGGTGACGAACTGCTCGCCGGCGGCGTCGGGACGCGGGCTAATCCCGGTCACCAGCAACGTGCCGTTGAGCAGCTCACCGCGCGGGCCACGCGGGACGAACCGCTGGACGAGAAACACGCCCAATATCGCCACCAGCAGAAGCAGCAATCCGAATTCCCACACGAGGCCATGGTAGGGCCGTGATAAGACTGCGTCATGAGTCGCACCGGCGATCTGGCGCTGGCACTGGCATTGGCCGACCGCGCAGACGCGTTGACCGCTGCCCGATTCGGTGCGCTGGACCTGCGCGTGGACACCAAACCCGACCTGACGCCGGTGACCGACGCCGATTGCGCGGTGGAAACCGAGCTGCGTGAGGTGCTCGGGCGCGAGCGGCCGGACGACAGCATCGTCGGCGAAGAGCTCGGCGGCGCCACGACCTACACCGGACGTCAGTGGATCATCGACCCGATCGACGGCACCAAGAACTTCGTCCGCGGGGTGCCGGTGTGGGCCACACTGATCGCGCTATTGCACGACGGTGTGCCGGTCGTCGGCGTCGTCAGCGCCCCGGCATTGCGGCGCCGGTGGTGGGCCGCGCAGGGCGAGGGCGCGTTCGTCGAGGCCAACGGCGCGTCCGCGCGCCGGCTTTCGGTTTCCTCAGTGGCGCAATTGAGTTCGGCCAGCCTATCGTTCTCCAGCCTGTCGGGATGGGCGCATCTCGGTGTGCGGGACCGGTTTATCGCGCTGACCGACGCGGTGTGGCGGGTGCGCGCCTTCGGCGACTTTTTCTCCTATTGTCTGCTCGCCGAAGGGGCGGTCGACATCGCCGCCGAACCGGAGGTGTCGGTATGGGACCTCGCGGCGCTCGACATCCTGGTGCGCGAAGCGGGCGGAACGCTGACGGCATTGGACGGCACTGCGGGACCCCACCGCGGCAGCGCCGTGGCGACCAATGGCCTGCTGCAGCAACAAGTGCTCGACAGCCTCGCGGCCCCGCCGCCTGTGAATTAGTTAACAAGTGTTCTCTCTGATCTTACTCCGGAGTAAGATAGGCTCCATCCGCGTTGCCCAACGACCTGAGGCTTGCTCACCATGACCGGTTCCGGTTCTCAACAGAAATCCACCCGCGCCAAGAAGCGCGGCCACGACTCCGCCGTCGGCCTGCAATCGCACAAACGCACCGGCATCGACATCGCCATCGCGCTGCTCACCCCACTCGTCGGGCAGGAGTTCCTGGACAAATACCACCTGCGTGACCCGCTCAACCGTGCGCTGCGCTACGGCACCAAGACGGTCTTCTCCACCGCCGCCAACTCTTCCCGCGAGTTCAAGCGCATCCAGAACCTGCGCGGCGGCCCCACCCGGCTCAAGTCGAGCGGTAAGGACTACTTCGACCTGACGCCCGACGACGAGCAGAAAATGATCGTCGAGACCCTCGAGGAGTTCGCCGAGGAAGTCCTGCGGCCCGCCGCGCACGACGCCGACGAAGCGGCGACTTACCCGCGCGACCTGGTCACCAGGGCCGCCGAACTCGGCATCACCGCGATCAACATCCCCGAGGACTTCGACGGCATCGCCGCACACCGCTCCAGCGTGACCAACGTGCTGGTCGCTGAGGCGCTGGCCTACGGCGACATGGGTCTGGCGCTGCCGCTGCTGGCCCCGGGCGGCGTAGCCGCCGCGCTGACCCATTGGGGCAGCGCCGACCAGCAGGCCACCTATCTGCCCGAGTTCGCCGGTGAGAACGTGCCACAGGCATGCGTGGCGATCGCCGAGCCGCAACCACTCTTCGATCCCACCCGGCTGAAGACCACCGCCGTGCGCACCCCCAGCGGATACCGGCTGGAGGGGGTGAAGTCTTTGGTCCCGGCCGCCGCCGGCGCCGAGCTCTTCATCGTCGGCGCGCAGCTGGACGGCAAGCCGGCCCTGTTCATCGTCGAGTCCTCGGCGAAAGGTCTTGCCGTGAAAGCGGATCCGAGTATGGGAATCCGCGCCGCGGCCCTGGGCCACCTGGAACTCTCCGGGGTGACGGTGCCGCCGCACGCCCGGCTCGGCGAGGATGCGGCGACGGACCAGGACTACTCCGAGGCGATCGCGCTGGCCCGGCTGGGCTGGGCCGCGCTGGCCGTCGGGACCTCGCACGCGGTGCTCGACTACGTTGTCCCGTACGTGAAGGAACGCGGGGCCTTCGGTGAGCCGATCGCCCACCGGCAGGCGGTGGCCTTCATGTGCGCCAACATCGCGATCGAACTGGACGGGCTGCGGCTGATCACCTGGCGCGGCGCTGCGCGTGCCGAACAAGGCTTGCCGTTCGTCCGAGAGGCGGCGCTGGCCAAGCGGCTCGGCGCCGACAAGGGCATGCAGATCGGTCTGGACGGCGTTCAGCTGCTCGGCGGCCACGGCTACACCAAAGAGCACCCGGTCGAGCGCTGGTACCGCGACCTGCGGGCCATCGGCGTCGCCGAGGGCGTTGTCGTTATCTGAGTCGTTATCTGAGTCGTTATCCAACTCGAGCTGAAAGTTCAATCATGGCAATCAATCTGGAGCTTCCCCGCAAGATGCAGGCTGTGACGACGAAGACGCACCAGGGCGCCGCCGAATTGATGCGTCCGATCGCCCGCAAGTACGACCTCAAGGAGCACGCGTACCCGGTCGAACTCGACACTCTGTTCAGCCTCTTCGAAGGCGCCTCGGAGTCAATCGAATTCGCGGGAGCGAACGCGCTGGGCGGTGAGGACCAGGAGCGGGACAAGAACCACAACGGCGCCAACATGGCCGCGCTGCTGCAGACGCTGGAAGCCAGCTGGGGCGACCTCGCGATGATGCTGTCGGTCCCCTATCAGGGCTTGGGCAACGCGGCCATCTCCGCCGTCGCCAACGAGGAGCAGCTGCAGCGCCTGGGCAAGGTGTGGGCGGCAATGGCCATCACCGAACCGGGCTTCGGATCGGACTCGGCGGCGGTGTCGACGACCGCCACCCTGGACGGCGACGAGTATGTGATCAACGGCGAGAAGATCTTCGTGACCGCCGGCTCCCGCGCCACCCACATCGTGGTGTGGGCGACGCTCGACAAGTCGCAGGGCCGCGCGGCGATCAAGTCGTTCGTCGTGCCGCGCGAGCACCCCGGCGTCACGGTCGAACGGCTCGAGCACAAGCTCGGCATCAAGGGTTCCGACACCGCGGTCATCCGGTTCGACTACGCCCGCATTCCGAAGGAAAACCTCCTCGGCAATCCCGAAATCGAGGTCGGCAAGGGCTTTTCCGGGGTGATGGAGACCTTCGACAACACCCGGCCCATCGTCGCCGCCATGGCCGTCGGTGTCGCCCGCGCCGCGTTGGAGGAGATCCGCAAGATCCTCACCGAGGCCGGCGTCGAGATCTCCTACGACAAGCCCTCGCACGCCCAGAGCGCGGCGGCGTCGGAGTTCCTGCGGATGGAAGCCGATTGGGAGGCGGCCTATCTGCTGTCTCTGCGGGCGGCGTGGCAGGCCGATAACAAGATCCCCAACTCCAAAGAAGCGTCGATGAGCAAGGCCAAGGCCGGCCGGATGGCCACTGACGTCACGCTCAAGGCCGTCGAATTGGCGGGCACCGCAGGCTATTCCGAGCAGTCACTGCTGGAGAAATGGTCGCGTGACTCGAAGATTTTGGACATCTTCGAAGGCACGCAACAGATTCAGCAGTTGGTGGTCGCACGCCGGCTGCTGGGCTTGTCGTCGGCCGAGCTCAAGTAGCCGTCGATCGCGCGCGTCGCCGAATGTGCACTGGTGGTGGGTTTTTCGCGATTTTTCCGCCCTCAGTGCACGTTCGGCGAAAGCTCAAGTGGCGATCACGTTCAGCCGGTCGCACGCTTCGTCGTCCAGGACGACTGACGCGACGGCCAGGTTCTCCTCCAGGTGCCGCACCGACGAGGTGCCCGGGATGAGCAGCACATTCGGCGCCACGTTCAGGGTCCACGCCAGCGCGATCTGGGCCGGGGTATACCCCAGTCGCTCTGCGGCGCTGCGCACCACCTCGTTGTTGAGCACCGGGTTGTTGGCGCCGGTGAACGCCGCGCCGAGCGGGAAGAACGGCACGAAAGCGATTCCGCGGGCAGTGCATTCGTCCAGCACCGGCTTCGACGCCCGATGCACGATGTTGAAAGCATTCTGCACACACACGATTTCGGTTGAGTCCAGCGCGTGCACCAGATGTTCGAGGGTGATTTCGCTGAGCCCGATGCCGCCGATCAGCCCTTCGTCGCGGGCGGCGATCAGGACCGCGAGCTGGTCGTCGAAAAGCGGGTCCGGCCCCTGGCTTTCGAACAGCCGCAGGTTGACCGCCGCGAGCCGGTCGACACCGAGGGTGCGCAGGTTGGCTTCCAGATCGCGGCGCAGGTCCGCGGGTTCCGACAGCGGCAGCCACGCGCCGGCGTCGTCGCGGCGTCCGCCCACCTTGCTGACCAGGGCCAGGTTGTCCGGGTAGGGGTGCAGCGCATCCCGGATGAGTTCGTTGGCCACGTCGGGTCCGTAGAACTGGGCGGTGTCGATGTGGTTGACGCCGAGCTCCACCGCCCGGCGTAGCACCGCCAGCGCCCCGTCGCGATCCGTGGGCGGCCCCATGACGCCGGGACCTGGAAGTTGCATCGCGCCGAAACCGACGCGAGACACCGAGCAGGGGCCGAGCGGGAAGGGATCCATAACGACACCGTAGATGGCCTCGTCGTGCTAGGGGCTGCGGGCCGGTCCTCGCCCGGAAGTAGGGTGATCGGCATGCGCGCAGCACGGGTGACTCGACTGGACGGTCCGGACGCGATCGAGATCGCGGACGTCGACGAACCCACCGGCGACGGTGTGGTTGTCGACGTGCACGCGGCCGGGGTGGCCTTCCCCGACGCGCTGCTGACCCGTGGCCTCTACCAGTACCGGCCGGACCCGCCGTTCGTGCTCGGCGCCGAAATCGCCGGGGTGGTGCGCTCGGCGCCGGACGGCGCCCACGTCAAGGCCGGCGACCGGGTGCTGGGCCTGACCATGCTGACCGGGGCCATGGCCGAGGTTGCGGTGCTGGCCCCCGACCGGGTGTTCAAGCTGCCCGACAACGTCGGCTTCGAGGCCGGCGCGGGAGTGCTGTTCAACGACCTGACCATGCACTTCGCGCTGGCCGTCCGCGGCCGGCTGGCCCAGGGCGAGACGGTGCTGGTGCATGGTGCGGCCGGCGGCATCGGGACGTCGGCGCTGCGGCTGGCGCCGGCGCTGGGCGCGTCCCGGATGATCGCGGTGGTCAGCACCGAGGCGAAGGGCGAGATCGCGTCGGCGGCGGGCGCGACCGACGTTGTGCTGGCCGACGGCTTCAAGGACGCGGTCCAGGAACTCACCGGCGGGCGCGGCGTCGACATCGTGGTGGACCCGGTGGGCGGTGACCGGTTCACCGATTCGCTGCGGTCGCTGGCTCCGGCGGGCCGGCTGCTGGTCATCGGATTCACCGGCGGGGAGATCCCGACAGTGAAGGTAAACCGGTTGCTGCTCAACAACATCGACGTCGTGGGCGTGGGTTGGGGGGCCTGGGCGGGCCGGCACCCCGGCACGCTCGAGAGCCAGTGGGCCGCCCTCCAGGATTTGTTCGCATCAGGTAAGTTGGCGCCCCCGGATCCCGAGGTCTTTCCGTTGGAGGAGGCCGCGGCCGCGGTGGCTTCGCTGGAAAACCGTAGCGCCAAGGGCAAAGTCGTGCTGCGGGTGCGCTAGCCGTTCCGTCGACTGCGAATCTGGCGACGCGACGCTGACGCGTCGCGCAATGCACTCTGAGCGCAAGACTTCAACGACGGGCTCCTCCCCGCGCCGGGCGGCCCTTGCCTTCCACCGAAAACAAAAGTAACGTCACTTTCAGTTTTGGTTCGACAACCTCCCGGAGCGGCTCATGGAATCATTCATCCACCTGCGCAAAGGCAAGACGCCGCGCCGGCTTCATGCCGATCTTGACGGCCTCAAGGACGACGAACTCGGCCGTGGCGGGTTCACCGGGCGCACCGCCAACATGTATCGCCGCAACGACCCCACCGCCTACCGCGCGGTCGGCCCGCTGCGCCCGGTCGACGTGCTGGCCGACCAGCTCAAACCCAGCGACGCCGCCGAACCCGACGGCGGACCGCTGCTGATGTTCAGCAACGCAGACTGCCGGGTGCTGCTGAGCCGCCGCAGCGAGGAGATGCCGTTCTACGCCCGCCACGTCGACGGCGACCTGTTGTGCTTCGTGCACAACGGCTCGGGCTTGTTCGAGACCGAATTCGGGCCACTGAACTACCGGCCCGGCGACTGGGTGTACATCCCGAAGGCCTGCACCTGGCGCCAAATCCCGGATGGCGAAACGACTTTGCTGATGATCGAGGCCACCGACGAGTTCCGGGCCCCCCCGCCCGGTACGCTGGGCCGGCATTTCCCCTTCGATCCCTCGCAGGCCGTCATCCCGGACCCGGCGCCGATCGACGACAACGGGCGCGAGGAGTACCGAGTACGCCTGATCCATGAGGGGGGACCGACAACCCTTTACTATCAACATAATCCGCTCGACGTCGAGGGCTGGCGCGGCGACAACTTCGCGTTCACCTTCAACATCGCCGACTACAACGTCGTCACCTCCGACAGCGTGCACCTGCCCCCGACCGTGCATCTGTTCATGCAGGCCACCGGCGTCTACGTGATGAACTTCTTGCCCAAGCCCGCCGAAGGTGTGCACGGCACCGAACGCACGCCCTGGTATCACCGCAACGTCGACTACGACGAGATCGCCTTCTTCCACGGCGGTTCGCTCTACGGCATCCCGATGCCGCCCGGACTCATTTCCCATGCGCCGCAAGGGGTGCACCACGGCGCTCCGGAGAAGGCGCGGGAACGGGCGCGCCGCAAGTTCGACGACTACACACGGGTCGACTGGCAGGTGATCGCGATCGACACCCGCCGCCGGCTCACTCCCTCGCCCGAGATACTGGCCAACGACCTAGGACAACACTGACATGACGCAGGCCCCGGTTAAGTACGACTACGAGCGCATCCCGTATCTGGTTGCCTTCGCCAACAATTCAGGCGTCCGCGACGTCTACGGCGGCCTGGCCGAGATCACCGTGCTGGAAAGCTATCTGCTCAAGCCGAAAGACCGGCCCAGCGACACCGTGCTGGTGTTCATGCATCCGATCGGCGGGGGCGCTTACCTGCCGATGATCAACGCGCTGGCCCGCGCCGGCCACCATGTCATCTACTGCAACAGCCGGTTTCGCGGTACCGACTCTTCGCTGCTGATGGAGAAGGTCGTCGAGGACCTCGGCGAGTGCATCAAGGACGCCAAGAACCGCCTCGGCTACCGGAAGGTGGTGCTGGCCGGGTGGAGCGGGGGCGGCTCGCTGTCGATGTTCTACCAACAGCAGGCGCAGCACCCGACCATTACGTCGAGCCCCACCGGCGACGGCCCCGACCTGACCAAGCTCGACCTGTGCGCCGCCGACGGCATCATGCTGCTGGCCGCGCACATCAGCCGGCACGGCACACTCACCGAATGGCTGGACGCGTCCATCCTCGACGAATCCGACCCCACCGAGCGCGATCCCGAGCTCGACCTCTACAACCCCGACAACCCCAACCAGCCGCCCTACACCAAGGAGTTCCTGGCCCGCTACCGGCAGGCCCAGATCGACCGCAACCGGCGCATCACCGCATGGGTGCACCAGAAACTGGACGAGCTGAAAGCGGCGGGCCGCCCCGACGACGAGTTCTGCTTCGTGGTGCACGGCACCATGGCCGACCCGCGCTGGCTGGACCCGACCGTCGATCCCAACGAGCGCAAGCCGGGAACCTGCTACCTCGGCGACCCGCAGGTGGTGAACATGAGCCCGGTCGGGCTGGCCCGCTACTCCACGCTGCGCGGGTGGCTGTCGCAGTGGAGCTACGACGAGGCCCGGGGCGACGGCGTGGCGTGCGGTAAGGACCTTGCGGTCCCCGCCCTGGTCATCGGTAACCTGGGCGACGACGCATGCACACCCAGCCACACCCGGCGGCTCTTCGAGGCGATCGGGCACCCCGACAAGGAGATGCACGAAATCCACGGCGCCACACACTATTACGCCGGTCCCGACCAGCGCGACAAGCTGCGCGAAGCGGTAAGCATCGTCACCGATTGGCTGGGCCGGCACGGATTCGCGGGGGCTGAATGACCGGCGGCGACGATGCAGAGCGACGCGATGAGGAGGAGCGCCGCACAGAACCCGGCGGCGACGATGCAGAGCGACGCGATGAGGAGGAGCGCCGCACAGGATCCGGCGCGCTGGACGGCGTCAGGGTGCTCGAGCTGGGCACCCTGATCGCCGGTCCCATGGTCGGCCGGCTGCTGGGCGACATGGGCGCCGACGTCATCAAGATCGAGCCGCCCGGCGCCCCGGACCCGCTGCGCACCTGGGGCCAGGCCGAGGTCGACGGGCACCACGTCTTCTGGACCGTGCACGCCCGCAACAAGCGGGCGATCACCCTGGACTTGCGCAAACCCCGCGGCCGCCAACTGTTCCTCGAACTCGTCGAGAAATGCGACATGGTGGTGGAGAACTTCCGTCCGGGCACGCTGGAGAAGTGGAACCTGGGCTACGACGTGCTCTCCGAACGCAATCCGGGCATCATCCTGGTCCGGGTGTCGGGCTACGGTCAGACCGGACCCGACGCGCACAAGGCCGGCTACGCCTCGGTGGCCGAGGCGGCCAGCGGGCTACGGCACCTCAACGGTTTTCCCGGCGGCCCGCCGCCGCGCCTTGCGCTCTCGCTCGGCGACACCCTGGCCGGCATGTTCGGCGCGCAGGGCGCGCTGGCCGCACTCTATCGCCGCAGTGTCACCGGCCAGGGCCAGGTCGTCGACGTCGCGCTCACCGAATCCTGTTTGGCCGTGCAGGAATCCACCATTCCCGACTACGACGTCGGCGGCGTGGTGCGCGGCCCGTCCGGCACCCGGCTCGAGGGCATCGCGCCGTCCAACATCTACCGCAGCGCCGACGGTTCCTGGGTGGTGATCGCGGCCAATCAGGACACGGTGTTCGCCCGGCTGTGCAAGGCGATGGACCGCCCCGAGCTCGCCACTGACGAGAAGTTCGCCACCCACCGCGCCCGCGGCCGCAACCAGGACGAGCTGGACGAGATCATCGGCGCCTGGGCCGCGGAGCGCCGGCCCGGCGACATCATCGAAACCCTCTCCGCCGCGGGCGTTATCGCGGGCCCGATCAACACCGTCGCCGAGGTGGTCAACGACCCGCAGCTGCAGGCCCGCGGCATGCTGGTGGCGCACCGCGACGAGCGGATCGGACGCGACGTGCTGGGGCCCGGCATCGTCCCGCTGCTGTCCGAATCCCCCGGCCGAGTCCGCTACGCCGGCCCGGCCCGTCCCGGCCAGCACAACGACGACGTCTACACCGGGCTGCTGGGCAAGACAGCCGGGGAGCTCGAGGAGCTGCGCGCCGAGGAGATCGTATGACTCGGATAGCCATCCGCGAGGTCGCGCTGCGCGACGGCCTGCAGATCGAGAAACCAATCCCGTTGTCGGTCAAGCTGGAACTGCTGTCCGCCATCGCGAAAACCGGGGTGCGCGAAGTCGAGGCCACCGCCTTCGTCTCCCCCACCAAGGTGCCATCCATGGCCGACGCGGCCAAGGTGGCCGCCGAGTTGCACAACTTCCCCGGCATCGAATTCTCCGCACTGGTTGCCAGCCCGAACGGCACCAAACGCGCGATCGCCGCCGGCCTGCGGTCGATCGAGTACGTGGTCGCCGCCGACGACACGTTCAGCATGAAGAACGTCGGGCGCACCAGCGCCGAGGCCACCACCCAGATCGGTGAGATCGTCGCCATCGCCCACGGCAATGACGTCAGCGTCGAAGTCATCGTCGCCACCGCCTGGGACTCCCCGTTCGAGGGCCCCACTCCCCCGCAGCGGGTGCTCGACATAGCCGCGGCCGCCCGCGATCGCGGCGTGGACCGGTTCTCGATCGCCGACACCATCGGCACCACCACCCCGGGTCGGGTGAAATCGCTTGTCTCGCAACTACTGCCGATCGTCGGCGACCTGCCACTGGGGGGACACTTCCACAACACCCGCGGCTCCGGCCTGGCCAGCGCCTACGCGGCCGTCGCCGCCGGCGTGACCCGGCTGGACGCGTCGGTGGGAGGCCTGGGCGGTTGCCCGTTCGCGCCGGGCGCCACCGGCAACATCGCCACCGAGGACCTGGTGTACCTGCTGGCCGACAGCGGCTACCAGGTCGACGTCGATTTGCAGGCCGCCATCGCCGCGGCCCGGGTCGCGAAGGAAGCCGTCGGCCATGACCTGCCGAGCGCTCTGCTGCGCGCGGGAGACCGGATCCGCAGCTGATGCCCGCGGAACTGGTGAGCGCCAAGGGTCGGCAGACCCGTCAGGCCATCGAGCAGGCGGCCCGGAAGCTGTTCGCCGAGAGGGGCTTTCACGGCACCACCCTGGCCGATATCACCTCGGCCGCGGGCAAGTCACCTGCGGTGTTCTATCGCTATTTCACCGACAAGGAAGACCTGCTGGCGGCCCTCGCGGAATCGTTCCTGCACGAGGTGGTCGAACCGTCCGGGCTGAGCGTGCTGCTGCCGGACTCCCCCGACGACGACGCCTTCTTCACCTCGGTGGTCACCGGCTACTGGAACATGTTCAAGCAGAACATCGGCATCATGATCGCCGTGGCCCAGCTCGCGGCCACCCAGCCACGCTTCGCCGACGTGCAGAACGAGTTTCGGCGGCTCGGCATGGACATTGTGGCCGCCTCGGTGCGGCGGGCCCAAGAGCAGGGACACGCATCGGAGCTCGTCCCGGAGCACACCGCGGCGGCCATCGCGCTGCTGTTCGAGAACTTCACCACCGTATTCGTCGGCAGGTCCGATCCCCACAAGGGCCTGGGCGTGACGATCACCGATGAGGACGCGATCGCACTGCTGTCCCGGATCTGGAAGAAGACTTTGTACGGCGCCTGACCAATAAGGAGTAATCAACGTGGATTTCACTCTGCCCGAACATCTTCCGGGCCTGCTGGCCGAGATGGACGAATTCATCGAGGCCGAGATCAAGCCGCTGGAACGCGAGAACATACAGTACTTCGACAAGCGTCGTGAGCATGCGCGCACCGACTGGGACAACGACGGGATCCCGACGCGCGAGTGGGAGGATCTGCTCGTCGAGATGCGCAGGCGTGCCGACAAGGCCGGCTGGCTGCGCTACGGGCTGCCCGCCTCGCTGGGGGGCCGCGACGGCAGCAATGTCGACATGGCGGTCATCCGGGAACACCTGGCGCACAAGGGCCTTGGCCTGCACAACGACCTGCAGAACGAATCGTCGATCGTCGGGAACTTCCCACAGGTGATCATGATGGAGCGGTTCGGCACCGACGAGCAACGCAAGGCGTGGTCGGAGGCGTTGATCACCGGGGAGCGGTCGATGGCGTTCGGCCTGACCGAGCCGCAACACGGGTCGGATGCCACCTGGCTGGAGACGCACGCCGAACGCGACGGCGATGGCTGGGTGATCAACGGCGCCAAGCGGTTCAACACCGGCGTGCACCGCGCGACCCACGACCTGGTCTTCGCGCGCACCTCCGGCGAACCGGGATCCGCCCGGGGCATCACCGCGTTCCTGGTGCCGACCGATTCGCCGGGCTTCAACGTCCCCTACTACTGGTGGACCTTCAACATGCCCACCGACCACGGTGAAGTCGAACTGACCGATGTCCGCATTCCCGGGGACGCGGTGCTCGGCGAGGTGGATCGCGGCCTGGAGGTCGCGCAAACGTTCCTGCACGAGAACCGGATTCGGCAAGCGGCGAGCAGCCTGGGTGCGGCGCAATACTGCATCGACCGCGCCGCCGAATACGCCGCGGGCCGAAACGTGTTCGGCAAGCCCCTGTCGGTCAACCAGGCCGTGCAGTGGCCGCTGGCCGAGTTGCAGACCGAGGCGCAGATGGTGCGGCTGCTGGTGCATTACGCCGCCTGGCATCTGGACCGCGACCACCACATGGAGGTCTCCGACAAGGTGTCGATGGCGAACTACCGCGCCAATCGCCTGGTTTGTGACGCCGCCGACCGCGCCATGCAGGTCCACGGCGGCCTCGGCTACAGCCGCCACGAGCAGTTCGAGCACATCTACCGTCATCACCGCCGCTACCGGATCACCGAGGGCGCCGAGGAGATCCAGATTCGCCGGGTGGCGCAGCGCCTGTTCAACTTCGGCAAGAAGTGAGCGTCAACTCCGCGGAGCTGGCCGCCAAACTTGCCAGGGCACTCACAGTGGTGCTGGCGCCGGTTCTCGGCGACGGGACATCGGTCGACAACCTGCGCGTGCTGACGGGTGGCGCCAGCAGGACCACGTGGGCGTTCGAGGCCGTCACCGACGCGCACCGTCGCGCGCTGATCCTGCGCACCGGCCCGCCCGACGATGTGCATGCGGGCATGGAACTGGAGGCCAGGACGCAGACGGCCGCGGCGGCGGCCGGCGCGCCGGTCCCGCACGTGCTGCTCGCCGATAATTCGCCTGCCGCATTGGGCAATCCGTTCCTGATCTGTGACGAGATCAAGGGCGAGACCATCGTGCGGCGCATCCAGCGCCAGCTCGACGCGGCCGGCGGGCAGGCCGCCCGCACACGGCTGCTGCAGCAGTGCGCGCAGGCGGTGGCCGCCATTCACCGCGCCGACACCGATATCGCGGACCTCACGCACGAGGACCAACTCGCCGAATGGCGTCAACGCCTCGACGACATGGGCGACACCACCGCAACCTTCGAATGGGCGTTTCGCAGGCTGGCCGTCCAGCGGCCCCGGCTGTCGCCGGCGGTGTTGGTACACGGCGACTTTCGGATGGGCAACCTCATCGTCGACGGATCGAACCTGGCCGCGGTACTGGACTGGGAACTTGTGCACGTCGGGCAGGCGTACGAAGACCTGGCGTGGTTCTGCATCCGGGCCTGGAGATTCGGCGCCCCGGTGAGCCTCGGCGCCGGCGGGCTGGGCAGCATCGAGGACTTTCTGCGGGCCTACGAGCAGGCCGGCGCGGCCCCGGTCGACCGGGCGGCGTTGCACTGGTGGCTGGTGCTGGCGACGTTGCGCTGGGGTGTCATCTGCCGCTTCCAGGCGGAGCGGCATCTGAGCGGGCACCGCCGTTCGGTCGAGTTGGCCACCATCGGGCGTCGCGTCTGCGAAACCGAATGGGATCTGCTCGACCTGCTCGAGTTGCTCGAGGCACCCGGCGACGAGGCGCGGCGCACCGGCGCCGCCTCCGGGCCACACGCTGACGACGAGGAGAAGCGGACCGGGGCTGCGGCCAGGAACGACGGATACGGTCGCCCGCTGGCCGTCGAACTCGTGGCCGCGGTCGCCGAATTCCTGGAAAACGACGTGCGTGGCGCGACGGAGGGGCAGGTGAATTTTCACACCCGGGTCGCGGCCAACGCGCTGCGCATCGTCGAGCGCGAACTGCTCGACGACAGCGAGACCCAATACCGCGCGGCGCTTGGCGACCTGGGCTTCGCCGATGAGGAGCAGCTGGCCGCCGCGATCCGGGCCGGCGCCTTGGACAACCAGGCAGACCAGGTCACCGCCTGCCTGCGCATCCTGGTTCGACGCCGATTGGCCGTCGCCCACCCCGGATACGACAGCGAATAGCCCCGCCGATCAGACAGGAGCCAAACATGCCCGCTTCCAGCACCGAGACGGTCATCGATGCGGCCAACCACTTGTTCAGCGCGATCGAGCGAAGCGATGTCGCCGCGATAGGCGCGATGTGGAGCGACGACATCGTGGTGTGGCGCGCCGGCTCGCGCCGCGATGACGACAAGGCCCGCGCGATGCGGGTCATCGATTGGTTCATCGGCGCGACCACGCAGCGTCGCTACGAGATCATCGACCGGCAGGTCTTCGACGACGGGTCGGTCCGGGGCTTCGTCCAGCAGCACATCCTGCACGCCACCGGCCCTGCCGGACAATCGATCTCGCTGCGCGTATGCATCGTGATCAGGGTGGGCGGCGACGGTCTGATCGAGCGGATCGACGAATACTTCGATCCCGCCGGGATCGCGCCGCTGATGAACTAGCGCTACATTCGCCACGACACATTGGGGGTGACAATGACGACTTTGGAGACGCTGCTTCACGATCCCGACATGCCGGGCGTGTGGAACCTGGACCCGGACCGCTCTTCCATCACTTTCAAGGTCCGGAACATGTGGGGCGCGCTGAACGTCAGGGGCCGCTTCACGGACTTCACCGGCGACGGCCAACTGACCAGCAAGGGAGCGGTTTTCGGCCGCGTGGACATCCGGGCCGCCTCGCTGGACACCGGCATCGGCCGTCGCGACAAGCACCTGCGCTCCGCCGACTTCTTCGACGTCGACCGCTTCCAAGAAATCAGCGTCGTCGTCACCGCGGTGCACCCGACAAAGGGCAGGGCCGCCGACCTTCGGACCGGCTTCACCATCAAGGGCGTCACCGCGGAGGTGACCCTGCCCGTCGAGATCTGCGAGCTCGACGACGGCTCGATCCGAATCGCCGCCGAAACCAAGCTCGACCGGGCCCGGTTCGACCTGGGCTGGAACCGGCTCGGCATGGTGAGCTCGACGGCAACGGTCGCGGCGAGCACCATCTTCGTGCGGGTGTCGCGGTGACGTTTTCCGCGGGCACCCCGCTGAACCGGGTGCGACACCAGTAGCATCTGCACCGTGTCCGACTCCACCCCGCAATCCAGCGTCGCCCTGCGGATCCTCGTCTACAGCAGCAACGTGCAGACCCGCGAACGGGTGATGCGGGCGCTGGGCAGGCAGCTGCATCCCGATCTGCCGGAGCTCAGCTACGTCGAGGTGGCGACAGGCCCCATGGTGGTGTCGACGATGGACAAGGGCGGCATCGACTTGGCCATCCTGGACGGCGAGGCCGCCCCGACCGGCGGCATGGGAATCGCAAAGCAGCTCAAAGACGAGCTCGAGACCTGCCCGCCCCTGGTCGTGCTGACCGGCCGGCCCGACGATGCCTGGTTGGCCTCCTGGTCGCGCGCCGAGGGTGCGGTGCCGCACCCCATCGACCCCATCCTGTTGGGCCGCACCGTGCTCAGCCTGCTCCGAGCCCCGGTTAGCTGATTCGATCCGCGTCGCGCCTTTGCTGAAGACGGGCCATCCGTCCTGGCGACGTCGTTGATCAGTACCCGCCGCAGTGATCGCCGCGGCGGCGCCTTTGCTGGCGCTCCTCCCGCGACAGATACCGCGGATCGCGTTGCGTGGCGAGCGTCGGATTCACCGGCAATCGATGCAAAACCTCCACCCCGGGCAAGCGCGCCGGGCGCCGCGACGCTATGTTGTAAATCACTGTGACTGGGGTGGCACTCACTTCGTCACAGCAGCCCGGTTACCGCCTGGCCGCTACAGGCGGCTCGTACGACGGATCATGGAGCGAGTTGAACGTCTACATACCCATCCTGGTGCTAGGCGCCATCGCCGCGGCCTTTGCCGTGGGCTCGGTGGCGATCGCGAGCCTGGCCGGCCCATCGCGGTTCAACAAGTCGAAGATGTCGGCCTACGAGTGCGGAATCGAACCCACCGAGACATCGGTGAGCGGGCCGCATGCGACGGCCGGCCAGCGCTTTCCGGTGAAGTACTACCTCACCGCGATGCTGTTCATCGTCTTCGACATCGAAATCGTGTTCCTGTATCCGTGGGCGGTCAGCTACGACGCGCTGGGCACGTTCGCGCTGGCCGAAATGGTGATTTTCATGCTGACGGTGTTCGTGGCCTACGCGTATGTGTGGCGTCGCGGCGGCCTGACGTGGGATTGAGGTAAGACGTGGGTCTCGAGGAACAGCTGCCCGGCGGGATTCTGCTGTCCACAGTCGAAACGGTCGCGGGTTACGTCCGCAAGAACTCGCTGTGGCCGGCGACGTTCGGGCTGGCCTGCTGCGCCATCGAGATGATGGCAACGGCCGGACCAAGATTCGACATCGCGCGCTTTGGCATGGAGCGCTTCTCCGCGACCCCCCGGCAGGCCGATCTAATGATCGTCGCCGGGCGGGTCAGCCAGAAGATGGCTCCGGTGCTGCGACAGATCTACGACCAGATGGCCGAGCCGAAATGGGTACTGGCCATGGGGGTGTGCGCGTCATCCGGGGGGATGTTCAACAACTACGCGATCGTGCAGGGCGTCGATCACGTTGTTCCGGTGGACATCTACCTGCCTGGGTGCCCACCCAGGCCGGAGATGCTGTTGTACGCAATCCTGAAGCTGCACGAGAAGATTCAGGAGATGCCGCTGGGCGTCAACCGGGAGACCGCCATCGCCGAGGCCGAGCAGGCAGCGCTGTCTGCCCGGCCCACGATCGAGATGCGCGGGCTGCTGCGATGAGCTCACCGAACCAGGACCCGCAGGAAGCGATCGCCCGCGCCGACGAAGACGTGATCGACGTGCGCCACGGCATGTTCGGCGCCAGGGGCTCGGGTGACACGTCCGGATACGGACGACTGGTGCGCGAAGTCCTGCTGCCGGGCAGCACCCCGCGGCCCTACGGCGGCTACTTCGACGAGGTGGTCGACTCACTGGCCGCGGCGTTGCACAAGGACGGCGTCGAATTCACCGACGCCATCGAGAAAGTCGTGGTGTACCGCGACGAACTGACCCTGCACGTCCGGCGCGACGCCCTCGAGCGGGTCGCGCACCGGCTGCGCGACGACCCGCAGTTGCGGTTCGAAATGTGCCTGGGGGTCAGCGGGGTGCACTACCCGCACGAGACGGGACGCGAACTGCACGCGGTGTATCCGTTGCAGTCGATCACGCATAATCGTCGTGTCCGATTGGAAGTGTCTGTGCCCGACGGTGATCCGCACATCCCCTCGCTGTTCCGGATTTATCCGACCACCGACTGGCACGAACGGGAGACCTACGACTTCTTCGGCATCATCTTCGACGGGCACCCGTCGCTGACCCGCATCGAGATGCCCGACGACTGGCACGGGCACCCCCAGCGCAAGGACTACCCCCTGGGCGGAATCCCGGTCGAATTCAAAGGCGCACAGATACCCCCGCCCGACGAGCGGAGAGCGTACAACTGATGAGCACTACCACCGAATCGACGCACGATGGCGCCGGCGAGACCTTCGTGGTCGCCGGCGGCCAGGACTGGGACAAGGTCGTCGAAGCCGCCCGCGGCGTCGACCCCGGCGAACGCATCATCGTCAACATGGGGCCCCAGCACCCGTCCACGCACGGGGTATTGCGGCTGATCCTCGAGATCGAGGGCGAGACGGTCACCGACGCCCGCTGCGGCATCGGGTATCTGCACACCGGCATCGAGAAGAACCTCGAATACCGCTACTGGACCCAAGGTGTCACGTTCGTGACCCGGATGGATTACCTCTCACCGTTTTTCAACGAGACCGCCTACTGCCTGGGCGTGGAGAAGCTGCTCGGCATCACCGATCAGATCCCGGAGCGGGTCAACGTCATCCGGGTGATGATGATGGAACTCAACCGGATCTCGTCCCACCTGGTGGCGTTGGCCACCGGCGGCATGGAGCTGGGCGCCATGACCCCGATGTTCGTCGGATTCCGGGGACGCGAGATCGTGCTGACCCTGTTCGAATCGATCACCGGCCTGCGGATGAACAGCGCCTACGTCCGCCCCGGCGGCGTCGCGCAGGACTTGCCGCCCAACGCCGAGACCGAGATCGCCGAGGGCCTCAAGGGGCTCAGGCAGGTTTTGCGCGAAATGGGCGGTCTGCTCAACGAGAACGCCATCTGGAAGGCCCGCACCCAGGACGTCGGATACCTCGATCTGGCCGGTTGCATGGCGCTGGGGATCACCGGCCCCATCCTGCGTGCCACCGGCTTGCCGCACGATCTGCGCAAGAGCGAACCATACTGCGGCTACGAAAAGTACGAATTCGACGTAATCACCGAAGACACGTGTGATGCTTACGGGCGCTACATCATTCGCGTCAACGAGATGTGGGAGTCGATCAAGATCGTCGAGCAGTGTCTGGACAAGCTGAAGCCGGGTCCGACCATGATCGAGGACGGCAAGATCGCCTGGCCGGCCGACTTGAAGGTGGGTCCCGACGGCATGGGCAACTCACCGGAGCACATCGCCAAGATCATGAGCGGCTCCATGGAATCGCTGATCCACCACTTCAAACTGGTCACCGAGGGCATCAGGGTTCCGCCGGGCCAGGTCTACACGGCGGTCGAGTCGCCGCGCGGGGAGCTGGGTGTGCACATGGTCAGCGACGGCGGCACCCGGCCCTACCGGGTGCACTACCGCGATCCCTCATTCACCAACCTGCAAGCGGTCGCCGCGATGTGCGAGGGCGGGATGGTGGCCGACCTGATCACCGCGGTTGCCAGCATCGACCCGGTCATGGGCGGGGTGGACCGGTGACCGGGCCGCAGGGACAGCCGGTCTTCATCCGGCTCGGCCCGCCACCGGAGGAGCCCAACGCGTTCGTCGTCGAGGGCGCGCCCAAGACGTATCCGCCCGAGGTGCGGGCGCGGCTGGAGGTCGACGCCAAGGAGATCATCGGCCGCTACCCCAGCAAGCGTTCGGCGCTGCTGCCCTTGCTGCATCTGGTGCAGTCGCAGGATTCCTACCTCACGCCGGCGGGCCTGGAGTTCTGCGGTGAGCAGCTGGGCCTCACCGGGGCCGAGGTGTCCGCGGTGGCGAGCTTCTACACCATGTACCGGCGCGGCCCCACCGGCGACTACCTGGTCGGCGTCTGCACGAACACGTTGTGCGCCATCATGGGTGGCGACGCCATCTTCGACGCCCTGAAGGAACATCTGGGCATCGGTAACGACGAGACCACCGCCGACGGCTCGGTCACGTTGCAACACATCGAATGCAACGCCGCCTGCGACTACGCGCCCGTGGTGATGGTGAACTGGGAGTTCTACGACAACCAGACGCCGGAGTCGGCGCGCGAACTGGTCGACTCGCTGCGTTCCGGAGAACCCCGGCCGCCCACCCGCGGGGCTCCGCTGTGCGTCTTCCGCGAGACGTCGCGCATCCTGGCCGGCCTGCCCGACGAGCGTCCCGACCAGGGACAGGGCGGCGCGGGTGCGGCCACCCTGGCCGGCCTGGAGGTAGCCAAGGAACACGGCATGCAGGCGCCCGGCGCGCCGGAAGGCCAGTGATGACAACAACTTCGGATACTTCGCAGGCGACGCCGCTGACTCCGGTCATCAGCCGGTTCTGGGACGACCCCGAGTCCTGGACCCTGCAGACCTATTACCGCCACGGCGGCTACGAGGCGATGAAGAAGGCGTTGGCGATGGAGCCGGACGCGGTGATCGGGGTGGTGAAGGACTCCGGGCTGCGCGGGCGCGGCGGCGCGGGCTTCTCCACCGGCACGAAGTGGTCGTTCATCCCGCAGGGTGACACCGGCGCGGCCGCCAAACCGCACTACCTCGTGGTCAACGCCGACGAGTCGGAACCCGGTACGTGCAAAGACATTCCGCTGATGCTGGCGACGCCGCACGTCCTCGTCGAGGGCGTCATCATCGCCGCGTACGCGATCCGGGCCAGCCACGCGTTCATCTATGTGCGCGGGGAGGTGCTGCCGGTGCTGCGCCGCCTGCAGAACGCGGTGGCCGAGGCCTACGACGCCGGCTACCTGGGCCGCGACATCAACGGCTCGGGCTTCGATTTGGAGCTGGTGGTGCACGCCGGTGCCGGCGCCTACATCTGCGGCGAGGAAACCGCCCTGCTGGACTCGCTGGAAGGCCGGCGCGGCCAGCCGCGGCTGCGCCCGCCCTTCCCGGCCGTGGCCGGACTCTATGGCTGCCCCACGGTGATCAACAACGTCGAGACGATCGCGAGCGTGCCGTCGATCATCGCGAACGGCGTGGACTGGTTCCGCTCGATGGGCAGCGAGAAGTCCCCCGGCTTCACGCTGTATTCGCTGTCCGGCCACGTCGCGCGGCCCGGACAGTACGAAGCGCCACTGGGAATCACGTTGCGGGAGTTGCTCGCCTACGCCGGCGGTGTGCGGGCCGGGCACCGGCTCAAGTTCTGGACACCGGGCGGGTCGTCGACGCCGCTGCTCACCGACGAGCACCTCGACGTGCCGCTGGACTACGAGGGGGTCGGCGGCGTCGGCTCGATGCTGGGCACCAAGGCGCTGGAGATCTTCGACGAGACCACCTGCGTGGTGCGCGCCGTGCGGCGCTGGACCTACTTCTACAAGCACGAGTCGTGCGGAAAATGCACACCGTGCCGCGAGGGCACCTTCTGGCTGGACCAGATCTACGAGCGGCTCGAAACCGGTAAGGGCACCCCCGAAGACATCGACAAGCTGCTGGACATCTCCGACACCATCCTCGGAAAGTCGTTCTGCGCGTTGGGCGATGGCGCCGCCAGCCCGGTGATGTCCTCGATCAAGTTCTTCCGCGACGAATACGTCGCGCACGTCGAGGGCGGCGGCTGTCCCTTCGACCCGCGCGACTCCATGCTGACGGCGAACGGAAAGGCCTGACAGCCCCATGACCCGCGCCAGTGACGACGCAGAGCGAAGCGATGAGAAGGAGCGGCGCTCATGACCAGTGCGGCCAAGACCGAGACCGGCGGCCCCAGGGACGACGAGCCGCGTCCGCCGGACATGGTGACGCTGACCATCGACGGCAACGAGATCAGCGTTCCCAAGGGAACTCTGGTGATCCGGGCCGCCGAATTGATGGGTATCCAGATCCCCCGGTTCTGCGACCACCCGCTGCTGGACCCGGTCGGCGCGTGCCGGCAGTGTCTGGTCGAGGTGGAAGGCCAGCGCAAGCCGATGGCCTCGTGCACCACGGTGGCGACCGATGACATGGTGGTGCGCACCCAGCTCACCTCGGAGGCCGCCGACAAGGCCCAGCACGGCGTGATGGAGCTGCTGCTCATCAACCACCCGCTGGACTGCCCGATGTGCGACAAGGGCGGCGAATGCCCGCTGCAGAACCAGGCGATGTCCAACGGCCGCACCGATTCTCGCTTCACCGACGTCAAGCGCACCTTCGCCAAGCCGATCAACATCTCCTCGCAGGTCCTGCTGGACCGGGAGCGTTGCATCCTGTGTGCCCGCTGCACCAGGTTCTCCGAGCAGATCGCCGGCGACCCGTTCATCGACATGCAGGAACGGGGCGCGCTGCAACAGGTCGGCATCTACGCCGAGGAGCCGTTCGACTCGTACTTCTCGGGCAACACGGTGCAGATCTGCCCGGTGGGTGCGCTGACCGGCAGCTCGTACCGATTCCGGGCCCGCCCGTTCGACCTGGTATCCAGCCCCAGCGTCTGCGAGCACTGCGCGGGCGGGTGCGCCGAGCGCACGGACCACCGCCGCGGCAAGGTGCTGCGCAGGCTGGCCGGCGACGATCCCGAAGTCAACGAGGAGTGGAACTGCGACAAGGGCCGGTGGGCCTTCACCTACGCAACCCAGCCCGACGTGATCACCACTCCCCTGATCCGCGACGCCGACGGCTCCCTGTATCCGGCATCGTGGTCGCACGCGATCGCCGTCGCGACCGCTGGCCTCGAAGCGGCACGCGGCCGCGCGGGTGTGCTTGTCGGCGGCCGGGTAACGCTCGAGGACGCCTACGCCTACTCCAAGTTCGCGCGAATGGTGTTGGACAGCAACGATATCGACTTTCGTGCCCGGCCGGGCTCGGCCGAGGAGGCGGACTTCCTGGCCGCCCACATCGCGGGCACACCGATCACCGTCAGCTACTCCGATCTCGAATCGGCACCGGTCGTCGTACTGGTGGGATTCGAGCCGGAGGACGAGGCGCCGATCGTGTTCCTGCGGTTGCGCAAGGCGGCCCGCAAGCACGGGGTGCCGGTCTATGCGATCGCGCCGTTCGCCACCCGCGCACTGGGCAAGCTCTCCGGCCGCTTGATCAAAACCGTTCCCGGCGCGGAAGCTTCAGCGCTCGACGGGTTGGCCACCGGCGAGGTGGGCGACCTGCTGTCCACCGCGGGTGCGGTCATCATGGTCGGCGAACGGCTTGCCACGGTGCCGGGCGGATTGTCCGCCGCGGCCCGGCTCGCCGAGGCCACCGGCGCCCGCCTGGCCTGGGTGCCGCGCCGCGCCGGCGAGCGCGGTGCGCTGGAAGCCGGTGCGCTGCCGGGCCTGCTGCCCGGTGGCAGGCCGGTCGGCGACGAAACCGCCCGCGCGCAGGTCGCTCAGGCGTGGAACGTGTCCGAATTGCCCTCCGGCAGTGGACGTGACGCGGATACGATCCTGGCCGCCGCTGCCGACGGCACGCTGGGCGCGCTACTCGTGGGCGGTGTCGAACCCGGCGATTTCACCGACCCCCAGGCGGTGCTCGCGGCGCTCGACCGGGTCGGCTTCGTCGTCAGCCTGGAGCTGCGGCACAGCCCCGTCACCGAACGCGCCGACGTGGTGTTCCCGGTCGCGCCGACGACGCAGAAGGCCGGCGCATTCGTCAACTGGGAGGGCCGCTTCCGGCCGTTCGAGGCGGCGTTGCGCAACACGCAGGACGCCGCCCAATCCGATCATCAGGTGCTCGACACGCTCGCCGACGAGATGGGCGTGTACCTGGGCACGTCCACCGTCGCCGTCGTTCGCGACGAACTGGCAGCGCTGCGGTACTGGGACGGCACGCGTGCCGCGGGCCCGGACGTCGCGGCCCCGGAGCCGTCTGAGCCCGGCAACGGGCTTGAAAAGGGACAAGCGGTGTTGACCGGCTGGCGGATGATGCTGGACAACGGCCGAATGCAAGACGGTGAGCCACATCTGGCGGGCACCGCGCGCAAACCCGTCGCTCGGCTGTCCGGCGGCACGGCCGCGGAGATCGGCGCCACCGACGGAGACGCGATCACCGTCAGCACGCCGCGCGGGTCCATCAGCCTGCCGCTGGTGATCACCGACATGCCCGACCGGGTGGTGTGGCTGCCGGTCAACTCGCCCGGCTCGGCGGTGCATCGCCAACTCGGCGTACCGCTCGGCAGCACAGTCAAGATCGGAGCCGGCTCATGACGACGTCGCTGACCGCTTTCGGGCACGACCCCTGGTGGCTGGTGCTCGGCAAGGCGCTGGCCATCTTCGTGTTCCTCATGCTCAACGTGCTGGTGGCGATCCTGCTCGAACGCAAGATCCTCGGCTGGATGCAGCTTCGCCCCGGACCCAATCGGGCGGGACCGTGGGGTGTCCTGCAGAGCCTGGCCGACGGAATCAAGTTGGCGCTCAAGGAAACCATCACCCCCGGCGGGGTCGACAAGTTCGTCTACTTCGCGGCGCCGGTCATCTCGACGATTCCGGCGTTCACCGCCTTCGCGTTCATCCCGTTCGGTCCCGTGGTGTCGGTCTTCGGCCACCGCACGCCGCTGCAGCTGACCGACCTGCCGGTCGCGGTGCTGTTCATCCTCGGGCTGTCGGCGATCGGTGTGTACGGAATCGTGTTGGGCGGCTGGGCTTCCGGGTCCACCTATCCGCTGCTGGGCGGGGTGCGCTCCACCGCCCAGGTCATCTCCTACGAGGTGGCGATGGGGCTGTCGTTCGCGGCGGTGTTCCTCTACGCCGGCTCCATGTCGACGTCGCAGATCGTCGCCGCGCAGGACAAGGTCTGGTACGTGTTCCTACTGCTGCCGTCGTTCGTGATCTACCTCATCTCGATGGTCGGCGAAACCAACCGGGCACCTTTCGATCTGCCCGAGGCAGAGGGTGAGCTGGTCGCGGGGTTCCACACCGAGTACTCGTCGCTGAAGTTCGCGATGTTCATGCTGGCCGAGTACGTCAACATGATGACGGTGTCGTCGCTGGCCACCGTCCTGTTCTTCGGCGGCTGGCATGCGCCGTGGCCGCTGAACATGTGGGCGGGCGCCAACACCGGCTGGTGGCCGGTGCTGTGGTTCACCGCGAAGATGTGGACCTTCCTGTTCATCTACTTCTGGCTGCGCGCCTCGCTGCCCCGGCTGCGCTACGACCAGTTCATGGGGCTGGGCTGGAAGCTGCTGATCCCGGCCTCGCTGGTCTGGGTGCTGATCGCCGCCGTGATCCGCACGCTGCACAACCAGGGCTATGCGCACTGGACCCCGCTCCTGGTGGTCAGCAGCGTCGTATTCGCCACGGCACTCGTGCTGCTGCTGCGAAAACCGTTCGCCGCGCCCGGTATTCGCTCGCTGGAGAAACAACTGCGCCGCCAGGCGAAGAAGCTGCCGAGCGGACTGGAGTCCGCGCCGGTATTCCCGACACCGCCGCTGCCATCGAAGGGCCAGAAATCCCTGGCGGCCGCGAGCAAGGAGAAAGCACGTGGCTAAATTCCTGGACGCCGTCGCCGGATTCGGTGTCACGTTCGGATCGATGTTCAAAAGGAACGTCACCGAGGAGTATCCGGAAAAGCCGGGCCCCGTGGCTCCCCGCTACCACGGCCGCCATCAGCTGAACCGCTACGTGGACGGTCTGGAGAAGTGCATCGGGTGCGAACTGTGCGCCTGGGCGTGCCCGGCCGACGCGATATATGTCGAGGGCGCGGACAACACCGAGGAGCTCAGGTATTCGCCCGGCGAACGCTACGGGCGGGTCTACCAGATCAACTATTTGCGGTGCATCGGGTGCGGACTGTGCATCGAGGCGTGCCCCACCCGGGCGCTGACGATGACCAATGACTACGAGATGGCCGACGACAACCGCACCGACCTGATCTACGACAAGGACCGACTGCTGGCGCCGCTGCTGCCGGACATGCAGGCGACGCCGCACCCCAGGACCGAAGGCAGCACCGACAAGGACTACTACCAGGGCAACGTGACCGCACACGGGTTGCGGGAGATCCGGCAGGCCGGAGAATCCCGGTGACCGGATTGTCCGGCCACGCCGTCGCCGTGGCCTCGAGTTTTGCGCCGGACACCATCGTGCGCACCTCCACCGGCGAGGCGGTCGCCTTCTGGGTGCTCGGCGTGCTGGCCGTGATCGGCGCGATCGGGGTGGTCACCGCCGTCAACGCGGTGTACTCGGCGATGTTCCTGGCAATGACGATGATCATCCTGGCGGTCTTCTACATGATCCAGGACGCGCTCTTTCTGGGCGTGGTTCAAGTGGTGGTCTACACCGGCGCGGTGATGATGCTGTTCTTGTTCGTGCTGATGCTCATCGGTGTGGACTCCGCGGAATCGCTCAAGGAGACGCTGCGCGGTCAGCGCATCGCGGCCGTGGCGGCCGGCATGGGATTCGGCATTCTGCTCGTCGCCGCGATCGGCAACGTGACCACCGGCGGTTTCGCCGGGCTGACCACCGCCAACGCCAACGGCAACGTGGAAGGGCTGGCGGCGCTGATCTTTTCGCGATACCTGTGGGCTTTCGAGCTGACCAGTGCGCTGCTGATCACCGCGGCCGTCGGCGCGATGGTGCTGGCGCACCGCGAGCGGTTCGAGCGCCGTAAGACACAGCGCGAGCTCTCCCAGGAGAGATTCCGGGAGGGCGGGCACCCCACCCCGATGCCCAGCCCCGGTGTGTACGCACGCCACAACGCCGTCGACGTGGCCGCGTTGCTGCCGGACGGATCGTACTCGAAGCTGTCGGTGTCGCCGATGCTGCAAAGCCGCGGCGCCGACGGCAAGAAGATCCCGTCACCCGAGCCGAGCCCGACTCTCTCCCAAGGCGGTACGTCGTGAATCCGGCCAATTACCTGTATCTTTCGGCGCTGCTGTTCACCGTCGGTGCCTCCGGTGTGTTGTTGCGCCGCAACGCCATCGTGATGTTCATGTGCATCGAGCTGATGCTCAACGCGGTCAACCTCGCGTTCGTCACGTTCGCGCGGATGCACGGCCATCTGGACGGGCAGATGATCGCGTTCTTCACGATGGTGGTCGCCGCCTGCGAGGTGGTCATCGGCCTGGCCATCATCATGACCATCTTCCGCACCCGTAAATCGGCGTCCGTCGACGACGCGAACCTACTCAAAGGCTGAAGACGCCAACATGACCCACTACACTCCGCTGCTGGTCGCGCTGCCCTTGGCCGGTGCCGCAGTCCTGTTGTTCGGCGGCAGGCGCACCGACCGGTGGGGGCATTGGCTGGGCTGTGCCACCGCCCTCTCGGCGTTCGGTCTGGGCCTGGGCCTACTCTCCGAGCTTCTCGGCCGCGGCGCCGACGACCGCGTCATCCACCAGACGGTGTTCAGCTGGATTCCCGTCGGCCGGCTCCAGGTCGACCTCGGGCTGCAAATCGACCAGCTGTCGGTCTGTTTCGTCCTGCTGATCACCGGGGTCGGATCGCTGATCCACATCTATTCGGTCGCCTACATGGCCGAAGACCCCGACCGCCGAAGGTTCTTCGGCTACCTCAACCTGTTCCTGGCCTCGATGCTGCTGCTGGTCGTCGCCGACAACTACGTGGTGCTCTACGTCGGCTGGGAAGGTGTGGGCCTGGCGTCCTACCTGCTGATCGGCTTCTGGTACCACAAGCCCACGGCGGCCACCGCGGCCAAGAAGGCGTTCGTGATGAACCGGGTCGGCGATGCCGGCCTGGCCCTGGGAATGTTCTTGATGTTCAGCACCTTTGGCACCCTGTCGTATGCCGGGGTGTTCGCCGGCGCGCCCGCGGCGGGTCGGGGCGCGCTGACCGCCATGGGATTGCTCTTGCTGCTGGGCGCCTGCGCCAAGTCCGCCCAGGTCCCGCTGCAGGCCTGGCTGGGAGATGCCATGGAGGGCCCCACCCCGGTGTCGGCGCTGATCCACGCCGCCACCATGGTGACCGCCGGAGTGTATCTGATCGTGCGGTCCAACCCGCTGTACAATCTGTCGTCGGACGCACGGCTGGCCGTGGTCCTCGTGGGTGCGGTCACGCTGCTGCTCGGAGCGTTCATCGGGTGCGCCAAGGACGACATCAAGCGGGCGCTGGCGGCATCGACGATGAGTCAGATCGGCTACATGGTGCTCGCGGCCGGCCTCGGCCCGGCCGGTTACGCCTTCGCGATCATGCACCTGCTCACCCACGGTTTCTTCAAGGCCGGGTTGTTCCTCGGCTCCGGTGCGGTGATCCACGCGATGCACGAAGAGCAGAACATGCGTCGCTACGGCGGGCTGCGCAAGGCACTGCCGATCACGTTCGCGACGTTTGGACTGGGATATCTGGCGATCATCGGCGTGTGGCCCTTCGCGGGCTTCTTCTCCAAGGACGCGATCATCGAAGCCGCGCTGAACGAGGGCGGCGTCCAGGGCTACCTGCTGGGCGGTGCGGCGCTGCTGGGCGCCGGCGTCACCGCGTTCTACATGACGCGCGTGATGCTGATGACCTTCTTCGGCGAAAAGCGTTGGGCCCCGGGCGCTCACCCGCATGAGGCGCCGGCCCTGATGGCGTGGCCGATGATCCTGCTGGCTGTCGGCTCGGTGTTCTCCGGGGGCCTGCTGGCGGTGGGCGGCACGCTGCAGCACTGGCTCGAACCGGTTGTCGGCGTCCACGAAGAGTCCGGCCATGCGGTACCCGCCTGGGCTGTCAGCGCCGTGGCGCTCGTTTTGGTGGCGGTCGGCGTGGTGGTCGCCTATCTCCGGTACGGCCGGGCGCCCGTCGCGCGGGTCGCTCCGCTCTCCGTCTCGGCGTTGACAACGGCGGTGCGCAACGACTTCTACGGTGACGCCTTCAACGAGGAGGTCTTCATGCGCCCCGGCGCGCAACTGACCCACACGCTTGTCGAGGTCGACGACGCGGGTGTCGACGGTTCGGTCAACGCGCTGGCCGCGTTGGTCAGTGCGACGTCGAATCGGTTGCGCGGGCTGCAAACCGGCTTCGCCCGCAACTACGCGTTGTCGATGCTCACGGGCGCGGTGCTGGTGGTCGCGCTGATCCTGGCGGTGCGGCTGTGGTGATGCGCGCCGGTGACCGAAATGATGTTAAGGAGCGGCGTTCGTGAACAACGTCCCGTGGCTGAGCGTGCTGTGGCTGGTGCCGCTGGCCGGCTCCGTGCTGATCATCCTGATGCCGCCCGGGCTGCGACAGCTGGCCAAGTGGACCGGCCTGGGCGTCGGCCTGCTGACCCTGGCGGTGGCCGCCGTGGTCACCGCCGGATTCAAGACCGGCGGAGCGCCTTACCAATTCGTCGAAAAGCACCAGTGGATCCCGGCATTCGGCGCCGGCTACACCCTGGGCGTCGACGGCATCGCGGTGGTGCTGGTGCTGCTGACCGCGGTCCTTATTCCAGTGCTACAGGTGGCCGGCTGGAACGACGGAGGCGATCGCCCCCGCGGGGTGCAGGCCTACGTCGCCCTGACGCTGGCCATCGAGTCGATGGTGCTGATCTCGGTCGTCGCGCTCGACGTGTTGCTGTTCTATGTCTTCTTCGAGGCCATGCTCGTCCCGATGTACTTTCTGATCGGCGGTTTCGGCGGCGGGCCCGGCAGGTCGCGCGCGGCGGTGAAGTTCTTGCTGTATAACCTGTTCGGCGGTCTGATCATGCTGGCCGCGGTGATCGGGCTGTATGTGGTGACCGCGCAGCACGGTTCGGGCACCTTCGACTTCCGCGAGATCGTGGCGGGCGTCGCCTCGGGCCGTTACGGCGCGGACTCCGCGGTGTTCAAGGCGTTGTTCCTGGGCTTCATGTTCGCCTTCGCCATCAAGGCCCCGCTATGGCCGTTCCACCGCTGGCTGCCCGACGCCGCGGTCGAGGCCACCCCGGCCACCGCGGTGCTGATGATGGCGGTGATGGACAAGGTCGGCACCTTCGGCATGCTGCGTTACTGCCTGCAGCTGTTTCCCGGCGCCTCAACGTATTTCCGCCCGCTGATCGTGGTGCTGGCGGTCATCGGGGTGATCTACGGCGCGATCGTCGCGATCGGCCAGACCGACATCATGCGGTTGATCGCGTACACCTCGATCTCGCACTTCGGCTTCATCATCCTGGGCATCTTCGTGATGACGAGCCAGGGGCAGAGCGGGTCGACGCTGTACATGCTCAACCACGGCCTGTCCACCGCAGCGGTCTTCCTGATCGCCGGGTTCCTGATATCGCGGCATGGCAGCCGGGCGATCGCCGACTACGGCGGTGTGCAGAAAGTCGCGCCGATCCTGGCGGGCACCTTCCTCGTCTCGGCCATGGCCACCCTGTCGCTGCCGGGCCTGGCGCCTTTCATCAGCGAATTCCTGGTGCTGCTGGGCACTTTCAACCGGTACTGGCTGGCCGCCGGATTCGGGGTCACCGCGCTGGTCCTGTCGGCCGTCTACATGTTGTGGCTCTACCAGCGCGTGATGACCGGGCCGGTCGCCAGCGGCAACGAGAAGATCGGCGATCTGCGCGCGCGCGAATTGGTCGTCGTCGCACCGTTGATCGCGCTGCTGCTGGTGCTCGGCATCTACCCCAAACCCGTGCTCGACATCATCAATCCCGCCGTCGAGAACACCATGACCACCATCGGCCAGCACGACCCCAAGCCGGCCGTCCCGGTGGCGACGCCCAGACCGGCCGAACTACACCGGACCGCCGAAGGACCGCGATGACCCTCCCGACCCCGAGCATCCAGTACTTCCTGCTCTGCCCGACGCTCATCGTGTTCGGCGTCGCCGTGTTAGGTGTCCTGGCAGAGGCGTTCCTGCCCAGACGAATTCGCTATACCGGCCAGGTGGCGCTCTCGCTCGGCGGTTTGATCGCGGCGTTCGTCGCGGTCGTCGCCGTCAGCCGCTCGATCCCAAGCTCGGGGCGCACAGCGGTTTTGGGCGCCATGGCCATCGACCGACCGACGCTGTACCTACAGGGCACGATCCTGCTGGTGGCGGTCATGGCGGTCATCTTCATGGCCGAACGCACCCAGGCCGGCGCGGACAGCAGGGTGTCCGTGGGGGTCGGCACGGCCGGCTCGGGCGGCCTGGACGCCTTCACGCCGCAGGCGTCCGCGGTGCCCGACAGCGACGCCGAGCGCGAAGCGGAGCGGGCCGGGGCCGCCCAGACAGAGTTGTTCCCGCTGGCGCTGCTGTCGGTCGGCGGCATGATGGTCTTTCCCGCCTCCAACGACCTGCTGACCATGTTCGTCGCGCTGGAAGTACTGTCCCTGCCGCTGTACCTGATGTGCGGCCTGGCCCGTCATCGCCGCCTGCTCTCCCAGGAGTCGGCGATGAAATACTTTCTGCTGGGCGCGTTTTCGTCGGCCTTCTTCCTCTACGGCGTCGCCCTGCTCTACGGTGCGACCGGCACGCTGCTGCTGACCGGCATCCGCGATGGGCTCGCCGCGCGGGGCGATACGTCGATGGCGCTGGTCGGGGTCGCGCTGCTGTCGGTCGGCCTGCTGTTCAAGGTCGGCGCCGTTCCGTTCCACTCGTGGATTCCCGACGTGTACCAAGGCGCGCCCACCCCCATCACCGGGTTCATGGCCGCGGCCACCAAGGTCGCCGCTTTCGGTGCGCTGCTCCGGGTCGTCTATGTGGCGCTGCCGCCGCTGCACGACCAGTGGCGCCCGGTGCTGTGGACCATTTCCATCCTGACCATGGCGGTCGGCACCATCACCGCGGTGAACCAGACCGACGTCAAACGCATGCTGGCCTACTCGTCGGTCGCCCACGTCGGATTCATCCTCACCGGCGTCATCGCGGACAACCACACGGGCCTGTCCGCCACGTTGTTCTATCTGCTGGCCTACAGCTTCAGCACGGTCGGCGCGTTCGCCATCGTCGGCCTGATCCGCGACGCCGACGGAGTCGAGGACGCCACGCTGTCGCACTGGGCGGGGCTGGGACAGCGCTCACCCATTGTGGGCGTGATGTTTTCGATGTTCCTGTTGGCGTTCGCCGGCATCCCCCTGACGAGCGGATTCGTCAGCAAGCTCGCGGTGTTCAAGGCAGCCGCCCAGGGCGGTGCCGCGCCTCTGGTGATCGTCGGCGTGGTGGCCAGCGGGGTGGCCGCCTACTTCTATGTGCGGGTGATCGTGTCGATGTTCTTCACCGAAGCGACCGAGGACACCCCGCATGTGGTGGCGCCCGGCATCTTGAGCAAGGCAGCCATCGCGGTGTGCGCCGCGGTCACCGTCGCGTTGGGTATCTTCCCGCAGCCCCTGCTCGATCTGGCCGACCGGGCCGCCGAGCTGCTGCACTGACGTCAGCTCACGAACGGGCGGACGGCCAGCAGGTAGATCAGCAATGCCCCCAGCGGGGCCGCCAACGGTAACCAGGGCAACTGCAACGGAAACGACGTCGCCACCAGCCCCGCGAACGTAAACCCCACGGCGCCAACGGCGGTCGCCCGGCTGTTCAGCACCACCGCGGCGAAAGCGCCGGCCGCATGGCGGCATACCAGGTAGGCGGCAGCGCACAGGCCGGCCAGCGCGACCGAGATCGGGGGTGGGTCGCACAGCATGACGGTGATCGCCGCCAATAACACGGCAACCGTTGCGGCGCGGCGCAATACCGTCCCAACACCCACCGCGATCAGCGCCGCCACCCAGGCGACTGCGCCGGGTCCGGGCCGGCCGCCGGCCGCCAGCACCACCATGAGCAGACCGAAACCCGTCGCGAACGCGGGCGCCCCCGCGCGCGCCAGCACGTGCGCCCCGCCGTTATCCACGAAGCCTCCCCCGCACCCGCCGGCGGCGATCCGGGAGCACACCCATGGACTGCTCCAGACCGCTGTCACCCGGCCACGACACCACGTCCACACCGATGGTGGCCATGTCGCGATACATCGCGGATCGCTGCAGCGCCCACATCCGATCCACCAGGGGATCCTGTTGGTCTTCGAACGGCGAACCGTCGAGGATGTCGACGGCCAGCACGACATGGCCACGCTTGCGCAGATCGATGAGAGCCAAAGCGAATTCGGTGTCGAGCAGCGTGGAGAACGCGACGACGATCGCACCGGCGGGCACCGCTGCGCGCGGCGCCAGGGTGCCCGTGGTGTGTTCGAACCGGTCACCGGCGTTCAGGACGGTGTCGAGCACGCGATAGAACTGTCGCTGCCCGATGTCGGCACCCAGCCAGCGCGGCTGGTTGCCCCCGAGGGCGACGATGCCGGCCCGGTCACCGTGGCGCAACGCGGTCTGCACCACTTGCGCCGCCCCCCGCACGAGGCGTTCGGTGGCCTCGGTCGCCGGACCGGCGGGCTGCCGGTACCCGTCGATCAAGACCACCACATCGGCGGCGCGGTCGGTCAGCCGCTGTGTCACGTGCAGTCGTCCGCGGCGCGCGCTCACCGGCCAGTTCACCGCGCGCAGTTGGTCGCCGGGCACGTAGGGGCGGATGTCGGCGTATTCAACGCCCGGGCCGACATGCCGGGTCAGGTGGGCGCCCAGCCGGTCGAGCAGCTCGGTCTGCGGGATGGGCGTCGGCTGTGGCGGCGTCAACGGGAACACAATCACCTCGGCGGCCCCGACCCTGGCCGTTCCGGTGAGCAGCCCTCCGCGCACGACGACGTCGACACGGGCCCCGATGCGATACCGACCCCAGCGCAGCGCGGTCGCCGTGACCGTTTTCGCCTGGCCCGCACCGGATTCGGCAACCTCAAGCTCCATGCCAGCGATGTCGGGGACCGTGACCCGGACCACCGCCGCCCCGTCTTCTTCCGTTGCCCATAGCCTGACCTGAGCCTGCTCGTTCTCGAAGCAGCGCTGGGCGTCGGGCTCGCCGTGCACCCGAATCGTCGGGACCGGCCGCTGCCAGCTGATCGAGCACAGCACGCCGAGCAGAGGCGCCGCGAAGGCGATCAGCTGCCACCGGGCGCCGATCACGGCGGCGGCCATCGTAAAGCCCGCGCAGGTGGCGATCGCCCGCGTCAATTCCGATGCGCGCCAGCTGAACTCGGCCGTCACGCTGGACGTCATCCGGTCTCCTGAGGGCCGGCGCCGGTCCGCGGCACCGGCAGCCGATGCAGCAACTCTCCGATGACGTCGGCACCCTGGATCTTTCGCACCCACATTTCCGGGCGCAGGGTGATGCGGTGCGAGATCGCTGCGATGGCAAGGGCTTTCACATCCTCGGGGATGACGTAGTCGCGACCGAGCAGCAGCGCCCGGGCGCGGGCAAGCTGCACCAGGTCGAGTTCGGCGCGTGGGCTGGCGCCGACCGCCACCTGCGGATGGTGTCGCGTCGCGTTGGCCAGCGACACCACGTAGTGCAGGACGTCTTCGTGCACGGTCACCTGCTCGACGGATTCACGCATGGCCAGCAGGTCGTGTGCGTCAACCACCTGGTTGACCGTCGGTTCGGCCGATCCGCGCTCGAGGCGGCGGCGCAGCATCGACGTCTCGTCCTGCTCGCTGAGGTACCGCAGTTCCAGCCGGATCGCGAACCGATCGAGTTGCGCCTCGGGCAGCGGATACGTGCCCTCGTACTCGATCGGGTTGTCGGTGGCCAGGACGATGAAAGGGTTTGGCAGCTGGTGTGTTTCGCCGTCGATACTGACCTGGCCTTCGGCCATCGCCTCCAGCAGGGCCGCCTGGGTTTTCGGGGGCGTGCGATTGATCTCGTCGGCCAGCAGCAAGTTGGTGAAGATGGGGCCGGGCCGGAACGCAAAGCGGCCGGACTGCATGTCGTAGATCGTCGAGCCCAGCAGGTCCGCCGGCAACAGATCCGGCGTGAACTGCACGCGGGTGAACTGCAGACCCAGCGCGGCGGCAAAGGATCTCGCGATCAGTGTCTTGCCCAGGCCGGGCAGGTCTTCGATCAGGATGTGGCCGCGGGCGAGGACCGTGGTGAGGATGAGCCGCAGCGCGGAGCGTTTTCCCACCACCACGCTTTCGATTTCGTCGAGAACCGCCTCGCAGTGGGCGGTTGTGGTTGCGGCCGGCAGCGTCATGTTGGGATCGCGCCTCCTGTCATACTTGCTCCAGCTTTTGCAGAATCTCTTGCAGCGCCGCACGGCCCGGTCCTGGTTGGTGGCCACCGCTGCGTGTGACGTTGTTGGGATTGACCCACTCCCACAGTTCCGTACCGAAGAGCATGCGCCCGGTTGCGTGGTAGGACACAGGATCTTTGGACTGCCGCTGGCCCGTGGTCATCTCGTAGCGACGCGCGAGCATCGGGCGCAGATGCCGGTCCCAATCGGTCCGGCTGGAGTCCGACCACCGGATCGTCGTCTCGGTGGTGGAAAGCCAGCGGCGCAACGAATCTCCAAGATCGTCGGCGTCCGGCTCCACGCCGGCATTGAGCCCGCGCGCCAGGGCACGACGGAGGCTGAGCAGCACCAGAGCCAGGCCGACGCCGGAGGCCATCAGCACCCATCGCCGGTCGTGCTGCGTCAGTGCCAGCAGTTCGACGCCGATGATGAGGCAAACACCCAGGGAAATGATCTTTTTCATGCGGCGCTCCGCGAGCCCAGCTCGTCGAGGACCAGCCGGAGGACCTGTACCGCGACGTCGCGGTGTCCCTCGTTCATCACGTGCGGGCTGAACCGCGCCTCGGCGAACAGGATCACCAATTGGACGGCGTTGTCGGCGTGCAGGGCGTGGTGCTCGACCGCGCGGGCCAGCACCTCGCTCGCCGTGTCGAATTCCTGCGGAACGGCGCCGGGAACCTGTGCGAGTTCGCGTTCCATGGCCGCGTAGCACGCGATGATCGCCTCTCGCGGCTCGCGGCTCAGGTCGGTCATCTCCGCCAGTCCACGTTCGGCGGCTCGCGCCAGTGATTCCGAATGCGCCTCGGGCGCCGGGGGTTTCGACGGCCCGTCGGCGACTCCGGGGGGCGCCGGGGTTCGGCGCCGGCGCGTCGCGGCGACCGTGCCGGCGACGAGCGTGACCAACATGACGACCGTGGAAACCAGCAGGACCCCGAGCAGGTTCTGCGAGCCGTCGCGAGGAGGGGGTTGATGCTGCGGCGGCGGCTGCGGTGCAGGCGGGCGCGTCGAGGGCGCCGCACCGCCGTCGGACGGTACGGCGGCGGGAACCACGCCGTGGGCCAGCAACCGGGCCAGCAACATCACGATCAGCAACCAGGCGACGATCACGGCGAGTCCGATCAGCAACACCCGCCAGCTCGGTCGTCCCTTACCCGTCCCGAGCATGTCGGACAGACTGCCGGCACTCGGCGCGGTAGCGCGCGGGTCGCGCAACCGCGCCACCACGGCGACCGCGAGCAGCGCGAGCGTCACGGCCAGGACCGCGACCACGAAGGCCAGCGCAGCCTGGCCGCCCGATTCACTGCGCATCGCGTCGTGGCGCGTGGGGAGATAGCCGCGCAGGGCGGCAGCGACCACGAACAGCAGCACGATCAGGGCAACGACCCGCCCTGTCGGCTTGTCCATACCAGGCATTGGCACACCACTCGATTGGTTGCCTGCCGCCGTGGCGGCACTGACTTTTCTCATAGTTGCACGTCAGGGGGTCCTCGTACCAGGACCGGCGTTCGTGGTTATCCACAGTCGGCCGTTCATTCACATCTTTTCCCGGCCCGCTGGTATTCGAACAGATGTGCTATAGCGTTGAGCGTGTGGGTCCTCTGATGAACGCGGAACAGGCGCGGGAGCGAATCTGCTCCGCGCTCGAGTCCATCGATGCGGCCCACGAGGTGCTGCGTCAGACCCCGTCGGGGGTGGTCGGCAACGCATTTCGGGTTGATCTCGCTGAACGGCTGGAGGCCCAGGACCGCCTCAATCGGGGTCTGATGTACCGGGTCTTCGGCGAGATCGCCGACCCGCCGGACGAGGCCGGGTGCGTGCCGGCAGTGCGCAGCACGTTGTGGGCGCGGCTTCGCATCACGCCCAAAGAAGTCACCCGCCGCTTCAGGCTCGCCGCCCGTCTGCGGCCGCGGCGTTCGCTGACCGGCGTGCCATTAGCACCGGAGCTGCCGGAGCTGGCCGCGGCGGTGGACGCCGGAGCGGTCGGCGAGGACCACATCCGGGCCGTGTGCGCCGCCGTCGACGCGTTGCCCGTCTGTGTCTCTCCGGCCGATGTGGCCGAGGCGGAGCGCACGCTGGTGCGGCACGCAGCCAAGCTCGACGCCGCCGTGGTCACCAAGCTTGGCCATCGGATTGCCGACTATCTCAATCCCGACGGCCGTTTCAGCGACGGCGATCGCGCCCGTCGTCGCGGAGTGCACCTGAGTCCACAGGGACCCGACGGGATGTCGCGGCTCACCGGCCTGCTGGATCCCGAGGCCCGCGCCTACTTCGAAGCACTCGAGGCAGCGGTGCGGCCCGGTCGCCATCAACCCGATCGCCCCGACGGCGATCCCGAGGGACACGACGATCGCACGCCGGCCCAGCGCTGCCATGACGCCCTGAAGCTCGGCCTCGAAATCGCCGTCGGCTCCGGCGGTCTCGGGACACACCGCGGGCATCCCGTCACCGTGATCGCCACCACCACCCTGGCCGAACTCAACCAAGCGGCGCACGCCGCGGCCGACCCGTCGATCCCGATGCCGGCCCCGGCGCGCACCGGCGGCGGTTCGCGACTGCCGATGCCGAATTTGATCCGGATGGCCGCCGACGCGATTCACTACCTCGCGGTGTTCGACGAGCACACCGGCCGCCCGTTGTACCTCGGCCGCCAAAAACGCATCGCCACCGCCGATCAACGGCTCGTCTGCTACGCCCGGGACCGTGGCTGCACCCACCCCAACTGCCTCGAACCCGGCTACCACAGCGAGGTGCATCACGCCCGCGAATGGGCAGACGGGGGCCGGACCGATGCGGACAACCTGTTCTTCGCCTGCGGACCCGACCACGGCGCGGTGGGCCGGGGCGAATGGCGCACGGTGGTGGGCCGCGATGGACGCCTCGGCTGGACGGACGGCGACGGACCGCCCGTCGTCAACCATGCACACCATCCCGACGAGCTGCTGCGCGGCGATCCCGACCCGCCTGACGGGGATCCGGACTCGCCTGAGGCCAATCCCGACCCGCCCGAACAAGCGGGCGACTGAGATGGTCCCACCACCTCAACCCGGCCGGTGGGACACTCAGCACGTGCCGCCATACCGGGATGTGGACGCGTACAACGACCGCGCCACGGGTTACGAACGCGGGTGGCGGGGCCGCCTGCACCGCCAGATCGCGGACCGGACCGCCGTCCTGACGGTGGAGACCGGTGCCGCTCCTCAGAGGGTGCTCGACGTGGGCTGCGGGACCGGTTATCTCCTGCGATCGCTGGCCCAGCTTTACCCCGGGGCCGAGTTACTGGCCGGCATCGACGCAGCACCCCAAATGATCACGCTCGCAAAGGCTCTCGCGGACGACGATCGTCTGACCTTCAGCCGTGGGGTGGCCGAGGAGATAGGTCACCCCGACGAGACGTTCGACTTGATCGTCAGCACGACATCATTCGATCACTGGTCTGACCAGCTGGCGGGGCTCGCCGAGTGCGCCCGTGTGCTGCGGCCCGGAGGCCGGCTGGTGCTCGTCGATCAGTTGTCGCGATGGCTGGTACCGACGCTGGCCGGCAGTCGCCGCGGCAAAGCCCGCACCCCGCGCCGCGCCGAGCGCCTGCTGACGCGGGCGGGATTCCAGTCCGTGCGGTGGCACAAGGTGCAAACCATGATCATCAACGCGGCGACGGCGACAAAGCCGGCTAGCCCACCGTGAAGGGCCGGAAGCTGCCGTCGAGAACCTGGAGGTGACCGATGGTGCGTCCGGTGACCCTGCCTGCATCGACCAGAGCCAACTCGACCGCCGCGCGGGCGAATTCGTCCTCGGACGCAGTCTCATCGAAATTGCGGGCATAGAACGAAAGGCCCGGCGTGAGAATCGGTTTCGACGGCGAGAGTGCGTTGACCGCGATGTTGTGGTCGGCGAGGTCGAATGCGGCGCATTGGGTCAGGTGCTCAAGCGCGGCCTTGGAGCCGCCGTAGCCGGGCAACACCCCGCCGCTGCGATCGGCATACGGGCCATCGCCGGGCAGTCGCGACGCGACCGAGGTGATGTTGACGATCGAGCCGCCGCCCGCCTCGATCATGTCGGGGCACACCAATTGCATCAGCTCGTACGCCGCGAACACCGCGATGTCGAAATGCCGGCGGTACGCGTGCAGGGGCGTGCTGACGAACCCCGGCCAGCCCGGCTTGGCCCCGCCCGCCGGTTTGGCCCCACCCGCGGGTTTGGCCCCGCCCGCCGGTTTGGCCCCACCCGCGGGTTTGGCCGCTTTGCCACGCGGCTGCGCGCCGGGTTCCGGTGGCCGCCCCGGCGCGGTGAACGCCGCGTTGTTGACCAGAATCCCAATGGGGCCCAACGCTTCTCGCGCAGACTCCACCAAACGGGCGATTTGGTCGCGGTCGGTCAAATCGGCGCGGACCGCGACGGCACGCACGCCGGCCGTCTCGATATCGGCGACCGTCTCGCCGATGGTCCCGGGCAGCCGGTCATCCCATACTTCTTCGGTGCGCCCGGCAACCGCCACCGCCGCACCGTCGGCCGCGAGGGCCAGCGCGATCGCGCGGCCGAGCCCGCGGCTGGCGCCTGTGACGATTGCGGTGCGGCCGACCAGACGGCCCGCAGGACGACCCGTCATCGCCGCACCCCGTGCACGACAATCGCCGTGGTCTGCTCCACCCAGGCCTCGTCGAGTTGTTCTTCCGGGCGCAACAGCGTCCGCAGCATCGTCGCTCCCCCAATCAGCTCGATCAATCGTTCCGGATCCACATCGGGATGGGCTTCGCCCCGGTCCACAGCCTCACGCAGGCGCACCCGCACCGCGGTGAACAAGTCCACGAATCGCGCCGCGACGCGCGCGTTGAGCGCGGGGTCGGCGGTCATGTCGGCAACCAGACCGGGCAGCGCGGCACGCACCACCGGGGTGGTGAACACGTCGCGGGTGGCCTCGATCATCATCCGCACGTCGGCCGCGATGTCCCCGGCCGGCGACTCCAGCGCGGTCGGGGCCGTTGGGAAGGCCGCCTCGTGCACCAATTCGGCCTTGCTCGACCACCGCCGGTACAGCGCGGATTTCGTAGTGCCGGCCCGCTCGGCGACGGCGGCGAGACTGATATTGGAATAACCCGTCTGGACAAGCAGTTCCGCGGTCGCCGCCAGGATCGCCGAGTCGATGCGCGGATCGCGCGGGCGCCCAGCGCCGGACGCCTTGTCAAGGGCGGACGGGTCTGCTTTCATAACGCTACCTACCGTATCGTAATTGCCTCGAGAAGGGGGCACGTGTGGCCAACGAACCAATGCCGGGCAACGTCGAGCGACTTCAGCGCTCCAGCCGCGACGTCAGCACCGTGCCGGCGGTGATGTCGAAATGGCTATCGACCCAGTTGCCCGCCGCGGCAAAACCCGAGGTCACCGTGGAAAGTGGCGTGGACTCGACGGGCATGTCGTCGGAGACCATCATCCTGACGGCCCGCTGGCAGCAGGACGGGACGCCGATCGAGCAGAAGCTCGTCGCGCGGGTGGCACCCACCGCCGAGGACGTGAAGGTGTTTCCGACGTACCGGCTCGACCACCAATTCGACGTGATCCGCAAAGTCGGCGAACTCACCGACGTCCCGGTCCCGCGGGTGCGCTGGATCGAGACCACGGGCGACGTGTTGGGCACGCCGTTTTTTGTGATGGACTACGTCGACGGCCTCGTGCCACCCGACGTGATGCCGTACACCTTCGGCGGCAACTGGTTCGCCGACGCGCCGGTCGCCCAGCAGCGACAGCTGCAGGACGCAACCGCCGGAGTGCTGGCGGCACTGCACTCAATTCCCAACGCGGAGACAACGTTCGGCTTCCTCACCGACGGCCAGACCGGTGACACCGCGCTACGCAAGCACTTCAATTGGGTGAAATCCTGGTATGCGTTCGCCGTTCCCGACATCGGTCCCTCACCGCTGATCGAGCGGACGTTCAACTGGCTGCAAGACAATTGGCCGGCCGAGGAGGACTCGCGCGAACCGGTCCTGCTCTGGGGCGACGCCCGAGTCGGCAACGTGTTGTACCGCGACTTCACGCCGGTGGCGGTGTTGGACTGGGAGATGGTGACGCTCGGGCCGCGCGAGCTCGACGTCGCTTGGATGATCTACGCGCACATGGTCTTTCAGGAGCTCACCGGCCTGGCGGGATTGCCGGGCCTGCCCGAGGTCATGCGGGAGGAGGACGTCCGCGCCACCTACCAGAAACTGACCGGGGTCGACATCGGCGACCTGCGCTGGTTCTACGTCTACTCGGGCGTGATGTGGGCGTGCGTGTTCATGCGCACCGGCGCCCGGCGGGTGCACTTCGGTGAAACCGAGAAGCCCGACGATGTCGAATCGCTCTTCTACCACGCCGGCTTGATGAAGCGCCTTATCGGAGAGGATCAGTAATGCCCCATATGTTGGGCCCAATGGACGAGTTCCCGGTACATCAGGTCCCCCAGCCGATCGCGTGGCCGGGATCCTCGGATCGCAACTTCTACGACCGCGCCTACTACAACGCCCACGATCGCACCGGCAACATCTTCGTGATCAGCGGCATCGGCTACTACCCCAACCTGGGCGTCAAGGACGCGTTCTTCCTTGTCCGGCGCGGGGACACCCAGACGGCGGTGCACCTGTCCGACGCTATCGACCAGGACCGGCTGAACCAGAACGTGATGAACTACCGGATCGAGGTCATCGACCCGTTGCGCAAGCTGCGGCTGGTGCTCGACGAAACCGAGGGCATCGCAGCCGATCTCACCTGGGAGGGCCTGTTCGACGTCGTGCAGGAGCAACCCCACCTGATGCGGTCGGGCAACCGGGTGACTCTCGACGCGCAGCGCTTCGCCCAACTCGGCAGCTGGAGCGGGCGCATCCGCATCGACGGCGAGGAGATCGCCGTCGACCCCAACACCTGGCTGGGCAGCCGCGACCGGTCCTGGGGCATCCGCCCGATCGGCGAACCCGAACCCGCGGGCCGGCCCGCCGATCCGCCGTTCGAGGGCATGTGGTGGCTCTATGTGCCGATCGCGTTCAAGGAATTCGCGATCGTGCTGATCATCCAGGAGGAGCCCAATGGGTTCCGCTCACTCAACGACTGCACCCGGGTGTGGCGCGACGGCCGCGTCGAGCAGCTGGGCTGGCCGCGAGTCAAGATCCACTACCGCTCCGGCACCCGCATCCCGACCGGCGCGACGATCGACGCCACCACTCCCGACGGCGGCCCGGTGCACTTCGACGTCGAGTCCAAACTGCCGGTGCCCATTCACGTCGGAGGCGGCTACGGCGGCGACTCCGACTGGATACACGGGATGTGGAAGGGCGAAAAGTTCGCCGAGCGCCTCACTTACGACATGACCGACCCGGCCATCATCGCGCGGGCGGGCTTCGGTGTGATCGACCACGTCGGCCGCGCTGTCTGCCGCGACGGCGACGCGGAGCCGGTCGAGGGCTGGGGCCTGTACGAGCACGGAGCGCTGGGCCGACACGACCCGTCCGGCTTCAAGGATTGGCTGACGGTCGCGCCGTAATTCAGCGGCGGTAGGCCGCGCCGGGGTGGTCGTCGCGCAGCAGCGGCCCGGCGGCGCCGAGCCGCTGACGCAGCGTGCAACGCGACGGACGCTCGGGGACGCGTCCCCGTCGGCGCAGCTCGGGGACAACGAAATTCGCGAAGTCGACGAAGGTGCCCGGCGTCGTCACGTAGGCGAGATTGAACCCGTCCACGTCGGCCTCGGCGACCCACCGCTCGAGTTCGTCGGCCACCTCGGTTGGCGAACCCACCAGCACCGGTCCGCGGCCACCGATCCCGATCTCGTCGGCCAGCTCCCGCACCGTCCAGGCGCGGTCCGGCGCGGCGGTGGTGAACGAGGCCAGCGCCGAGCGGTTGGCGTCGGTCTCGATGTATTCCAGCGGTTCGCCGGGGTCGCGTTCGGCCAGGTCGACCCCGGTCCAGCCGCCGAACAGGGCGAGTGCGCCCGCGGGGCTGACGCACCGCCGGTATTCACCCAGCTTGGCGACGGCCTCGTCGTGGGTCTCGGCGACGACGGGGGTCACCATGGTGAACACCTTGATCGAGCGCGGGTCGCGGCCCAGCTCGGCGGCGGCATTCCGCAACGCCCGCACCGGGCCCCGCACGATCTGCGGTGTCGGGCCCGAGACGAAGACCGCCTCGGCGTGGGCCGCCGCGAACCGCACGCCCCGCGGCGACGCCCCCGCCTGAAACAACACCGGGGTACGTTGCGGCGACGGCTCGCACAGGAACGGACCGGGCACCGAGAAATAGCGGCCCTTGTGCTCGACGTCGTGCACCTTGGCCGGGTCGGTGAACACTCCCCTCCCCACGTCACGGACTACGGCATCCGCCTCCCATGACCCTTCCCACAGCTTGTAGCAGACCTCGAGGTACTCATCGGCGATCTCGTAACGCTGGTCGTGTGGGATCTGGGCGTCCAGGCCCAAATTCCTTGCGGCGCTGTCTAAATAGGAAGTGACGATGTTCCACGCCACCCGGCCGCCGGTCAGGTGGTCCAGCGTCGACAGCCGGCGGGCCAGCGCGTAGGGCTGCTCGTAGGTCAGCGACAGGGTGATCCCGAAGCCCAGGCTCTCGGTCACCGCCGCCATCGCCGAGACCGCGGCGGTCGGGTCGTTGACCGGAAACTGGGCGGCGTCGATCACCGCCGCGTCCCGCGAGCCCCCGTACACGTCGTACACCCCGAGCACGTCGGCGAGAAACAAGGCGTCGAACCCACCGGCCTCCAGGATGCGGGCCAGGTCGGTCCAGTAGCCCAGTTCCCGATAGCGGTAACCCTGATCGTCGGGATGCCGCCACAACCCCGCGGACTGATGCCCGACACAGGCCATGTCGAAGGCGTTCACAAAGATCCTGCGCGACGTACTCATCCGATGTGATCCTCACGCGTCTCGCGCGCCGAACACGCGGCGGCGACCGTGATCGCCGCCAGCACCGCGAAGTACGCCACGATCAGCCACGGCCGGCCGCCGCCGACCACCAACAACGAAGCGGCGATCAACGGCGCGAACCCTCCCGACAGCACGGCGCCGATCTGATAACCGAGCGACGCGCCGCTGTAGCGCACCCGGGTGCCGAACAGTTCGGCGAACCAGGCCGCCTGCGGGCCATACATCGCATCGTGAACGACGTTGACACCGAACACGATTGCCAGCACCACGAATAGCGCCGACCCGCTGTCTGCGGCCAGGAAGAACAACACCAGCGCAGCGACTCCGGTTAGCGCGCCGAACAGATACGGCGGCCGCCGCCCCACCCGGTCCGACAGCAGCGCCCAGCCCGGCGTGCTGAGCAACCCGAGGGCCGAGGAGACCAGCACCGCGATCAGACCCACGGCGCTGCCCTTGCCGAATGAATCCTGAAGATAGGTAAGCGAATACGTCGTCAACAAGACGAAAAGCCCGATCTGGGACAGCCGCAATGCGGTGGTGATGACCACGTTGCGCGAGTCGGTGCGCAGCACCTCCACTATCGGCAGCCGGGCCAGCGCGTCGCGCCGCTTGAGCCGCTCGAAGGTTTCCGCATCTGTCAGCTTCAGCCGGACGAGCAGACCGATGCCGACTAGAAAGATGCTGAGCAGGAAGGGGATTCGCCATCCATATGTGAGGAATTCCGGCCCGGTTGCCTTGCGGGCGAGGAAGAACACCGAGGTCGCCAGCAGCATGCC
This sequence comes from Mycobacterium sp. 94-17, assembly GCF_035617725.1. NCBI lineage: Bacteria > Bacillati > Actinomycetota > Actinomycetes > Mycobacteriales > Mycobacteriaceae > Mycobacterium > Mycobacterium sp. 94-17. Next base: position 144,275 of record NZ_JAPIYN010000010.1, read on the forward strand.
GGCCGGGGAACCCAACTGGGTGAAACTGCCGAACAATCCGCGACGATCGGGCGGTGCGTGCTCCACCGAGAGCACCGCGGCACCACCCCATTCGGCGCCTACGGCGAAACCCTGTACCAGGCGCAGCGACGCCAGCAGGGCCGGCGCCGGCAGCCCGGCCTCTGCATAGGTCGGCAGCGCGCCGATCGCGGTGGTGACCAGGCCCATCCCCACCAGCGCGCCCACCAGGACTGCCTTGCGGCCGAACCGGTCGCCGACGTGCCCGGCCACGACCGCGCCGAGGGGGCGGGCCCCGAATCCGGCGGCGTAGGTGGCGAACGAGGCCAACGTTCTCGCGGTGGGTGAGACATTCGGGAAGAAAAGCGGTTTGAAGACCAGCGCCGCTGCGGTCGCGTACAGGTAGAAGTCGTACCACTCGATGGTGGTGCCGATCATGCCGCCCAGGGCCACGGTGCGCGGGTTCGGCGCGGTGCCGGCGACCACGGCCGAACTGGCGGGGCCGGCGGCGGGACTATTGGAAAGCACGTGGCGGCAGCGTAATTAATATAGTGAGCTCGGCATACGTTTGCCATCGCCGTGAGGCAGAACGTCCGGCAGCCAGCTTGGAGAAATTGCGGTGAAACCCGTAGAAATGCGGTTCACTGGACCGCGTGCCAAAACCCCCACGGAGTGTCGACGTCGTGGTGGTCGGTGCGGGATTCGCCGGACTCGCCGCGGCGCGTGAGCTCCATCAGCAGGGCCACGACGTGGCGGTTTTCGAGGGTCGCGACCGGGTCGGTGGACGGTCGCTGACCGGCAGCGTCGCCGGATTGCCTGCCGATCTGGGCGGCACATTCGTGGGGCCTACCCAAGACGCGGTATTGGCGATGGCCGCCGAACTCGACGTCCCGACCACCCCGACACACCACGACGGCAAGAACCTGATCCACTGGCGCGGGTGGACGCACGCGTATCACGGCACCATCCCCAAGCTTTCGCTGCTGGGGCTGCTCGACATCGGCCGGCTGCGCTGGCAGTTCGACCGGATCGCCCGCAGCATCCCGCTGGCCGCGCCGTGGGATGCCCGCCGGGCACGCGAACTCGACCGCCTCTCGCTGGGTGGCTGGTTGCGCTCGGTCCGCGCGACCACCTCCTCGCACGACCTGCTGGCGATCGTGGCCCGGGTGACCTGGGGATGCGAACCCGACGACGTGTCGATGCTGCATGCGGCCCGCTACGCGCACGCGGCCGGCGGCCTGGACCGGCTGCTCGACGTCGAGGACGGTGCCCAGCAGGACCGCTTCCCCGGCGGCACGCAACAGATCGCCGAGGCCGCGGCCGCCGAACTCGGCGCCAGCGTGGTGCTCAATGCCCCGGTGCGCCGAATCGAGCGCCACGGGGCAGGCGTCACCGTGACGACCGATCTCGGCGCGACCGAGGCCGGATTCGTCATCGTGGCCATCCCGCCGGCCCACCGCGCCTGGATCGAGTTCACTCCTCCGCTGCCCGCCGAATACGAGCAACTCGCCCGGCATTGGCCACAGGGTCGGCTCAGCAAGGCGTATGCGGCCTATTCCACGCCGTTCTGGCGGGCCAACGGATTTTCCGGGCAGGCGCTGTCCGACGAGGGGCCGGTCTTCATCACCTTCGATGTCAGTCCGCACCCGGACGGCCCGGGCATCCTGATGGGTTTCGTCGACGCCCGCGCATTCGACTCGCTGCCCAGCGATCAGCGCCGCCGCGACGCGTTGCGCTGCTTTGCAACCCTTTTCGGCGACGACGCGCTCAAACCCCTGGACTATGTGGACCACCGTTGGGGGGTAGAGCAATTCGCGCCCGGCGGCCCCACCGCCGCGGTACCGCCGGGGTCGTGGACGCGGTTCGGGCCGTGGCTGCGCGAACCGGTCGGGCCGATTCACTGGGCCGGCACCGAGACCGCCGACGAGTGGACCGGGTTCCTCGACGGAGCCATAAGATCCGGGCAGCGCGCCGCCGCCGAGATCACCGCCCTGCTATGAGCTGATGCGTCGGGTGGCGGCGTTGTGGACCGCCGTTTCGGCGAGGGCGCGCAACTGACGATTCACCTCGCGCGGGTGCTCCAGCATCGAGCAGTGCCCGCCGGGCAGTTCGACCAGACCGGCCAGGTTGGGTGCGGTGCGCGCGATCCGGCGGGACTGACTGATCGGGGTCAGCCGGTCGCGTTCGCTGCCGATGACCAGCGTCGGCACGGTCAGCCCGTCCAGGTTGAGATAGCGCGACCCCAACGCCGTGACCAGGGCCCTCGCACAGCCCGCTCGCCCCGCGGGCGATGTCGCTTCGAAGAGCTCGTAGACGAGCCTGGCGATGCCCGGATCGGCGTCGCGTCCGGTGGCCAGCATCGCCACCGCGTAGCGGCTCGGGATGCGGGCGGCACCCGGGATCGGGAACCCGGCGAACGCGTTGATCAGGGCACGCCCGGCGAGCACCCGGGCCGGCGACAATCCGTAGGGCACCGAAAGCAGCTGAACCTTTCGGATCAGATCACCGGTGGTGGTATTGATCAGCGCGACGGCGGACGCGCGCCGGGGAACCTTGTGGCGGTGGTGCTCGGACCACGCGGCGATGGTGATGCCACCCATCGAGTGACCTGCCAGCACGGCCCGTTCATGCGGCGCCAAGGTTGCATCGAGCACCGAATCCAGGTCGGAGGCAAGGCGTTTGACGCTGTAGTCGCTGACCCGCGGCACGCCGCTTCGCCCGTGGCCGCGATGATCGAAGGCGATCACCCGATAGTCGCGGGAGAGGTCGGCGATCTGATATGCCCACGCCCGGATCGCGCAGGTGATACCGTGCGCCAAGACGATCGGATAACCGTCGGCCGGGCCGAAAACCTGCGCGTGGAGCCGAGTACCGTCGGCGGCCCGGACCGTCACCGTCTCACTCGGTGGCAGCCGATCGGGGAACGGGTCGGCTACGCGGGCCGAACGTCGAGCATTCATCACCGCTCCCCCCTCGAACGCGGCCCCGTTGCCGCAGCTAAGGATGAGGCGATCTTATCCACAACTTCCGCTCGGTTTCGCCAAATTCGGCGAACAATTCTTAGGAGACGCTTAGATCCATGGGCCGCCCCGGCCGCTGTGCGATCCGCTGTGCACACCCGCTCCGAGCGACGATCAAGGTGACGACAGCTGTTGGCGCAGCGTGGTATGCGGGCTCTGGCCATAGGACTGGCGGTAGAGCACGGCAAAGCGGCCGGTGTGTGCGAACCGCCACCGCTGGGCGATTTCGGTGACGGTGCAGGTGCCGGTGGTTGCGGCGATCAGGTCTTGGTGGGCGCGGCTGAGCCGGACACGGCGCATGTACTCCGTCGGCGTCGTGTCCAGCTGTCGGCGGAACAGGTACTGGACCGCACGGGGCGTCAGATGCACAGCGTTGGCAACCTCGTTGACACCGATGTCCTCGGCGGCGTTGCGGTGGATGAAAGACACCGCTTCCCTGAGGGTTTCGGGAAGTGCGAGATCGCCTTGCGGATCCTGCTCGGTGAGGTTGGAGGGGTAGCACTCCAGCAGCGCGCCTGCGAGCAGGTTGGCCATGCCCACAGTGATCAGCGGCTGTCGGGCGGTGTCGGTCGACGCCAGGGTGGCAACCACATAATCCAGCGACCGGCGCCACGCCCGCACGGCCGCGCCGGAACGTGGCCGCCAATTCACGAACCGGGCCTGTTGCGCCAACGGCGCTTTCCAGTCCGCGGCGACTTTGTGGAGCACGTGTGCCTCGATGGTGATCACATCGAAACGCGCGCCATTGCAGTGCAATACACACGGCATCCGGTGAGCGACGAGGATCGGGAAGTCCGCGGTCAGCACGGGACCACCCGCTACACCCAACGACCCGGCTCGCGGCTGGATCACCACGACGGTGTCGCCCGCCGGAATCTCCATCGTCACACGCCCCTGGATCGTAACCTCGTCGACCGTCATCGAGCCCGCGTCACTGCGCCGGTGTGACACCGCGATGTTGTTGCCGCTCCCGCAGATTCGCCAGCCGGGCTGATAGGCGCCGGCGAAGAACCGCCGCGCCACGGTGACATCGGTGGTGCGAAACTGCTTGTATTCCACGGTCACCGGCTCGCACCCGTGCTCATATTCGCGTTCGGGCACCGGATGCGCGATCCGCGCGACCACGGGCGGTTGCTCGCCGGACTCGAGCTTGGCCGACATACTGTCAGTCTCGCGCATTACCGCAGTCATCCGCGACCCCGACACATCCCGGGCGCACTCACCGTGCCACTGCCGGTTTCTCGGGCTCCCGCGCGTGCGCCACGACGCTCTGGTAGATGTTGAGCGCGTCGAGGGCGATGCGCTGCCATGCAAAGCGCGATTGTGCACGACTGCGGCCGCAGGCTCCCAGGCTTTCGCATTGAAAATCCTGCGCCAGAAGGTTCCGCAAGGCCGACGCCAACCCGGCGGGGCTTTCCGGCGGCACGACGACACCGGTGACGTCGTCGAGCACGACGTCGGGCAGGACACCCACCGCAGCCGCAACCACCGCCACGCCGCTGGCCATCGCCTGCAGCACGGTGCCGGGGCGTGGGGGCTGGCGAGGAGTGCACACCAGCGCGTCGGCCGACCGGATCAACTCGGGCAGTTCGCCTTCGGCGACGGTGCCGGCAAACCGGACACGGTCGGCCACACCGAGCTCCGATGCGATGTGTTGCAGCCTCGACCGCGCTTCGTCGAACACGCTGTTTGCGACCTCGGTTTCCGCGATCACCAGCCCGGCCCCATGGACCTTGGGCAAGGCGCGAATCGCAATATCGATGCCGTTGTGCCACAAGGGGTTTGGCGCAACACATACGATGCGGCGCGGGCGGTCCGGCGCGGCGGGCCGGGTGGCGGGTACCAACCGCTCGGCGTCTACGCCGCCTGTCAGGGCGGACACCTGCGCCCGGCTGCGGCGTAGTCGGGCCAACATGTCGACGTCGGCGTTGCTCTCCCCCGTCACCCAGTTCGCGCTGCGCGCCAACAGCGGCTCGATGCGCTCGCGTTCACCGTGTTGTTCCGGGCCCGGCTGCGCACGCGACGTCAGCACCAGTCCCAGAAACGTCTGCACGGTCGGGATATGCCTGCGCCGGGCGGCCAGCTGCGCGGCCAGGCCACCCAGCCAACCGTAGGCGTGGACGGCGTCCGGCGGCTGCGTCGTCCAGCTCCGCTCGAGTCTGGCGGCCCAGTCCCCCACATAAGGCAGCACGTCGAGGGGCGATGCCGGCCGACGCGGGCCGACGCCCAGGGACCGACAGCGGTAGTGACCGTCGGCGCCCACCTGCACCGACCGGCGAGCGGCTCGCCGCAAGTACACGGTCACGTCGTGCCCCAGATCAGCCAGAGCGACACCCAACTGCTCGGGGTCCTCGCCCGCGACGTCATCGCCGCTGACGATCGCGATCTTCAAGCGCACTGTCCTTCGCGCCTCCACATAATCCGCCGATACGCGGTGAAATACCCCCACCGCCGGGGCCGAAACAGGCGGGATCGCTTCGTTGCGCGGCCGACGCACACTCGACGAACAGGCAAAACGCTCCCGTTTGCATGCCTTACCGTAGGACTATGGCGCCAGGTCCTTCAAGGTGCAAACTTTAAGATATGGCCATTGACACGCACGGCCCCGGCGTTACGCTGGTGGCCCTGCTCGCATCGGCGGGAGGCCTGGAAGCTCTCTCGACAGTGCTGGGGGACCTGCCCCCGGACCTACCCGCTGCCGTCATCGTGCAACAACACCTTGGCGGGCACACCAGTGTGCTGCCCACCATCCTGAGCCGGCTCACGGGCCGTTCGATCGGGTGGGCCACCGAGGGACGCACCCTCAGGGCGGGAGACGTGGCGGTGTGTCCCCCCGGGATGTTGCTGGAACTCACCCCGAACGGACGCTGCCGGTTGCATAACGCGCGAAATCACGGGTCGCAGGGCGCCGACGCGGTGTTGGCGTCGATTGCCGGCTCGTACGGGCCGCGCTGCGTTGCCGTGGTGCTGTCGGGTTCTGGGCACGACGGCGCGGCGGGCACGGTCGCGATGAAGCGGGCGGGCGCCACCGTCATCGCCCAGAGCCCAAAGACCGCCCAATATCCATCGATGCCCATCGCGGCCGCCCGGGCCGGCGCCGACCTGGTGGTGGACGTCGGCGACATCGCGGGCGTCCTGGCCGGCATCGTCATGGGGACGGCGCTTCCCCCGCGGCGCGAACCACCAACGGCGGTGGACCAACCCGACGCCGCCCTCGCCTCGTACGACATTCTCGATCGGCTGCCCGCGAAGTTCAGCGCCAACAGCGCGGCGGCGCGGGGCGAGCTCGCGCGGCTGCGCGCGGCCGAGCTCGAACGCCGCCGCAAGGAGCTGACGCTCGGATTAGGTGCCACCCATGAGACGGTGGCCGTCGCGCGGCGCAGGGCCGAGGAATCGCGTTGCCGCGCACAACTGGCGCATCAGGCCGCCGAGGAAGCGTCCACCCGCAATGTCACACCGCGACAACGCGGATGACTAACCTACGACCTCCATCAGCAGCAGCGCCCCGCCGACCGTGCCCTCGCCGGAACGGAACGAGGTGCAGGTGATGCGCACGGTGGCCGGGCGGCCACGCCGGTTGACCGCCTCCACCGTGACCTGACCGGAGCTCTCCGGGTCGACGAAAGCGTTGCCGATCAACGGCCGCACCGCGTCGAGCGACAGGCCGATGTCCAGGTTGGTCAGCGCGGCACCCGTCGCTTCGTCGGCACGCAGCCCCCAGAGCTCTTCGCAGCCACGGTTCCACAGAATGACCTTCATCTCGCGGTCGACCACCACCATGCCCATCCGAACCGAGTCGATCAGCGAATCCTGGAAGAGCTTCGCCTCATCCAGCTCCAGGCTGCGTTCACGCAGCATGTCATTGATGGTGTGCAGTTCGTCGTTGGTGGACTGCAGCTCCTCGTTCATGGTTTCGAGTTCTTCGTTGGTGGACTGCAGCTCCTCGTTCGTGGTCTCGAGCTCCTCAACGGTGGATTGCAGTTCCTCGTTGGTGGTTTCGAGTTCTTCGTTGGTCGACTGCAGCTCTTCGTAAGCCGCCTCAAGCTGACGATTGGTTTGGACGACCTTGTCCAGGAGCGCGCGCGTCGCGGTGACGTCGAAGAACACGATCGACACACCGAGCAAGCCGTTCTCCGCATCGACCAGAGGATTCACGTGGATCTCGAACCACACCGTCTCGGAGCCCTGCCGCTGCCACTTGACGTCCTGGATCCGCGCCGAACGCCGCTCCACCTTGGCCTGCTCCAGGTACGCACGCAGCTCCACCGGGCGGTAGGACACCTCAAGGTCACGCAGCAGCCGGCCGATGTCACGGGCCGAGAGCCCGAAGATGGTCTCCGCCTGCTGGTTGATCATCGCGACGGTGTCCTCGCCGGTGACCACGATCTGGGCCACCGGGCTGGCCCGGAAGGCCAAGTCGCGCACCGTCGTCAGCCCCGTGAGGTCGACGTTGCGTTCGTAGAACGCGGCATTCGGGTCATAGCGATCAACTCCGCCGAGGGTTCCGACCGCCTTGCGGAAGATGCGATGTTTGAGGTTCAGCGGGGCGAACCGATCGCCGTGACTGAGCAGCATCTCAGCGTGCCCGAGGAACAGCGTGCCCTGTGGGGCGAGTGCAAAATGCAAGCGGCCCAACACGTTCCGCTGGGTCTCGGCGTTGAGATACATCAGGGTGTTGCGACACACCAGCAGGTCGACGCGCGATATCGGCGCGTCCTTGACCAGGTCGTTGCGGCCGAAGATGACCGCGCGGCGCAGGTCCTTGTGAAAAACGTAGCGGCCGTTGACCTGTTCGAAATAGCGAGTCAGCAGATCCGGGGGCACGGACTCGACCGCCTTGGCATCGTAGGAGGCGCTGCGCGCCTCGGTGAGCGCATCCTCGTCGACGTCGGTGGCATAGATCTTGACCCGCTGCCGGAACCCCTCCGGCCCCAGCGCCTCGGCCAGCAGCATCGCCAGGGTGTAGGCCTCCTGCCCGGAGGCGCAGCCGGCGCTCCACACCCGAATCGGATCGTTGGGACCGCGCTCGGCCAGCAGCCGCGGAATCACCTCGGTGCTGACGAATTGCCAGGCGTCCGGATCGCGGAAGAACGAGGTGACATTGATCAGGATGGTGTTGAAGAGCGCGGTGAACTCGTCGGAGCTGGCCTGCAGGAAATCGGTGTATTCGTCGTACGCCGTGTAGCCGGCCTGATCCATCCGGTGCCGGACGCGGCGCATCAGCGAGGTGCGTTTGTAACCGGTGAAATCGAAGCCGCGGGAGTCGCGCATGTAACGCAACAGGGCCTCGAAAGCCTCGTCAGTCGTGGATTCCATGCAAGTCCCGTCCGAACAGAGTTCACCGAAGGACATGAACACTACTCGCGGCGTCAGAGCCTGTTGTCTCGCCCGACCAACGCCCAGACGGTTTTGCCCGTCGGCGTCGGCAGGGCGCCCCATGTCTGGCAGAGCGCCGACACGATGGCCAGCCCCGAGACGATGTCGGCGCCTCGGTCGGCATCCTCGAGCCGGCCGGGCAGATGGAAACTCCGGTCCTCCACCGCGACCGTGACGCGGTCTCGGTAGCTCTCCACGATCAGCAACGGCGCGCTTTCGGTGTGGTCGAGGACGTTCTCGACGAAGACGGTCGCCACCGTCGCCGCGACCGCGATCACCTCGGGAACGTCCCACCGGGTGAGCCAGTCGGCGATCAGAGACCGCACGGTGTCGAGGCTGCTGATGTTGCGCGCCAGGTCGGTGCGTGCCCGCCGCCGCACCTGCAACGACCCGTCCCGCGCGGCGTCCAGCGCACGCTCCCGGGTGGAATGCACTGGGACATAACGGGTGACGCCGCCCTTGGTGATTTCCCGGCGCTTTCTCGAGTCGGCACACACCAACAGGACCGGCACGTCGGGCCAGACGCTGACGTGCCAGCGGGCACTGGTGAACACCGTCCACGCCGAGGCCGACGCGCGCAAACGGCCGACGTCGACGACGACGGCGCGCGGCTCGTCGATCGCGGCCTTGATCACCGCATCGCGGACGGTTCGATAGGTGGAGCTGTCGAGCTCACCCTCGATGTAGAGGATCGTCACATCCTGGTCGGGCTCTCCGTCGATCCGGATCGCCGCGGACTGCTCAGTCACCGGCGTCGATCCGATCAGGGGCGGCCGCGGCCAACCGGTCGCTGAGCACCGCCAGCGCCCGCTCGGCTTCTTCGGCCAGCGCCGCATAGCGCCGGGCGACCATGCCCGGTCCGAATCTGTCGGCCGACGCGCGGGCGAGCCGGGCTTTCTCCTGAAGGCTGCGCACCGCGACCCACAGCGCGCCCTCGACCTCGTCGTCGTGGGCCGCGAGCAGGGCGTCGGCTGTCCACGCGTGGCCCACCTGACAACGAAAATTGCCCTCGCTGATGGAAACCAGCGAGCCGTTGCAGTCTGGGCAGGTATAAGCCGACGGCGCGCCCAGGTCTTGAGTGTTGAAATTGGTCGAGAACCGCGACATCATCGCGATGCGATTCTCCAGCTCCATCGCGGGGTCGCGTTCCATGTTCGGATCCTCTATCTCTCGCTGCGACAGCTCTTTGAGGACCGCGCCGATGCCGGGCGCCGGCGTTTGTCGATCCACCACCCCCGCTTCCAGGGCATTGGTCGGCATCGCGGGAAACAGCGCGTCCTCGGGTGACTGGGCGATGGTGACACCGCCCCGCGAGCGGATGGCGGCCATGCCCAGCACGCCATCGTCGAGCACGCCCGAGAGCAGCACGCCGATGGCACGGCACCCGAACGTCAGAGCCACTGACCGGAACAACGCGTTGATCGCGGGCCGGTGCCCGTTCTCGGTGGGCCCCTGCGACAGCATCACGCGATGGTCCGCGACCAGCAGATGGCGGTCGGGGACGCCGACGTAGATGTGTCCCGGCTCGAGTGGCAGGCCGCTTCGGGCGGCCACCGCCGGCAGCGGGCCGCTGCGATCGACGATGCGGGCCAGGATGCTGGGCGCGCCTGCCGGCATGTGCAGCACCATCAAATAGGCGAACGGCACGTCGGACGACAGTCCACCGGCGAGATTCGACAGCGCTTCGACGCCTCCGGCGGACGCGCCGATCGCCACCACACCCTGAAGGTCCTGAAGGTCCTGAGAGCCCTCAGAGCTCTGAGAGTTCTGAGGGGCTTGGGGGCCTTGAACGCCGCCGACTCCGGTCGTCTGCACCACCACTTCCGACTACCCCTATTGATGGTAGGCAATCGGGCGGCCCCTGGATAGCCGCGCATTCCTGGTGTTTGCGGCGGCCGGCCGGTGGTATCCGTTTCTACTCGGTAGGGAAGGGTCCGCCCGGCTTCCCGCCCAGCACGTGGATTTTGGTACGGCCCGGGCGGGCATCCGGAAGATCAGCCGTCCCGTGGCAAACAGGACGTGGGAAACAGGAGGAGTCAGCATGCCGCGTTCGTCGATCAAGAACGAAAAGCTCTACCAAGATCTGCGCAAGAAGGGCGACTCCAAGGAGAAGGCGGCGCGCATCTCGAATGCGGCTGCCGGCGAGGGTAAGTCCAAGGTCGCCCGGCGGGGCGGCAAATCCGGGTCGTACCAGGACTGGACGGTCGCGGAGCTCAAGAAGCGCGCCAAAGAGCTTGGGATGTCCGGGTATTCGGGCCTGACGAAAGACAAGCTCGTCGCCAAACTGCGAAATCACTGACGGGTGAGGCCGAGTCGATCGGCCAGCACCAGAAACGCGACCGCGAAGTCGTTGTCGGCGGTCGATTTTGCGATACCCTCCCAATCCAGGCGTTCGCGCACCGCCCGCACGGCCGGCAACAGTCTCGCGAAGTCGCAGTGGTGCTCGTGCAGCGCACGTAGCTGCTGGACCAGCACCATGGTGGGCGGCAACACCGGCATCCTGATGGCCAGCACGTCGCACGACTCCGCGCGGTCCAGCGTGTCGACGTCGACGGGCGCGCCGTTCAGCCGGTGCAGGACGTCGACGAGCGTGTCGGCGGTGCGGGCCTTGAACAGCCAATCCTCCGGGGGCGCTCGATGCTGAACCCGGCATGGGCCAGCGTGGCCGCGGCGGTTTCCACGTCCGCCTCCGCGACCACCAGGTCCACGTCGTGGCTGGGTTCCGGTGCGCCGTAAACCCATAGCGCGTAGCTGCCGGCCAATGCGAAACGTGGCCCGCGCTCCTTGAGCGCGGACACCGCGGCGCGCAGCGCCTCCCGTAGCCGCGGGGAGCCCACGGCTGCGTCTACGTCCGCGTCGGCGAGCGCCTCGTGGATTGCGTCGGGGATACCGTCGGGGATCGCGTCGGGGATTGCGTCGGGGATTGCGTCGGGGATTGCGTCGGGGAGTGTCATGTGCATAGGGCATACCCGGGTGCCCGCGGGGACAACCTGGCACGGCGCCACGACCGTTTAACTTGTGGCTAATTGGGAAATCGTGGGGTTATGTCAGCCGCTGTGCCACGCGCATACGACACTGCCGCCGTCGTGATCCCCGCACACAACGAACGGGCGAAGCTGCCGACCTGCCTGCGCGCGGTGCTGACCGCAGCGCTGTGCGCACCGATCCCGGTCGCGATCGTGGTGGTGCTCGACGGCTGCGACGACGGCAGCGATGAGCTGGCCGGCGCATACGGTCCCGATGTGCACTTCGTCAGCGTGGACGCGCACAACGTCGGCACCGCCCGCGCCGTCGGCTTCGGTTACGCGCGATCGCTGTGGGACGAGGGCGCCAGAAGCTGGTACGCCACCACCGACGCCGACAGCCGGGTGGACCCCGGCTGGCTGGTGCGCCAGCTCAGCGTCGGTGCGGATATGGTGCTGGGCGTCGTGCACGTCACCGACTGGCGCCAGCACAACGCCGATGTCGTCGACCGCTATCTGCGTTGCTACCAAGCGGATACCGCGGCCGGGGGCGACGAGCACGAACACATCCACGGCGCCAACATGGGCTTCAGCGCCCGGGCGTATTGGCGTGCCGGCGGCTTCCGCGCACTGCCCACGGGCGAGGATGTCGACTTGGTCGAGCGGTTCGAATCCGCCGGCTACCGCATACATCGAGACACCGAACTGTCGGTGATCACATCGGCGCGAACCAAGGGCCGGGCCCCCAACGGATTCGCCCATCACCTCAGGCAATTGGGGAGATCGGCGGCGGGTGATTACGCGTGACGGCGGGCCTGGTCAAACATTGGCAGGAGTCGGGGCGACTCGAGCTACCGCTGCCCGCCTCCGGGCGCACGGCTGAGCGCTGGCACGGGCTGGCACAGCTGGCCGAAGACAACATCGTGGCCGCCAGGATCGCCGAGGCGCATGTCGATGCCGTCGCGATACTGCACGAATTGGGCGGCAAGCCACCCGAACCCGGCCAGCTGTGGGGGGTGTGGGCAGCCGAAGCCCCGAACGCGGTGCTCACCGCCACCGCGACGCACGGCGCCTACGCTCTGAGCGGCACCAAGGTGTGGTGCTCGGGCGCGGGGTTCTGCACGCACGCGCTGGTGACCGCGCGGCTCGACGATCAGACGCGCGGCCTGTTCGCGATCGCCGCCACCGACCCGACCGTCAAGGCGCTGCCCAGCACCTGGTGGAACGCCGGGATGGCCGGCAGTGACACGAGGCCCGTCCAGTTCACCAACGCCCAGGCCGTCGCCGTGGGCGACCCCGGAGACTATCTGACCAGGCCGGGGTTCTGGCACGGCGCCATCGGTGTGGCCGCCTGCTGGCTCGGCGGTGCCCGCAGGGTCGCCGATCCGCTATATCGTTGTGCCGCAAGCGAATCAGCCGATGCCTATTCGCTGGCACATCTGGGCGCGGTGGATGCCGCGCTGGCCGCCGGCGACGCGATCCTGCACGCGGCCGCCAGCCGGGTCGACAGCGACCCATTCGACAAGTCCGGCAAGGCGCAACTGCTGGCCCGGCGCGTCCGAACCGTGGTGGAACACGCCGTCGACGAGGCCATCACCCGCACCGGGCGCGCGCTGGGCCCCGGCCCGCTGTGCCAGGACGGCCGGCACGCCCAGCGGGTCGCCGATCTGAGCATCTACATCCGGCAAAGCCACGCCGAGCGGGATCTGGCCGCACTCGGGCGCCTGGCGGGCCGGCAGGCGTTGTCAGGCGGTGCGCAGACCTGATGGACACTCTGCCGGCAGGCAACTGCGCCCGGTTCGCGGCCAAGCCGCTGACCCATGGCGGCACGCCAGCTCCGTTGTGGCTGGCCACTTTTGCGGAGAAGCCGCTGCCGGCCCTGGATCTGGCGCGGTGCCCGCGGCTGGTCGTGGTGGCGCCTCACCCCGATGACGAAACCCTGGGCCTGGGGGCGACGATCGCGCAACTGACCGCGAGGGGCATTGCCGTTCAGGTCGTCTCGGTCAGCGACGGCGACGCCGCACATCCCGGCGCGTCGACGTCGGACCGGCTTCGTCTGGGAACCATCAGAAGATACGAATTGCGCAGGGCCACAAACGCTTTGGGCGCACATTCCCCGATATCCCTGGGCCTGCCGGACGGCGAGCTGGCGCAGCACGAAGACAGGCTCACCGACATGCTCACCGAGGTCCTCGCGGGGGCGGGCCCCGCGACCTGGTGCGCGGCGACGTGGCGGGGCGACGGCCACCCCGACCACGAAACCGTCGGGCGGGCGGCCGCGGCCGCGTCTGCGCGCACCGGCGCCGCGCTGCTGGAGTATCCGGTCTGGATGTGGCACTGGGCGGTTCCGGCCGATACGGCGGTCCCGTGGGAGCAGGCGTATTCCGTGCCCGCGCCCGGCTGGTCGTCGGAGCGCAAGCGCCGCGCCGCCGACGTCTATCGAAGTCAGTTCTCGCCCAACGGAACCCAATCGGCGCCCGTGGTGCCGGGCTACGTGCTTCGGCGGCTCCTCGCGGTGGGCGAGGTCGTCTTTCGGTGACCGCTCGGCTGCCGGACGGCTACTTCGACGACATGTATGTCGGCTCGCGAGATCCCTGGCAGCTCTCGACGCGGTGGTACGAACACCGCAAGTACGCGATCACGCTGGGGCTGCTGCCCCAACGCCGTTACCGGCACGGATTCGAGCCGGGTTGCTCGATCGGTACACTCACCACGCAACTGGCACAGCGCTGTGATCACCTCACGGCGGTGGATGTCGCCGAGGCGGCGTTGCGCGGCGCGGATACCCAGCTGCGCGAGGCCGGCTGCCGCGAGCGGGTCACGCTGATCCGCTCGTCGCTGGACGCGGCGTGGCCGTCCGGGCCCTTCGACCTGCTGGTGCTGAGCGAGGTCGCCTACTACCTGCAGGCCGAGACCCTGGCCGAGGTATTGCTCCGGGAGTGCCCACGACTGGCACCCGGCGCCAATGTCGTTGCCGCACACTGGCGCCACCCCGTGGCCGATTACCCGCTCACCGGCGACGCGGCCCACGACGTCATCGCGGACACTCCGGGACTGAGCCCGATGGGCCGCTACCGCGACAGCGATGTCGTCATCGACGTGTTCGACACCGGCGACGGCAGGTCCGTGGCCGCTCGCGAAGGAGTGCCCGGCGCGCGCTGATCCGCGTGGCGACTGCGGGTGAGGGAAAGTGGGTAGGCGAAAACCTGTGCGTGTCGCGACTTTCAACATCTTGCATGGACGCACCGTCGGTGACGGCGTCGTCGTGCAGCGGCTGCGTGATTGCGTGCGACGCCTCGATCCGGACGTGCTCAGTCTGCAGGAAGTCGACTGCGATCAGCCCCGCTCCGAGCGCGCCGACCTGACCGCCGCGGCGGCCGAAGCCATGGGCGCGCTGGAACACCGCTTCGTGGCGGCGATTTCGGGCACGCCGGGCGCAACCTGGATGGCCGCCACCGGCCGCGAGCAACCGGGCACCGCCGCGTACGGCATCGCGCTACTTTCGCGCTACCCGGTGGCCGGCTGGCAGGTGGTGCGGCTACCGCGGATACCGATGCGGTTTCCGATGTACCTGCCGGGGCCCAACCGTGTCATGGTCGTCGACGAGGAGCCGCGCGCGGCGGTGATCGCCCAACTGCAGACGCCGCTGGGCGCGATCACCGTGGCCAACACCCATCTGTCCTTCGTTCCGGCCTGGAATCGTCGCCAGCTGCGCCGGCTGATTCACGACCTGCGCGGCTTGCCGGGCCCGCGGCTGCTGACCGGGGACCTGAACATGACCCCGACGGCGGTGCGCCGCTGGTCGGGCATGCGCGCGCTGGCGGCCGCCCCGACGTTCCCCGCGGATGCGCCCAACCGCCAGCTCGATCACATCCTGACCGACGATCACGGGCTGTGCGGCGGTCCCGTGGAGTCCGATCTCATGACCATCTCCGACCACCGTCCGCTGGTGGTGGACCTGCGACGGGTTTGAGAGTTAACAGTCGTTGAGGGTTAGTCGCGGCGATGTGACCGCACCGCGACCAGCACACGCTCGATGTCGTCGGCGGTGGGTGTCCGGTCGGTGACCCCGATGATTTCCACGCCCACGTCGACGCGGTCGACGGCGCGGCGTCCGGGCGGGCGGAGACGTCGGGCGATGGCGAGGACGTCGTCGTCGGACACCCGCCGCGGCAACAGCGCAAGCAGCGGCGCGTATCCCACCGCAGGCGCCCGTTCCGGGTAGCACGCGCGCAGGAAGGCAATCGCGCTGGACACCCGATCTCGCAGGCCCATCTTTCACCCTCGCTATCAGCCGCACGCCAAAACCTGGACGGCTTCCGGGGATTACCCGCTGTGGCGGGTTCAAATCAAGGTTCGCACGTGCTCCGCGCGCGAAAGGGGCCCGGCCGGTCAACCGGACCGGGCCCCTCCGTGCCCTTCGCAGATGGCCTACTGGTTCTTCTTCTGGCGCTCTTCGGCGGCCTCCGCGCCGGCGCGCGCCGACTCCGCTTCGGCTTCCTTCTTGCCCGCATCGCGTTGGGCGTCGGCCTTGTCTTGCTGGGCCTGGCCCTCTCTGGTCAGGTCGTCGCGGCCGAGCACGGCCCCGCCGACCTCTTTGGCCTTCCCCTTCACGCCCTCGACGGCGCCCTTGACCGCTTCTTCCGGTCCGCTCTTGTCATCCCCCATTGGGTTCGACCTCCCTCTCGGTGGTTAACGAGCTTGCGCTCGATGGCATCTGGGGCGTTCCCACCGCGCCCACCGCGCGACGCATCAAACGCCCGCGGGTCCGGACAGCGCAGGCGATGTGGGCACCATCATCTCGGTTGCCGACGTGCGGCCGAAGTCACCTGTCAGACGGCCGATCACAACGTTTGAACGCAGATCTCCCGGGTAGCACTAGCCCGCGACTGTGGAAGGGGCTCTCTGGAAGGGGGTTGGGCAGTGACCACCATCGCGGTCATCGGAGCGACCGGGACAGCCGGATCCCGCGTGGTCGCCCGATTGAAATCGCGCGACGTCACGGTAGTAGAGATTTCGCGTGAGCACGGCGTCGATCTGTTCGACGGTCCGGAACTTTCGCGGGCGCTCCGCGGAGTCGACGTCGTCATCGACCTGTCCAATCCCGTCCCGCCGGACGGCCGGTCCGACATCGGCCAGACCCTGGTCACGGCTTCACGCAACGTCTTGGGCGCGTCCGCCGCCCAAGAGGTGCAGCGGCTGGTGGTGTCGACGATCGCGGGCATCGAGGATCCCGTGTTCGACGGCTTCGCCTACTTCGAAGCCAAGCGCGCGGCCAAGGACATCCTGCTCGACGGTCCGGTGCCGACGACGATCGTCAAGTCGACACAGTTCTACGAATTCGCCACCAACCACGACGCGGTGACCTGTAACGCCGACGACGTGCTCGTCGAGGACTGGCTGATTCAGCCCATCGCCGCCGATACCGTCGCCGACGTATTGGTCGAGGCGGCGCTGGGTCAGACGCACACGCCGCGCACCATCACCGGCCCAGACACCATCCGATTGCCCGAGCTGACGGCCAAACTGCTTGCCCGGCAAGGTGATAGCCGACCGGTGCGATCCGTGCAGCCGGCAGTCGCCGCACTTGGCGCCGGGGCGTTGTTGGCATGCGATCACGCGGTGGTCGTCGGCCCTGGCATCAACGCTTGGCTGCAGACGCTGGCCCCGCCCAGCACCGACGGGCATCGCGGCGTGGACGGCGGCGCAAAGCCCGGCTCCCGGTAACAGTTTCGTCACGATCACGCTGACGGCTCCCTAAGAATCGGCCCGTTCTCTTAGAAACCGGGCTTTCGTATGATCATTCGCTTAATAAACAGCGGGCGGCTACCGGTAATGGCGGCCGGCGTTCGTCGTCAGCGAACAGCGCGGCTGTTGGCTTCCGCTACTTTGGATTTCGGGGTTCGGGAACCTCGTCAAGAATTCGTTTCATTTCGAAGGACACCAAACATCATGAAAATCCGCAGTATTGTCGCGCGCCGGAAAGTCGCCGGGATCAGTGCCGGCTTCGTGCTCGGGGGGATGACCCTGGGCGTCGTCGGTGCGCCATCGGCGGCTGCAGCGCCCGATTGCAGTCCCGCCGGTGTGCACAACACCGTCTCCGCGGTGCAAGGCTCAGCGCAGGAGTATCTGGCGGCGCACCCGGAAGCCAACCAGGTGGTGACGGCCGCCTACGGGCAGCCGCGTCCGCAGGCGGAATCCAGCCTGCGGGGTTACTTCACCGGTCACCCTCAGGAGTACAACGACCTGCGCGGCATCCTGGCACCGATCGGCGACACCGAGCGGCAGTGCAATGTTTCCGCCCTGCCGCCGTCCCTGGAGTCGGCCTACCAGGAGTTCATGGCCGGCTGATCCGGTCCGGAAGCGACCCGCCGCAACGCCGTGGCGGGTCGTTTCCGCTCCGGCGCGTTCCTGCGCGGTGTGAACAACTTCTCCGGCGGGTAATTGTCCAGTCAGCGAGCAGAACTGGAGGCCGAACAATGCGACTGCGTCGCAGCGTGCTGAACGGGCCGGGCATCACGCGCAAGCGTCACGGGAAAGGCTTCGCCTATCACCGCCCGGATGGCAAAGCGGTGTCCAACCCCGAAACCTTGCAGCGCATCAAGGATCTGGTCATTCCACCCGCATGGAAAAACGTATGGATTTCGCCGCATGGCAACGGCCACATTCAGGCCGTCGGCGTCGACGCCGCCGGTCGGCGGCAGTACCTGTATCACTGCGCCTGGCAGCAGGAGCGCGCCGAGGAGAAGTTCGACCGCGTGGCCGAATTGTCCACTCGGCTGCCGCAGTGGCGCGCAGCGATCGCCCACGATCTGACGCGCAGGGGCCTGACCCGCAAGCGGGTGCTGGCGCTCGCGCTGCGGCTGCTCGATCGAGGCTACTTTCGCGCCGGCGGCGAGCAGTACGCCGACGAACACGAGTCCTACGGCCTGGCCACCCTGCGGTGTGACCATGTCGTGGTTCGGCGTGACGCGGTCGCGTTCGACTTTCCGGCCAAAAGCGGGGTCCGGCGCACCGTGGAAATCGAGGATCCCGAGGTGGTCCGGGCGGTGCGTGCGCTGATGCGCCGGCCCAATCGGACGGACCGATTGCTGGTGTGCCGCACCTCATCCGGCTGGCTCGACATTCGTGCCGCCGATCTCAACGACCGATTCAAAGAGCTGGTCGGCGATGAATACACCGTTAAGGACCTGCGGACGTGGCATGGGACGGTGCTCGCGGCCGTGGCCTTCGCCGATGCCGACCCGGCGGTCTCGCGCCGGGTGGCCAAGCGCGTCGAATCCGCTGTGATGAAAGAGGTGGCCGAGGAGCTGGGCAACACCCCGGCGGTGGCGCGCAGTTCCTACGTCGACCCCCGCGTCGTCGCCGGCTACAAGCAGGCCATGACGATCGCGACGGCGGCCCGCCGCGCCGAACGCGCCCGCAAACCCGATGTGGCCCAAGAGATCCTGGACAAGGCCACCCGCGCGCTGATCCGCCGAGTGGCCAAGGGCCACAGCGCTTCAGCGCCACCCGACCTACCCAAGACGGCGTGAAGCGCTGCGTGACCGCCGGCGAAGAGCCAACGGCCACGTCAGGTCCGAGCGCATAACACCGGCGATTGCGGGTAACCGGGCGCCTGTGGGAAGGGCCACGGCCCGCGAGGCGGGGGCGCTGTCACGCGCGAGTGGTCCATCCGAAAGCCGCGCGCCCACCCGCCAGCACTGAGGACCGTCCGCCGAGGAGGGAAGCATGTCCAAGACCGAGGTTTCCGATTACCTGCTGGAGCGCCTCCGGGCGTGGGGCGTTGAACACGTATTCGGCTATCCCGGCGACGGCATCAACGGGCTGCTCGCGGCGTGGGGCCGCGCGGACAACAAACCCAAATTCATCCAGTCACGCCATGAGGAGATGAGCGCCTTCGAAGCGGTCGGCTACGCGAAGTTCACCGGCCGGGTGGGTGTCTGCGCCGCAACGTCCGGCCCCGGCGCGATCCACCTCCTCAACGGCCTCTACGACGCCAAACTCGACCACGTCCCGGTGGTGGCCATCGTCGGCCAGACCAACCGCAGCGCGATGGGCGGGAACTACCAGCAGGAGGTCGACCTGCTGACCCTGTTCAAAGACGTCGCCAGCGACTACGTCCACATGGTCACCGTCCCAGAGCAATTGCCGAATGTGCTGGACCGCGCGATCCGGATCGCGATGACGCAGCGGGCCCCGACCGCGCTGATCATTCCCGCCGACGTCCAGGAACTGACCTACTCCCCACCCGAGCACGCGTTCAAGATGGTGCCCTCGAGCCTGGGCATCGAATACCCGGCCATCGCCCCCGACGACACCGCCATCGCCAGGGCCGCCGACGTGCTCAACGCCGGCAACAAGGTCGCCATCCTGGTGGGCACCGGCGCGCGCGGCGCCCACCAGGAGCTGGCCGAGGTCGCCGACCTGCTCAACGCGGGCGCGGCCAAGGCGCTGCTGGGCAAGGACGTGTTGTCGGACGAATTGCCTTGGGTCACAGGCTCGATTGGACTGCTGGGAACCCGGCCGAGCTACGAGATGATGCGCGACTGCGACACGCTGCTGACGGTCGGATCCAGCTTTCCCTACTCGCAGTTCCTGCCGGAGTTCGATCAGGCCCGGGCGGTGCAGATCGACGTCGACGGCCGGATGATCGGCATGCGCTACCCGTACGAGGTCAATGTGGTCGCCGACGCGAAGACCGCGCTGCGCGCCCTGATCCCGCGCCTGCGCCGCAAGGCGGACCGCTCGTGGCGCGATCGCATCGAGAAGACGGTGGCCCGGTGGTGGGAAACCATGGAGAGGGAAGCGATGGTCAGCGCCGACCCGATCAACCCGCTGCGGTTGTTCTCCGAGCTATCCCCCCAGCTGCCCGACAACGCCATCGTCACCGCCGACTCCGGATCGTCGGCCAATTGGTATGCGCGACAACTGAAATTCCGCGGAAACATGCGCGGCTCGCTGTCGGGCACGCTGGCCACCATGGGGCCCGCCGTTCCCTACGGCATCGGCGCCAAGTTCGGCCGGCCGGACCGGCCCGTCATCGCGTTCAGCGGTGACGGCGCCATGCAGATGAACGGCATGGCCGAGCTCATCACCGTCAAGCGGTACTGGCGGGAATGGGAGGATCCGCGGCTGATCGTGGCGATCCTGCACAACAACGACCTCAACCAGGTCACCTGGGAAATGCGTGCCATGGCCGGCGCGCCGAAATTCGCTGATTCCCAAACCCTTCCGGACATCGACTTCGCCGCGTTCGCGGCCGGCCTCGGCCTGAACGCGATGGTCATCAAGGATCCCGACGAATTGTCGGACGCATGGCGCCAGGCGCTGTCCGCGGACCGTCCCACCGTGCTGGACGTCTACACGGACCCGGACATGCCGCCCATCCCGCCGCACGCGACGTGGGATCAGTTCAAGTCGGCGACCGCGGCTGTGCTCTCCGGCGACGAGGATCGCGTCGGCTTCGTCAAGGTCGGCCTGAAGACCAAGGCGCAGGAGTTCTTGCCGCACAAGAAGAATTGACTCGCGGCGGTCAGCTCGTGGCGCGCCCGGCGAGGTGTGCGCCCGCGCCGCGCAGGTCGGCGACGAACGACCGGTACGTCTCGTCGTGCCGGTCGCTGCGGTCGCGCAGCACCGACGACGGGTGGACCGTGGCCACCACGGTCGGCTCGGGTGTCACGTGCACGTCGACGGACGCGGGCAGCCGCAGCTTTTCACCGCGTCGGTCCGACACCCGAAAAGTGGTTCCCAGCAACGACTGTGCGGCCGTAGCACCCAGGCACACGATGACCCGCGGGCCCACCGCCTCGATCTCGGCGACCGGCCAGGGACGGCACGCGACGACTTCGGTACGGCCGGGCTTTTGGTGAATGCGGCGCTTGCCGCCCTTGCGGGTGAACTTGAAGTGCTTGACCGCGTTGGTCTCATAGACCAGCGCAGGGTCGATGCCGGCGTCCTCGAGGGCGCGGGCGAGCAACCGTCCGGCCGGACCGACGAACGGCTCGCCCACGCGGTCCTCCTGGTCGCCCGGTTGCTCGCCCACCAGCATGATCGGCGCACCGGGACGTCCGCTGCCAAAGACCGTTTGGGTGGCGTCGGCGAACAGCCAACAGCCATGGCAGGTTTCGGCCGCATCGCGCAGCGCACCGACATCACGCTCCGTCGGCAGGTAGCGGACGGCTCCTGGCGCGTTCGTTGTTGCGGCCATGAACTCCCCGACATCGGTGCGACGCGCGCGGGCTGTGCGCGCCCCGGGGAAACGGCTACCCGACGAATCCGGGCGGCAAACAGGGTGTGGCCGTCGGCGCGCGGGGTATGTCCCGGACACGGCGAATTGAGGTCGTGATCGATGGGCGAACCCGCAACCCGGGTCTATCCAACCTTCGGCCAGTCGCCGTACGTGGTCGGCATCGCCAAGCCGCGCCTGTGACGCTCACGGTTCAGCCGAGCGCTTTCTTCGGCTACATTGCGAGCAGGTTCGCCGCTAAGGAGGCGCTGGGGTGACCAACCCGCAGGACCCGTATTGGCAAAACCCGCTGAGCTACGACCCGCTTGGCCGCCTCCCGCCACCCGACCTGGAGCCGCTCCCGCTGCCACCGCCCGCCCCGCCGCAATCGCCGCCCGCTCCCACGCCCTACCGCCCGCCGGTCAACACCATGGCGACGCTGTCGCTGGTGTTCGCGTTCCTGTGCGCACCCGCAGGCGCGATACTGGGACACCTCGGGCTGGCCCAGATCCGCCGCAGCGGCGAACTCGGCCGCGACCGGGCACTGGTGGGTGTGACGCTGTCGTACATCTTCATCCTGTTAGCGGTCGTCGCCCTGGCCGGGTGGGCCACGCTGGGCGGTTCGACCTCCCCGCACGGGACGTCACCCAGCTCCGGCACGGCCGCGGGGCCCCCACCGCCCACCGTCCCGCCGGAGACCATCGCCACCCTGCTGCCCGGACTCGACGCCCTGCGCAACATCACCGCCGATGCGAACCTCGACACCGGGCCGACCTGGAACAGCCCGGGGCGCCCGGCGGACTACGGGAGCATCGACCGCCCGGCATGCTGGGCGAGCATCGCCGCCGGCAGCCCAGACGCCTACCCGCCCGGGGCGCTGGCCGGATATCACGCCGGCGAATTCATCGACTCCCGCAGCATGATGAAGTCGATGCAGGTGATCCAGGGCGTCGCGGCGTTCCGCGATCCGGCCGGGGCCCAGGCGCAGCTGGCGGCCCTGCTGTCGGGATGGCACCAGTGCGGCGGCTCGACCGTCACCGTGACCGCGCCCGGGGGGCAGCCGATCCCGATGTCGATGAGCGCCCCCGCCGACGCCGGCAACGGAATCACCACCCTGGACCTGACGCCCAAGGGCATCCAGGTGCGCTCGGCGCGGGCGGTCGCGGCCAAAGCGAACGTCGTCATCGACCTGAACGTGTCCGCCAGCGGCACCACGGACAGTGCGCCGCCCCGCGCGGCCGCGGTCAGCATCGCCAACTACATCCTCGACAAGATCCCCGGCTGAGCGCCCACGCGGATCAACTGCCGACTCAGTGGCCGATGCGTGGCGACCCGCCGCGCCCGGCTCCGCCGCGCTTGCGATCCCCACTAGGCTGGGCCAATGAAATTCGTCGACGTCGACGGGGTTGGCCGGGTCAGCCGGATCGGCCTGGGCACCTGGCAATTCGGTTCACGCGAATGGGGTTACGGGGACAGTTACGCCGCGGGCGCCGCGGGTGACATCGTGCGCCGCGCCCGTGCCCTGGGGGTGACGCTGTTCGACACCGCCGAGGTGTATGGCCTGGGCAAAAGCGAGCGGATCCTGGGCGAAGCCCTCGGCGACGAGCGCGCCGACGTCGTCGTGGCCAGCAAAATCATGCCGGTCGCGCCCCTCCCCGCCATCGTCAGGCAGCGCGCCCGCGCCAGCGCGCGACGGCTGGGGCTGGACCGCATCCCGCTCTACCAGGTTCACCAGCCCAACCCGGTGGTGCCGGATTCGGTGATCATGCCGGGCATTCGCGACCTGCTCGACAGCGGCGAGATCGGCGCGGCCGGCGTCTCGAACTACTCGCTGCGGCGGTGGCAGAAGGCCGACGCCGCGCTCGGCCGGCCGGTGATCAGCAACCAGGTGCATTTCTCGCTCGCCTTCCCGAAGGCGCTGAAGCACCTGGTGCCGTTCGCCGAGCGGGAAGACCGCATCGTGATCGCCTACAGCCCGCTGGAACAGGGACTGCTGGGCGGCAAATACGGCGTCGACAACCGCCCGGGGGGCGTCCGCGCGGTGAATCCGCTGTTCGGCACCGAAAACCTGCGCCGCGTCGAACCGCTGCTGCAGCTGTTGCGCGACATCGCCAAGGACGTCGACGCGAAGCCGGCGCAGGTGGCGCTGGCATGGTTGATCAGCTATCCGGGCGTGGTGGCCATTCCGGGCGCTTCCAGCGTCGAGCAGCTGGAATTCAACGTCGCCGCCGCCGATATCGAACTGCCCACCGCGTCCCGTGACGCGCTGACCGAGGCGGCCCTGGCCTTCCGGCCCACCTCGGGGGCGCGCTTCCTCACCGACCTGGCCAAGGAGAGGCTCGGCCGCCGCTGAGCCGACTGGTTGTCTAGGACTGGTTGGCCTCGGCGAACGCGGCGGGACTGGCCGGCGCGCCGCGAGCCACCACCAGCGGCATCGACGTCGAGGAGTTGGTCCGCAGGATGGTGTGGACGACGTCGACGAGGTCCTCGACGGGCATCAGCTTGCCGGGCATGCACCCGCGCGACGACCACAGCGGGACCGCCTTCATCGCGAGGTCCATGTCCCAGCCCTCGTTCATGCCGGTTTGGCCGTCGCCCTCGCCGCCCGCGCACTCCCCGACGATCAGGTTGGTGAAGCCGATGTCGGAGTGTTCGGCCCGCCACGCCTCCACGAGCCGTTCCAGGGCGGCCTTGCTGACGCCGTACGCGCCCAGACCCGGCCAGGGCGGCCCGTAGGTGCCGGCATCGGAGGCGAGGTAGACCGCCTTGCCGGCCGACGCGGTCAGGTGCGGCACCGCTGCGGCCGTGACCAGCGCGGCTCCAATCACGTTGGTGTCGAAGACGCGCCGCCATGTGTCGGCATCGGTGTCGACCATGCGGACCAGCGGGCCGATGGCCGGCGTGTAAACCAGGTTGTCGATGCCGCCGAGGGCGTCGGCGGCACGGTCGATGGCCGCGCGGCAGGATGCCTGGTCGGTGACATCGCACTCGACGGCGATCGCGGTCGGGCCGGCATCTCTGGCCGCGGCCTCGATGCGCTCGCGGCGCCGGGCCAGCAGCGCGACCTGATCGCCGCGCTGCGCCAGACCGACGCCTATGCAACGCCCCAGCCCACTCGAGGCGCCGACCACCACTGTCCTTGACATATTTGCCCTCTCCTGTAACGACCACGCTGCATCCACAGCGTATCGGCAGGCGGGGCGCTACGTAACGGTCGGGCGCGCTCGCGTCACGCGGTTCAGCCGCCGTCGGGCGCCCGCAACACCACCGCGGTGTGCGCGTCGACGGTGAACGTGCCTCCCCCGGGCACTTCGTCGACCGGCGTGTCCTCTTCGCGTCCAGTAAAGATCACGACCTGCCAGGATGCCCCGAATTCCTTTGGCGGCAAAGTGAATTCGATCGGCTCGTAGTGGGCGTTGAAGCACATCAGGAAGGAGTCGTCGAGCACCCGCTGCCCCCGCGGATCGCGGTCGGGGATGCCGTGACCGTTGAGGAACACGGCGACCGATTTGGCGAATCCGGCGCCCCAGTCCTCCTCGGTCATCTCGGCGCCCTCGGGGGTGAACCACGCGATGTCGGCCAGCCCGTCCTGACCGCGGCGGCCCAGTGGCTTGCCGGAGAAGAACCGGCGCCTGCGGAACACCGGGTGCTCGGCGCGCAGCGCCGAGACGGTCCGGGTGAACTCCAGCAGTCCGGCGTCGGCAATGGACCAGTCGATCCAGGTGAGCTCGTTGTCCTGGCAGTAGCCGTTGTTGTTGCCGTTCTGGGTGCGGCCGAGCTCGTCGCCGTGGCAGATCATCGGCACGCCCTGCGACAGCAGCAACGTGGTCAGGAAGTTGCGCTCCTGGCGGGCGCGCAAGTCGTTGACCTGCTCGTCGTCGCTGGGCCCCTCCGCTCCGCAGTTCCAGGACCGGTTGTGGCTCTCGCCGTCGTTGTTGTCCTCGCCGTTTGCCTCGTTGTGCTTCTCGTTGTAGGACACCAAGTCGCGCAGCGTGAAGCCGTCGTGGGCGATGACGAAGTTGATCGACGCCACGGGACGACGCGCGGTGTGCTCGTAGAGGTCCGCCGATCCGGACAGCCGGTAGGCGAATTCGTCGAGCGTGGCGGGCTCGCCGCGCCAGAAGTCGCGGACGGTGTCGCGGTACTTCCCGTTCCACTCGGTCCACTGCGGCGGGAAGTTGCCCACCTGGTATCCGCCCGGCCCGACGTCCCACGGCTCGGCGATCAGCTTGACCTGGCTGACCGTCGGATCCTGTTGCACGAGCTCGAAAAACGTTGCGAGACGGTCGACGTCGTAGAACTCGCGGGCCAGCGTGGCCGCCAGGTCGAAGCGGAAGCCGTCCACGTGCATCTCGGTCACCCAGTAGCGCAGCGAGTCCATGATCAGCTGCAGCGCGTGCGGATGGCCGACGTTGAGACTGTTGCCGGTTCCGGTGTAGTCCATGTAGTACTGCCTGTCGTCGTCCACCAACCGGTAGTAGGCGGCGTTGTCGATGCCGCGCATCGACAGGGTCGGGCCCAGGTGGTTGCCCTCCGCCGTGTGGTTGTAGACAACGTCGAGGATGACCTCGATGCCGGCCTCGTGCAGCGAGCGCACCATGGCCTTGAACTCCTGGACCTGCCCGCCCGCACTGGTGGCGCTGGAGTACTTGGAGTCCGGCGCGAGGAATCCGATCGTGTTGTAACCCCAGTAATTCGACAGGTCCTTGTCGACGAGGGTGGAGTCATTGGCGAAGTGGTGCACCGGCATCAGCTCGATGGCCGTGACACCGAGGTTCTTGAGATGCTCGATGATCACCGGGTGTGCCACCGCGGCGTAGGTGCCGCGTAGCGGCTCGGGGATATCCGGGTGGGTCTGGGTCAGGCCCTTGACGTGCGCTTCGTAGATGACCGTGTCGGCGTACTGGCGGTCCGGCGGCCGGTCGTTGCCCCAGTCGAAGTAGGGGTTGATCACCACCGACTTGGGCATGCTCGCCGCCGAGTCGTCGTCGTTGCGACTGTCGGGGTCGCCGAAGTTGTAGCTGAACAGCGACTGGTTCCATTCGAACGAGCCGTCGATGGCTTTCGAATACGGGTCCACCAGCAGCTTGTTCGGGTTGCATCGCTGTCCCGAGGGCGGGTCGTATGGACCGTGCACGCGGTAGCCGTAGCGCTGGCCCGGCTCGATGTTGGGGATGTACGCGTGCCAGATGAACCCGTCGACCTCGGGCAGGGTGACGCGGCTCTCGGCGCCGTCGGCGTCGAACAGGCACAGCTCCACCCGCTCGGCCACCTCGCTGAACACGGCGAAGTTGGTGCCGGCGCCGTCGTACGACGCGCCCAGCGGGTAGGCCCTGCCCGGCCACACCTCTCCGGTGGGCGTGGGGGCGGGAGCGTCGTCGGTGGTCATGGCGCAATCAATACCCTGACTGCCCGGGCGTCAAACTGTGTGCCACGCCCCACGTCGTCGTGGATTACCGCGTCGGGCGACCGGAAAGCCTTGAGCCGTAGCCGATCACGGTTTGAGGATGACTTTTACCGCGCCGTCCTGCTTCTTCTGGAAGATGTCGTAGGCGTGCGGCGCCTCGTCCAGGGGCAGCACGTGCGTGGCGAAGTCGTCCACGCCCAGCGGGTCCTCGTCGGTGAGCAGCGGCATGATGTCGTCGACCCAGCGCTTCACGTTGGCCTGCCCCATCCGCAGGGTCACCTGCTTGTCGAACAGGGTGAGCATCGGCAGCGGGTCGGCCATGCCGCCGTACACACCGATCAGCGAGATGGTGCCGCCGCGCCGCACGATGTCGATCGCGGAGTACAGGGCGGACAGCCGGTCCACGCCGGCCGTCTGCATGACGCGCTTGCCGAGCGCGTCAGGCAGCAAACCGGCGACCTGCTGCGCCAGTTTGGCCGCCGGCGAACCGTGCGCCTCCATGCCGACCGCGTCGATCACCGCGTCGGTTCCGCGGCCGTCGGTCAGGTCGCGGATCGCATCACCGAGCGAGCCGTCCAGCCGCCCCAAATCGACGGTGTGGATGCCGCGTTTCGCGGCGCGCCCCAACCGCTCGGGCACCAGGTCGACGGCGATGACGCGGTAGCCCAGGTGATCGGCGATGCGCGCGGCCATGTCCCCGATGGGGCCCAGCCCGAGCACGGTGACCGAGCCGCCGTCCGGGATGTTGGCGTAAGCGACCGCCTGCCACGCGGTCGGCAAGACGTCCGACAAATAGACGAACCGCGAATCCGGGGGTCCCACAGGAACTTTGATGTGCGTGAACTGGGCCTGCGGGACGCGCAGCAGCTCGGCCTGCCCGCCGGGCACTTCGCCGTACAGCTGCGAATAGCCGAAGAGCGCCGCGCCCATCCCCTGGGCGCGCACCTGGGTGGTCTCGCACTGGGTGTAGAGCTGTTCTGCGCACATATGGCAACTGCCGCAAGAGATCTGGAATGGGATCACCACCCGGTCGCCCACCCGCAGGTCCCCCGTCTCGGTGCCCACCTCGCGCACGATGCCCATGGGTTCGTGGCCGAGAATGTCCCCGGGTTTCATGAATGCCCCGAGAATCTCGTACAGGTGCAGGTCGGATCCGCAGATATTGGTCGAGGTGACCTCGATGATGGCATCGGTGGGCCGCTCGATCGCGGGATCGGGCACCGATTCCACCCGGACATCGCGTTTGCCGTGCCACGTGACTGCCTTCATGTGGAGGGCACATACCCGTCTGGCACCCGCCGAAACGGCGTGTCAGCCCCCGCGGTGTGGGTACTAAACAGTGATGAACAATTCGGGGGTGGTGATTGTCGGCAGCGGGCCGGCCGGTGTTGCCGCGGCGGAGTCGTTTCGCGAGCACGACACCGACACGCCGGTGCGCATCATCAGCGCCGATATCGACCCGCCCTATGCACGGCCGCCGCTGAGCAAGGAATTCCTGCGCGGTGAGACCGACGACGTCGAACTGCACCCGGCCCGGTGGTTTGGCGACCGCGCGATCGAGCTCACTTTCGGCGCGCCGCTCGACCGGCTGGATCTCACCGAGCGGGCGGTGTGGATCGGCGATCATGGCTATGGCTACGAAACGTTGATCCTGGCCTGCGGCGCCGCACCCGCCCGCCCGCCGTTTCCCGGTGCGGAACGCGCGCTGTTGTTGCGGTCTCTGGCCGATGCCGGCGCGTTGCGCGCCGCCGCCGACAACGCTTCCTCGGCTGTGGTGATCGGTTCGGGGTTCATCGGCTGCGAGGCCGCCGCGTCGATGGCGCTGCGTGGGATTCCAGTGACTGTGGTTGCGCCGTCACAACTTCCGCAAGAAAAGCGGCTCGGCGCGCAGGCCGCGGCGCGGCTACGCGATCTGGTCAGCGACGCGGGCGCCCGCCACGTCGGCGGGGTGACGGTGCAGGAAATCACCGAGGCGGGTGTGCGCCTGGACAACGGCGTCACCATCGACTGTGACCTGGTGCTCGCGGCAACCGGTGTGGCGCCACAAAGCAGAATCGCCGCCGAGGCGGGTCTACGGGTCCACGAGTCACGTGTCGTGGTGGGTTCGGATATGGCCACCTCGGCTCCCGGCGTGTACGCCGCCGGCGACGTCGCGCTGGCATACCACGATGTCGCCGATCGCCCTGTGGCCACCGAACATTGGCAGGACGCGGCCGACCAAGGGGAGATCGCCGGGGCGCGCGCGGCGGGTTGTCATGTGAAATGGGATGGGGTGCCGGGATTTTGGACCACCATCGGTGACGCGACGCTCAAGTATCACTCCTGGGGTGACGGGTACGAGCGTAGCCGGATGCTCGACCGCGACGACGGCTTCACCGTGTGGTACGAGTCGAAAAACGCCGTCGTCGGTGTGCTGACCTACAACGCCGACGACGATTACGACCTCGGCGAGCGGCTCATCACCGAGGGGCGGCGCGCGCCGGTCCCGATGGATTGATTTCTGCTAAAACCGCTGTCAGCGGTCAGGTTTAGCGCCACGGTGTTTGAGCGGGTGTTCGCTGTCGATGAGGGCGGCGGCGATGTCGACCAATCTGGTGTTGGATTGTTGCGAAAGCCGGGTGAGTAGCTCGAACGCCTCCACGGCATCGAGATTGAACCGCTCCATGACGACGCCCTTGGCCTGCCCGATGACGTCTCGTGAGGCCAGCGCGCTGCGGAATTGATCTCGGCGGCGCATCATCGACCACGCCAAGGCGGTATGGGTGGCGTAGACCGTGCCCAACTCCACCGACTCCTCGTTGAATGCTTGCGGAGTGGTGGCATAAAAGTTGAGCGCCGCCATGCTGTCGCTATCGACGAACAGCTCAAATGAGAGGATGGACCGGATCGGGGTCTGTTCGAGCGCATGCTGCCGGTAGCACAGCCAACGCTCTTCGGCATTCAGATCGGCGATGTGCATAACGTGGTGCTCCCAGGCCGCGGCCAGGCACGGGCCCTCGCCGTACCTGTTCTGAATCGCGTCCAGGATCATCGGGTGGCGGTGCGTGGCGACTATGCTGCTCACCGACTTGCTCTTCTCGGCCAGCGTGATCCCCGCGTACTGAGCGCCGGTGACGTGGTGCACCCCATTTTCAATGAGTTCCTGCAAGCCGGCCTCGGTGTCGCTTCCGTCGCGCTCCAGATTCGTCACCAGCTCCACGAGCTGAGTGGCGATGGTGACACTGCCGTCACGCATGAGATCACCTCCGAGTCCATCCGAACCTCGGAGCCCCATCCCCGAGGGCATCACGGCGGAACAGATGGGTTCGCACAAGCTTGCGACTGCCAACGTTGAATTCCAGTGTATGAGCCATTCAGCGAACCGCAAGGCCAGACAGCGAACGCGTCGGCAGCTGCGGCGGGCTACGCCGCAACGGGGTTCACCGTCCACGCGTTGCGTGGTGCAGCCATAACCTCTGGCGCTCAATGCCTTTCACGGCGGTTGCGGCGACAGCGGCCAAATGCTGCCCTGTCGCGTTCCCGAAGTCCGCCTACACTCGGATCAGTGACCTCCATCGTAATAGTGGGAAGCGGCTTCACCGGATTCACCTGCGCGCGTCGGCTGGCCAGGATTCTGCGCCGACGGCGCGCCCCGGTCGACATCACGATGATCTCGCCGGTCGACTACATGCTGTACACCCCGCTGCTGCCCGACGTCGCCGGCGGCGTGGCCGACGCCCGCTTTGTCGCTGTCCCACTGGCCAATTCGCTCAAGGGCGTGCGCCTCTTGCGCGGTCGCGTCGACGGGGTGGACTTCGCCGGACGGACGGTGACCTACTGCGACCCCGAGGAGCGCAACCATTCCATGCCCTGGGATCGGCTGGTGCTGACGCCCGGATCGGTGACGCGGTTGCTCGATGTCCGCGGGCTCGCCACACACGCGCGCGGACTGAAGAGCACGGCCGAAGCGCTCTACCTGCGAGACCATTTCATCGAACAATTGGAGTTGGCCAGCATCGAAGACGACCCCCGGGTGGCCGCGGCGCGGCGCACCGTCGTGGTGGTCGGCGCGTCCTATTCGGGCACCGAGCTGGTGGCGCAGCTGCGCGCGCTGGCCGACGCGGCGGCCAAACAGATGGCTTTCGACCCCGCCGAGGTGCGGTTTCTGTTGCTGGACCTGGCCGAACAGGTGATGCCCGAGGTAGGAAAGAAGCTCGGCGACGCCGCGCTGAAGGTATTGCGCAAGCGCGGCATCGATGTCCGGCTCGGCACCACCCTCAAGGAGGCCCACGCCGATCACGTTGTGCTCAGCGATGATTCGCGCATCGAAACGCGCACGATCGCGTGGGTGACGGGGGTGACCGGCGCCCCGTTGATCCAGAACCTGGGACTGCCGACCGAAAAGGGCCGGCTCGTGGTGCGGGCCGATCTGCAGGTGCCGGATCATCCAGAGGTGTTCGCGGCCGGCGATGCGGCCGCGGTGCCCGACCTGACGCAACCGGGAAAGGTCACGCCCCCGACCGCTCAGCACGCGACCCGGCAGGGCAAGGCCCTGGCCCGCAACGTCGCCGCCAGCCTCGGCTACGGCAGCGGCAAGGAGTACAAGCACCGCAACCTCGGCCTGGTGGTCGACCTCGGGCCCGGCTACGCGGTGGCCAATCCGCTCAACATCCATTTGTCCGGGCTGCCCGCCAAGGCGGTCACGCGGGCGTACCACCTGTACGCGATCCCACGGGGCGTCAACCGGTGGGCGATGTCGCTGGCATACCTGACCGACGCGCTGTTCACCCGCTCGGTCGTCTCGATCGGGTTGTCCTCCGAGGACGACGCGCAATTCACGGCCAGCGAAGGCATTCCGATGCCCAAGACCAGCTGAGGCCGAAGACCAGCTGAGGCCCACGACCAGCTGAGGCGACGCGGCCCGGCGCGTCAGCCCTCGGCGGACTGCTGAGCCATGGCGTAGGCGAGTTGCAGGAAGTCCGCGCCCGCCAGCGCACTGAACACTCCGGCGACCAGCCGGGTGAGCCGGGGCGCGAACACCAGCCCGATGGCGAACGCCGTGGCGACCCACATGTCCAGGCAGAAGGGGCAGGTCAGCAGCTCCCCCAAGCTGTGCCGGAGCTGACTCTGCTCGCGAACCTCTTCCTGGACTTCTGCCGGTCCGCCCGTACCCGCGTAGTGCGTGAACGGCGCCCGTAGCGGACTCGTCACGGCGTCCTTGGTCAAGGTCCGCGACAGTTTGTGGGTGCCCAGGGTGAGCAGGAGCAGGTCCTGGACCCGCCACCGGGGCGGCAGCGTGCGCCCGCTGCCCAGCGCGGCCAGCGCGGCGACGACAACGACGACGCCGTAGACGACCAGGACGGCCAGGTAGCCGCCCAGCGGCCGGGGATTATCGCCGCGGTAGGCGTCCGCCTCCCGCCGCGCGCCGTCGACCACCCGGGCGCCGGTTTGCGTCGACTCACCCATCGCTTCTCCTCGAACGCATAGCGCGACGGATACCCGCCCTTCGCCGGTGCAATCGGGACGGGCTCAGGGCGTGCCGGGTTCGACGGGCTTGGCCGTTTTCGCGGCTTCACGCAAGATGCGGTTGGTCGAACGCAGATCGGTGTTGGCCGCCGACAGCGTGGCGTTGTGGTCTTCCAGGTCGAGAATGCGTGCGACGCCGGCGAGGTTGACACCCGAGTCGACCAGTTCATTGATGCGCCTGAGCCGCGTGAGGTCGTCGGCGCTGTACCGGCGGGTACCGCCCTGGCTGCGGGCCGGGGTGATCAGGCCATACCGCTCATAGAGTCGCAGCGATTGCACCGCGATCCCCGACAGTTCGGCGGCCACCGAGATGCCGTACACGCCGTGGCCCGACGACGGCACGCCTACGTCGCCGCGGTGGTCGGCCATCGCCCTCCTCCCCTTCAGCTTGTGGCCTAGAAAGAGCTTGTCGCTTAGAAAGACTGTGTAGCACACTTGCGATATTCTGTCGACAGTGCTATGTGAAATCTATGCCAGCAGGCACAAGAAATTGCCGCACCGCCGCCTAGATTGGAGTGATGAGGTGACAACCATGCTGATGCGTTCCGATCCCTTCCGTGAGTTCGACCGATTCGCGCATCAGGCGCTCGGCACCGCCGCCCGGCCGGCAGTCATGCCGATGGACGCCTGGCGCGAAGGCGACAGCTTCGTCGTCGAATTCGACCTGCCCGGCATCCATGCCGACTCGCTGGACATCGACATCGAGCGCAATGTGGTGACCGTGCGCGCCGAGCGACCGGCGCTCGACCCCAACCGCGAGATGCTGGCCACCGAGCGGCCGCGCGGCGTGTTCAGCCGCCAGCTGGTGCTCGGCGAAAACCTCGACACCGACAAGATCGAGGCCGCCTATTCCGAAGGCGTCCTGCGCCTGCACATCCCGGTGGCCGAGAGGGCCAAGCCACGCAAGATCGGGGTTCGCCGCGGCGACACTCAGCGGGCCGTCAAAGACGGCGCCGCCCAGCGCGAGGTCGTCGACGCCTGACCTGCCGGCGGCCGGCGGCGGTGCGTCACTGCCGCCGCCGGCCGCCGGTAAACGTCTCACCCGACGGCAGGGAGACGGATACACGATGAAATGGGAACTCGACGGCAGGGCCAACGTCGAACAGGCGTTGGCCGGCGGCGCTGCCCAAATGGCGGGCTGGTTCCGGTTCTACTTCGCCGACCAACGCTGGGAATGGTCCGAACAGGTACAGCGCATGCACGGGTACCGGCCCGGCACCGTCACTCCGACCACCGAACTGGTGCTCTCGCACAAACATCCCGACGACGCGGGCACATCGCGGCCACCATCGACCAAATCGTCCACACCCACGAGGCGTTCAGCACCCGTCACCGGATCATCGATACCCAGGGCAACGTGCGCCACGTGGTCGTCGTCAGCGATCGGATCCGCGACGACGACGGCGGCGTGATCGGAACACACGGGTTCTATATCGACGTCTCCCCGGCCCACCACCAGGCCCAGCAGGACGAGATGAGCGTGAAACTCGCTGAGATCAGCGAGAATCGGGCCGCCATTGAACAGACCAAGGGCATGCTGATGCTGATCTACGGGATCAGCGCAAGCGCGGCATTCGATCTGCTCAGGTGGCTGTCCCAGGAGGCGAATGTCAAGCTGCGGCCGCTGGCCGAACAGATCGCCGCGGACTTCCGCCGTGCCCGTCTAGCGCTGAACCAGTCCGAATTCGACCACCTGATGCTGACCGCACACGAACGCGTCGAACGCGACGGCGATGGCGCGTGAACAGCTTGCGCCACAGCATATTTCGCTCTCAACCGTCGATCAACGGGACGACCCAGTGTACCCGGGTCCCGCCCGCGGGCGGGCTGGTGACCTCGCAGGTGCCACCGAGTTGCTCGGCACGCCGTTGCATGTTGGCCAGGCCGCTGCGCCGCGTGTTGCCGGCCGGTATGCCCCGACCGTCGTCAATTACGTTGAGGATGAACATGTCCGCGACGCTGATCTCGACGGTCAGCCGCGACGCCCCCGCATGACGCACGGCATTGCTGACGGCTTCGGTGGTGACGGCTTCCGCGTGGTCGGCGAGCGCGTCACCGACGGCGGCCATTGGCCCGTCCAGGCGCACGGTCGTGACGAGGTCAGCATTCGCGGTCAGGTCGGCGACCACCCGCTGAATGCGCTGACGGAAATCGTCGTGT
Source organism: Mycobacterium sp. 94-17 (assembly GCF_035617725.1). Classification (NCBI taxonomy): domain Bacteria; kingdom Bacillati; phylum Actinomycetota; class Actinomycetes; order Mycobacteriales; family Mycobacteriaceae; genus Mycobacterium; species Mycobacterium sp. 94-17. Next base: position 178,931 of record NZ_JAPIYN010000010.1, read on the forward strand.
CCGGCCACGGGCGACTTGAGCGCGAAGATCGTCGTGCGGATTTCCTCGATGATGGTCTGCAGATCCACCAGGGTGCGGCCGAGCCGGTCGGCCACTTCCGGCGAACGCGCCCTGGCCAGCGTGCCCTGTAAGTTCAGTCCCGCCGCGAAGATCCGCTGGATGACGTGGTCGTGCAGATCGTGCGCGATGCGCTCGCGCTCGGCCAGGACCGCCAACTGCCGCGCGTCCTCGCGCGCCGAGGCCAGCGCCAGCGCTATGGCGGCGTGCGTGGCGAAGTCGCTGACCAGGTCCAGGTAGCCCGCATCGAACGGCTGCTCGTCGACACCGCGGGCGATGACGATGACCCCCACGACCTCGTCGCGGGCGCGCAGCGGCATCAGGATTGCCGGGCGCTGCCCGACATCGGTGAAGGACTGGATCGGATAGCGAAACTCCTCGGTGATCAGCGGTTCGCCGGACCGGTACACGGTGCCGCTGGTGGAACCCTCGACCGGGACTCGCTGGCCGAGCACCTCGGATGCGTTCAGCCCCACCGCGGCGGAGACCACCAGGGTGTCGACCTCACCGTCGGGCGTGTCGCCCTCGGCCGGCACCAGCACGATGGCCTGTTCGGCACCGGTCAGCGCGCGGGCCCGTTCGGCGATCAATTGCAGTGGGCGCCGGTGCGGTTCGGGACGCGACAGCAGCGCGGCGGTGATCTCGCGGCTGGCTTCCATCCACTTCACCGATGTCCGTTCGCGTTCGAAGACCTGCGCGTTGTCGATGGCGACGGCGGCCGCGAACGCCAATGCGCGCGCGGCCATTTCGTCGGACTCGGAGAACACCCGGCCCGGATCGACGTGGGTCAGGTACAGGTTGCCAAACACGTTGTCGCGGATGGTGATCGGGACCGCGAGGAAGGCGCGCATCGGTGGATGGTGCTCGGGGAAGCCGACGGCGGCGCTGTGCGTGGTCAGATCGTCCATCCGAAGCGCGGGCGTGTCCAGCAGCGACAAGCTCAACAGGCCCTTGCCGACCGGCGGGTGCCCGATGAGCCGGACCGCCTCGTCGTCCATGCCCTCATGGACGAACGACACCAAGTTGCCGTCCTCATCACGGATGGCCAGCGCGCCGTACGGGGCTGACGTCAGTTCCCTTGCCGCACTGATGATCCGGTGCAGCACGGCGCCGCGATCGAGGCCTGCGCCGATCTCGACGATCACCCGCAGCAACTGTTCCATGGTCGTCGGTCACCCCGGCCAGTCCGGCGGCGTCGACGGTAGACCGGACCGCTGATTGAGTTTCGACGCGAACACCGCGGCCTGGGTGCGGCGCTCCATGCCGAGCTTGGCCAACAACCGAGACACGTAGTTCTTCACCGTCTTCTCCGCGAGGAACATCCGGGCCGCGATCTGCCGGTTGGTCAATCCTTCGCTGAGCAGTCCGAGCAGCGTTCGTTCCTGCTCGGTCAGCCCGGACAACGGGTCGTCGTGGGTGGGCGTGTGGCGCAGCTTCGCCATCAGCGCGGCGGCCGCCCGGTTGTCCAGAAGCGATTTACCCGCACCCACATCTTTGATCGCCTGGGCCAGCGCCATGCCCGTGATGTCTTTGACGACGAACCCGCTGGCGCCGGCCAGGATGGCCTCGAGCATCGCCTCGTCGGAGGTGAACGACGTCAACATCAGGCAGCGCAGGTCGGGATGATCGGAAACCAGGTCGCGGCACAGTTCGATGCCGTTGCCATCGGGCAGGCGAACGTCGAGAACGGCGACGTCGGGTTGCAGCGCCGGTATCCGCGCCTTCGCTTCCGCCACCGTGCCCGCCTCGCCGACGATCGCCAGGTCGGGATCGGAGGCGAGCAGATCGCAAAGACCGCGGCGGACGACCTCGTGGTCGTCGACCAAGAACACCTTGACCATGGCGGGTCCTTCCTGCCGTTATTCAATATCCCATATTCTCGGCGGAGCAATCGAGAAGCAGCTGGTTCAACGACTTTGGTCCCCACCAGTGAGGACCTTCGGCCGACGCCATCGCCGGTGGCGCGTCAATAGCCTTGCGGCAGTGGCCCGTTACGAACACCGGCCGCACCCGCGGGAGGAGATATTCCGATGACCGACGACGGAGTCGACATCCTGTCGGTGCACGAATGCTGGGAGCTCCTCGGGAGTCTGGCGCTGGGACGGCTGATCACCTACGCCGACGGTCAGCCCGACATCTTCCCGGTCAACTACGTCGTCCAGCGCCGGACCGTGCTGTTCCGCACCGCCGAGGGGACCAAGCTGGTCAGCTCGGCAATCAACAACGGGGTGCTCTTCGAAGCCGACGACCACAACGTCGCCCAGGCATGGAGCGTGATCGTGCGGGGCACGGCGCGCTCGCTGCGCACGCCCCAGGAACTCGAGGAGGCCGAGCGCGCGCAGGTGCTGCCGTGGACCAGGTCGGAAAAGACGCACTATGTGCGCATCGTTCCCGAGAGCATCACCGGCAGGCGATTCCAATTCGGGTCACCGCCCGGTGATGTCTAGCGCTCGCGATCGGCGCGCCCCTTCGACGTCCGCCCCCGCTCATTCGACATCCGCTCATTCGACATCCGCTCATTCGACATCCGCTCATTCGACGAAGTCACCGAGGTCGCGTCGCGGCGTCGCCGGCAACGGGTCGGCGTTGATCGGCGCCCAGCCCACCCGAAGCAGCATCTGCGGGTAACTGCTGTCGCCGAAGATGTCGGAGCGGACCGCATCGCGGGTTGCGGCGGTCTCCAGCGGTTCGGTGACCGGGCAACTGGCCAATCCCGTCGAGGTCGCGGTGAGCAACACCACGCTGGTGGCTTCACCGGCGCGCAGCTGCGCCAGCCGGTCGTCGTAGCGGGTGCCCAGCGCGAGCACCACGGCGTTGTCGTCGGCCGACGAAGAGCCCGGCGCCATGGGCAGCGCCGCACCGGCGAACAGCCGTGCCGGGATCTTGGCGTCGGGATCCGATATCGGCGTATTGCCGGCGGGAACGCCCGCGACCGAGAAGTAGCGCCCGCTCCACGTGGTGAGTTCGGCGAGATAGTCCTGGGTCAGGTGATCGCGGACGGATGCGGCGACGATGTCGTGTAGCGCGTCGAGGTCCTCCACCTGGCGCAGCGTGACACCGTTGCGCGCGGCCCGCGCCGCCATCAGCGCGATGTCGGCCGTGGGCACCGGCCAGGAACTGTAGTGTCGCCGATCGGTTCGCCGTCGCGGGATGGACGCGGCGAGTGCGATGTCGAGATAGTCGGCGGGCTGAGGGTAGAGCTCGATCGTGGCGAGGTGGTTGGGGTCGTCGGCGTTGGGCAGCCGGCTAACCCTGGATCGCCATCCCACCGCCGCAAACGCCGCAATGCAGTGATGCAGCGCGGTACCACAACTCAGGATCAAGTCGCGGCCATCGGGGTCGGTGTTGGGCAGCTGCCGGCCGAGGTCGGCGTACAACTGCAGGCTCTCGGGGCCGACGCGCCACCGCCACGGTTGGGTGTTGTGCACGGAGGGGGCGCGCGATGCCAAGGCCAGGGCTGTCCGGATCGTTCCGGCGTCCGGGAAACGGGTGCTCATGCCTGCCCCTCTCTTTCCCTAGCGGCTGCCTATCCACGATCACGCATCCCCGGCGGCGCCACGAGAGCACGATGGCTCTTGCTCAAGGGACTTTCGGCCAATATCGGTGGCCAGTCCGCGGTGGCCGGTCCGCCTTGGCCGGTCCGCCTGGATCGACCCGCCCCCATACTGACCACGATGGCGAATCCCGGCCCCGATCCCACCAGGGCCGGCGCACTTCTACGCCGTGAGACTGAGTAGTACTGCTCAGTCCGCGGCATGGGGCGGGTCGCAGTCGGCGAGCAGCTTTTCGATGCGGGCCTCGTCGAGCCGCACCCGCACGGTCACGGCTTCCTGCTGGTCGCGGATCACCTTGGCCAGGGTGAATGCGCTGGACACCCGGCCCGGGCCCCGGTCGCGCCGGAGCCCCACAGGCGTCCTCGGCATTGCCTAAGCACGGCCCAACGGCGTCTGAGCGGCTTCGTCCGGTTCGCCGGCGGCCTGGCGGCGTGCCGCGAGCGCACCCGCGATCGACGTGCAGGCGATGGTCAGCAGGGAACCGAACATCAACGCCGAGGCCTCTGCCGCGGCCAGCAGGTGCTGTTGGGTGCCGATGGTGGCGGCGGCCACCGCCACGCCGAGCTGCGTGGAGGACATCACCGCGTAGGTGAGCGGCTGGCCGAGTAGTCGCCCCACGCAGTGCGCCAGCACGCCACCGAGGCCCAGGCCGATACCGAGCAGGATGTATTTCGGCTGCGAACCGAGCTCGCGGACCTGAAGCGAGGCGCCGAGCCAGACGAAGAACACCGGGCTGAAAAAGCCCTCGGTGATGCCGAACAACTGACGCGCCAGCCGCCGCGGCTCGCCGACCATGGCGATCACCAACCCCAGCGCGAAGCCCGCCAGCATGATCGACACGTCGGTGCTGACGGCCAGCGCCGCCAGCCCGAAGAGCACCAGCAGATTGATCCGCAGTTCCAGAGCCAACTGGTTGTTGTGCGAATAGTCGTGCATGCGCTGTCGCCAGCCCCTGCGGTCGACCCACCGCAGCGCCACGAAGAGCAGCACCGCGCAGCCCGTGATCGCCAATCCGCCCAGCGCCGCCGCCGCCGCATGGCGGAAGTCAATCACCAAGGGCAGCAGCACAATACAGGCCGCGTTCGCGATGGCGATCTGCGCGGTCACGGAGAGCACCTGCGGGCCGCGCAACCGCAACGCGTCGATCATCGGCAGCGCCATGGCCGCCGACGACGACGCCATCAGCACCGCGTACAGCGCGGCGTGCCCGGTGCCGAACCACATGGCCAGCCCGTACCCGAGGGCCGCGGCGGCGGCGCCGGCAACGACCGCGCGCGCCAGTGCCGTAGGCACAGCCGAACGCATCGCGGGGTCACGGACCGGGACATGGCTACCCACCACGAACATCACCAGCGCGAAGCCGATGTTGGCGAACAACTGGAAGGTCGGTTCGGACGCATCGACCACACCGAAACCCGTCTTGCCGATGACCAGGCCCGCGGTGAGTTCGCCGACGACCACCGGTATCCGCAGGCGCGGCACAGCGGCCAGCACCGGGCCGGCGAAGCCGACAGCCGTCAGCAGCGCCAAGGCGCCAAAGCCGAATCCCTGCACGTGGCCATTTTGCACGGCACGGGGTCAAATGCCGCGCATCTGTGCGCTCAGGCGTCGATGACTACTCGCCCGGTTTTCGCGCGGGAGACGCAGACCAGCATTTCGTCGTCGCCCTCGGTCGCGCGCCCGCGGCGATCGACCTGCCCGCCAAGCACTTTCACCTTGCAGGTGCCGCAGAAGCCCTGCTGGCAGGAGTATGCGGTGGACGGATCGCGGTCGAGCATGACGTCGAGCGCCGACCGGTTCGCCGGCACCCGCATCGTCCGTCGCGAGCGGGAAAGCTCCAGTTCGAAGGGGGCCCCGTCGACCACCGGCGGAGGGCCGAAACGTTCATAATGCAGCGGCGCGTCCGCGTGTTCGTCACGCGCGGCGCGCACCGATTCCAGCATGGCGGTCGGTCCGCATACGTAGACGGCCGTGGCGGGCCCGGCGTCGGCGAGCAACTCCGACGCGGTGGGAAATCGGCCGCGCTCGTCGTCGGCCCACACCGTGACCCGGTCGGGGGCCACCGCCACCACCTCGTCCAGCAGCGGCATCGAGTCTCGGCTGCGCCCGGCATACACGGCGCGCCAATCGATTCCGCGCTGCCGGGCGGTCTGGATCATCGGCAGAATCGGAGTCACGCCGATGCCGCCGATCACGAACAGCACCTCGCGCTCGTCGGTGACGAGATAGAACGCGTTGCGGGGCCCTTCAAATTCGATGGTGTCACCCACCTGGAAGGCGTCGTGCATTTCGATCGAACCGCCGCCGCCCCCGGCGATGCGGCGCACCGCGATGCGGTAGTCGGTGCGCCGGCCGGGCGAGCCGCACAGCGAGTACTGCCTGCGCCGGCCCGATGGCAGCCGAACGTCGATGTGCGCGCCTGGCGTCCAGGACGGCAACAGCCCGCCGGCGGGGTCGGCCATCGTCAAGGCGACCACATCGGGCGTCAGGGGCGTACGGTCGGTGACCCGCGCGGTGGTGGTGCGCCGCACCGACTCCACGCGCGTGGACGTCCACCGCGACGCCGACGCCATGCCGCCGAACAGCGAGCCGACCCCGTACAACGCGGTGTACATCCGGTCACGCTTGCGGCGGCCGTACAAGTCGGCCGGAATGCTGTCCCAAATAGTCTGTGCCACGATAATCCTCACCTCTGGCCGATGCCGCGGCGGTCACCGGAGGCGGCGATCAGGTCGACCCACTCGCCGACCAGCCGCGCGATGGTTTCGGGGTAGGCGCTGACCGCCCAATGGCCGCCCTCGATCGGGACGATCCTGGCGCCGTCCGGGATTGAACCGGTAAACCGTTGCAGGGCAGGCGATACGAAATAATCCTGGCGCGCGACCAGCACCTGCACCGCAACGGTGGTCTGCGGCAACTGCGCAGGGGGCGACAGGATGGGAGCCGGCATGTTCGCGCGGTACAGGTTGAGCCCGTTGAGGTAGTCGCCGACCGAGCGGTATGCCGCCCCGCGCTCGCGGCGGGCGCTCGATCCGCCGATACGCTCAACCGCCTCAAAGACTTTCACCGTAGCCCGGGAACGGATCGCCAGCTCCGGTACGACCGGGCACAGGAAAAACCAGATGTAGGACGAGGCAAGGATCTGTTTGGCCACATCCAACAGCGCCCGCGGGGTGCGCGCCGAGCGCAAGAACCTGCCCGCGTAGTTGAGGTGGGGCCCGGAGATCGACGTGAACGACGCGACCTTGCCCGTCACCGCGTCGTCGGTGACGGCCGCCCAGGCCTGGATCGACCCCCAATCGTGGGCCAGCAGGTGCACCTCGTCCACTCCGAGGTGCTCGATCACCGCGCCGACGTCGGCGACCAGCTGGGTGAGCCGATACCCCGAACGGTCCGGCGGCGCCCAGGATTGGCCGGCGCCGCGCACGTCGTACGCCACGACATTGAACCGCTGACCCAAGGTGGCCGCCACCGCATCCCAGACGTGGTGGTTGTCCGGGTAGCCGTGGATGGCCAGGACGGTCGGCCGCCCAGGGTCGATGTCGGTATAGGCATGCACCGCCAGTTGCACGCCGTCGGAGGCGGCGACCGTGGTGGAGGTCAGGCCGGTCGTCATCGTCAGTGCCCTTCGGTGTCCGTCAGTGTCCGTCAGTGCGAAGCGCGGGCGGCGGGTGAGCGGGCCAGGTAGTCGACCGCGCGCCCGACGCCGCCCAGCTGGGACGGATGGAAACTCGGTGTGTAGTAGGCGCCGATGACCCGCAGGAACTGGAACGGCCCGGGCACCAGCCGCCGGCGCGCGGCGCGGAAGTAGTCCCGCCACCGCGGCTTGCTGCCGGGCGGCAGGTAGGGATCCACCGAGTACATGAATCGCACGCCGCGGACGAACAACCACAGCAGCGCCGGTGTGATCAGCAGCTGGGTACGCACCTGGCGCCAATACCCGGCCCGCAGGTGCTTCATGGTGTCGAAGGCGACCGCCTTGTGCTCGACTTCCTCGGCGCCGTGCCAGCGCAGCAGATCGAGCATCACCGGGTCGGTGCCCATGGCGTCGTGCTGCGGGGTGTCGAGAATCCATTCGCCGAGGATGGCGGTGTAGTGCTCGAGCGCCGCGACCATCGACACGCGCTCCAGCAGCCAGCTCTGGCGCCTGCGCCGGCTCCACTGCGGGCGATCACCGATGAGTTGGGTGAAAAGCCAACGCATTTGGTCGGTGAACGGCGTCACGTCGACGCCGTTGGCCGCGAAGTGCCCGAGCACCCCCGCATGTGCCTGGGAGTGCATGGCCTCCTGGCTGACGAAGCCCTGCACGTCACGCCGCAGCTGATCGTCTTTGATCAGCGGCAAGGTGTCCCTGAAGGCATCGACGATGAACTCCTCACCCGCGGGCAGCAACAGGTGCAGCACATTGCAGAAGTGGGTGCTGAAGGGCTCGCCGGGCACGTAGTAGAACGGCAGCGTCGACCAATCGAAATCGACGTCGCGCGCCTGCAGCACGATCCGCTCGTGGTCGAGCGACGCGTCGTGCGGGCCCGTTGCCTTGTCATCGACAGTGAACATCGTCGCCATTCCCTTTCCGTATCGCTTGGCAATATCCTCGCGCGATTCCCTCGCGCCAAGCTAGGCGCTGCGCTGCGCCTCGTCCTCCACCTCGGTGATCAGACGCTCGCTGCGCAGGAACCGGACCAGATGATCTACCGTTTCGGTCAGGGCCGGCTCGTGCAGGCGGACCTTGGCCAGCCCCCGCCGGTCGCGGTACTGGGTGTTGTCGTAGCGCTTGTCACGCATCGCCGCGATCTTGTCCGCCGACCGGGTGAGGAAATCGACGAGCGGATACATCTGGTCGTTCGGCGTGCAGCGGCGGTTGAGCTGCTCGGTGAACGACGGGATGTCGTGGTACTCAAAGCGATACCCGTACCGTTCGGACAGGATCCGGGTCACGTCGGTCAGGTTGTAGTACTCGTCCGCCGTCATGTTGAAGACACTGCCCGACTCGTTCGGCAGGCCCATCATGGCGACGACGTGATCCGCGATCAGGTCCGCCGGCAGCAGGCTGATCTGGTTGAGCACGTTGCAGGCGACCCCGTGCTCGATCATGAACGCCGTCAGGCGCACCAGGATGTCGTCCTGGCTGCCGAAACCCGCGCGGGTCGGCGAGATCAGCGAGGGCCGGTAGATGCGGACGTCGAGCCCCTTGCGTTGCGCGGCCAGCGCCAGCTGCTCGCCGACCCACTTGGTCTGCGAGTAACCGAAGTCAAGGCCGGACATCTTTTCGTTCGCATCCCACTCGCCGACCACCGGCTCGGTGCTCCAGCCGTAGATGAACGTGCTGGAAACGAGGTGGAATGCCTTGCGGTGGTTGGTCATCGCCAGCCGCAACAGCTCGCGGGTGCCCTCCACGTTGGCCGGCCGCAGCGCGTCGTAGGTGCGGACGTAGTTGACCAGGGCGCCGTTGTGCACGACGACATCGACATCCCGCGCAAGCTGCTGGAAGGCCGCCTCCCCGATACCCAGCGCGGGCTCGGCGAGATCGCCGCAGACGACGTGGACCCGTGCGCGGACGTCGGCTTCCAGCGCCGGCGTCCAGAGCTGGGCGCGGCGCAGCGACGCGACGATGCGGTCCACACCGTGCGCGGCGTCCGTGGCGCGCACCAGTGCGTGCAGCGTGTAGGAGGTCCGCGTCAGCAGGCTGCTCACCAGGAACGGCCCGAGGAATCCCGTCGCGCCGGTGAGCAGCAGGTCGGTGGGCGCACCCGGCCGCGCGGGTGCCGGCTCCGGCAGCGGCAGCGCCGCGTCGGCCCGCATCTGCGCGGCCTCGTGAGCCTCGTACTCGGCCGAGATCTGGTCCAGCGCCCGGCGCAGGGCGTCGAGCGGCCGGCCGGATCCTTCGCCGAATTGCCTGATGAGCCCGAAGAATTCGGACACCGTCAGCCGCTGCAACAGGCGGGTGTTGACGTCCTCGGCCAGCTCGCCCGCGCCGTTCTCCTCCAGGAGGGCCTGCAGGTCCGTGCGCAGTTCGGCCAGCGCCAGCGAGTCGATGCCGAGGTCGGCGAATGAGCAATCCTCGTCGCCGGTGAGGTCGTAGCTCTCGATGAGGTTGCGGAAGCGTTCCAGCGGACCCGCACCGGAATCCAGGCCATCGTGAGTTCGGTTGGCCGACTGGTTGATCCACGTTGTGAAGGCGGGCAATGCGTCGTCCAGCCAGAGCCGGCGCGTCGACGCGCGCCGGATCTTGCCCGACGTGGTCTTGGGAATGCTGCGCGGGGGCGCGAAGACGATCGCGTGCGGATCGATGTGGCAGTGCCGGCGGATCGCGCGGGCCACGGCCTTGCCGTCCGGCAGTTTGTGTTCGTCGCGCACCTCGGCGACGACGACCAGCGCTTCGGACTCCTCGTGCTCGACCGAGAAGGCGGCGACACAGCCGCCCCGGACGTGCGCGGCCGTGCGCTCGACGACGGCTTCGATGTCGGAGGGATAGCAGTTGACGCCGCGGACGATGATCAGGTCCTTGCTGCGCCCGCAGACGAACAGCTCGCCCTCGTAGAGGAAGCCCAGATCGCCGGTCCGCAAGAAGGTGTGCCGGTCATCGCCGGCGACGCGGGCGCCGAACATCTCCGCGGTGAGTTGCGGACGGTTCCAGTAGCCGGCCCCCTTGGAGGGTCCGGTCAGCCAGATCTCGCCGACCCGCCCTTCGGGCAACGCCTGCTGCGATTCGGGATCGACGATGCGAACGACCGTTTCGTCGATCGGCTTGCCGCAGCTGACCAACGGCACCTGGTTGCTGTTTTCCGGCAGCGCCTTTTCGACGCGAGCCACATTTTTCTCCAGCCCGCGCTTGTTCACCGCGATGGTCTGGCGCCCGCGGATCGACACGGTCAGGGTGAATTCGGCCATGCCGTAGGCGCCCGTCAGTGCATCGGCCCGCAGACCGTACTCGGCGAACCGCTGCCGGAACCGAGCGAAGGTGTTGGCGCGCAACGGCTCTGCGCCCACCACGATGCACTCCAGACTGCTCAGGTCGACGTCGGCCAATTCGGAGGCGGGCAGCTTGTCCTCGCGCAGGCAGTATTCGAGCGCGAAGTTCGGTCCCGGCGTGTGTGTGGCGCGCACGTTGGTGATCAGCCGTAGCCAGGACGACGGCCGGGCGAGGAAGTCCAGGGGCGACATCGCGTGGGTGGTCCCGCCGAGCAGCACGATGAACATGTAGGCGGAGATCAGCCCCATGTCGTGGTGCTGGGGCAGCCACGAGGCCGCCACCACGTCGTCGCCGTCGAAGGCGGCGAAACCGTTGGCGATGATGTTGGCGTGGGTGACGATCACACCCTTGGGATCGCTGGTCGAACCCGAGGTGTACTGCAGGAAGAGCACCTCCCCGGGAGTGTCCGCGACCGGGGCGCCGCCGAAGTCCTGGGCGGCGTCGGTCGCGAACCAGGGCAGCTCCGGCAGGCCGGCGCCGGGGCCGCCCACCCACACCTGCTCGCCGTCGCGCCGGCCCAGCAGGAGCCGGAAGTCGTACTCGAACTGCTTCGTCGACAGCACGGCCACGGCCTGGCAGTCGCGGGCGATGAAGCTGAGCTTGGCCAGCCCGGATTCGAAGGACATCGGCAGGGGCGGGCTGACCGGAACGGCGATCACTCCGATGCGCGCGCACGCATACAGTGCCGCGATCATTTCCAGACCGGGCGGGTAGACCAGCAGCGCACGGTCGCCGGGCTTCAGGCCGGCCTCCGTGGACAGGTAGGCGGCCAGTTCGCGGCTGCGCTCGGCGAAGGCCTGGTAGGTGTAGTGCTCGAGTTCGCGGCCATCGGCATCGACGAACCGGAAGAGGGTTTGGTCCGGCTTCTGCGCTTCCCACTTGTGCAGGTAATCGATCAATGTCTCCATGTCGGAGCGATCCCCCTTCCAGGTTGGCTTGGGACAAGAACAACTTTCGTCGTGAATATGAACCCAATGTAGACCCGCGCCCCGACCCCAGCAAAACCTTGAGCAGCATTTATGGCCTGCACACACAACATTCACAGGATAAACTTAGCTCTCGAAATTAATTGCACGAATGCTGATCTACGCGCATACGGACTTCAGTATCTCAGTGGTGTACGAGCAGGCACTATCCGTGGCTTCGAGCCTGAAATACTGACTTGCACATTTGCAAATTCACGCATTTACTATTTGGCGCTAAACGCGCGCGCAGTCCAAAATACGACTTTGACGCTCATCACATCTAGTGGCGAAATCGCAAATCAAAAAAACAATTGCCCACGACCGCGTGGTTGCGGGGTGGCCGGAAAGCGTTGGGACCGCGGCCGCACCGCTCAACCACCGGCGGATGGTGCGACAACCGATCACGCGGGCCGGGCGATGCGGATCCGTGGGCCCGCGCGCGCCACCAGTTTCACGATGCCCAGGAAGCGCTCGCCGTCGATGATGGGCGACAGCGGCTCGTCCTCGGCTTCGATGGTCATCTCGTGGCCGTTGACGTCGCGTAGCCCCTTGCCGCGGAGCGCGCCGCTGGTCAGGGCCACCGGAAGCTGCGCCACGATCTTGGACGGGCGCAGGTTTCCGGCCTGAAAATGCAGCGCACCGGGCTCGGACGCCTTCGGGAACAACCGCAGCGGACCTCCGATGCGCAGGTCGATGGCGCCGGCGTGCAGCAGGCTGTGCGTGCGCGACGGGACCTCTTCGCCGTCGATCACCACGCGCGCCCGCGTCGGCGTGAACAGGATTGAGGCGTAATTCGGCGTCCTCACCCGGCTCGGGGCGACCTTGGAGGTGAGGTAGTCGGAGAAGCTGCGGCCGATCACCCGGGCGACGGCCAGCCGGCCGTGATCGGGTGAGTCGTAGTACCGGTCGTAGAAGCGGTTCCCGACGCCGCCGGCCGCCAGCCCGAAGCAGAGCCGATGAAACGCCGTGCCGTCGGCGGTTTCGCCGTCGAGCGCCAACGTGTCGAGGCTCACCTCGGGCGGTGGCCGATCCGCCTCGGCGTCGGCCGCCAGCGCACGGATGATCGCTTCCGGCCGCCCGCGCACCCGCGCCTTACGTGCGACCGCGTTGACGCTGCCGCCGTTGCTCGGGACGAACGCGGGCCAGCGTTGTGGGTCCTCGACGCAGCGCTCGACCTCGTTGATCAACCAGTGCAACGCCCCGTCGCCCCCGTCGCCCACCAGGTGGGTGACCCGGGGCGAGATCTGCGCGATGGTGTCGCGCAACTCCTCGATCGAGTGGGTCTCGTGCACCTCGCCGCGGGCCCCGACGATGCGGCGCAGTTCGGCGATGCGGTCGCGGGAGGCGCCGCGGTTCCGCCGCGCTTTCGGATTGACGATGACGCCTAGATACATCCGGCGATCCCCGCGTCACATGGGTTTTCGCTGGCCATCCCAGGCACGATACCTGTGCCTGTCCGGCGGCCGACAAGGTCACCGCGGGCCACCGCACACCGCCGCAGGCCCGCACGGCCCCGCGGCCACGGTCGCCGTCGCGACGTTAGGGTGGCTGCCATGGCCGATTGGACCGCAGCGCAGCTGCCCTCGTTCGCCGGACGAACCGTCGTCATCACCGGGGCCAACGCCGGTTTGGGCGAGATCACCGCGCGCGAGTTGGTGCGGGTCGGCGGCCATGTCATCCTGGCGGTCCGCGACACCGACAAAGGCCACGCCGCCGCCGCGCGCATGACCGGTGCGGCGCCCGGTCGCGCGGCTGGGACCGCCGAGGTGCGTCAACTCGACCTGCAAGACCTGTCGTCGGTGCGGCGCTTCGCCGAGGGCATCGAGACGGCGGACGTCCTGATCAACAACGCCGGCATCATGGCCACCAAGCACGCGGTCACCGTCGACGGTTTCGAGGGCCAGATCGGCACCAACCACCTCGGCCACTTCGCGTTGACCAACCTGCTGTTACCCAAGCTGACCGACCGCGTGGTGACGGTGTCCTCGCTGATGCACCACTTCGGCTACATCAGCCTCAAAGACCTGAACTTTCAGTCCCGGCCGTACTCGGCCTGGCTGGCCTACAGCCAGTCGAAGCTGGCCAACCTGTTGTTCACCAAAGAACTGCAACGCCGGCTGGACGGCGTCCCCACCGCGCTGCGCGCGCTGGCCGCCCACCCCGGCTGGTCGCACACCAACCTGCAGGGCAACTCCGGCCGTAAGCTGGGCGACGCGGCGGTCCTGGCGGTCGACCGGATCGTGTCCACCGACTCCGATTTCGGTGCCCGCCAGACGCTGTACGCGGTGTCGCAGGATTTGCCGGGCGACACGTTCGTCGGCCCGCGATTCGGACTGTACGGCCGCACCCAGCCGACCTGGCGCAACTGGCCGGCAAAGCGCGACGGCACCGCCGTCGCGCTCTGGGACCTGTCCGAGCGGCTCACCGGGACGAAATTCCCGCTCTGAGCCGGACCGCCGGGCTCCACCCCCTTCGGCACCTTCCGCGCGCCCGCCACCGGCGGGGGCGGTTAGATTAGACGGGTTAGCTCAACAGCACCCAGCGAGGAGATAAGCGATGTCGGACGCGAATCTGGCGGCCATTATCGCCCTGTGCGCCGCGCTGGCGTCCGCGATCGGCAACGTGGTCCGGCAACGTTCCGCGCAGGAGGTCACCGACAAACGGGTGGGCCACCTGACACTGTTCGGGATGTTGCTGCGCGACAAGCGCTGGTGGCTGGGCGGCTTGGGTGACATCGGCAGCTACGTGCTGCTGGCCGCGGCCCTCGACAAGGGCTCCGTGTTGTTGGTGATGTCGTTGCAGGTGACGGCGCTGCTGTTCGCCCTGCCGATCTACGCGCGGATGACCGGCAACCGCATCACCCGCCGGGAGTGGGGCTGGGCGCTGCTGCTGGCGGTGGCGCTGGCGGTGCTCATCGCGGTAGGAGACCCGACCGGCGGTCATCAGCGGGCGCCGCTGCACACCTGGATCGTGGTGGCCGTGGTTCTCGGGCCCCTCTTGTTGCTGGGCCTGCTGGGCGCGCGCATCTGGGCGGACCGCGCGGTCGCGGCGCTGCTGCTGGCGGCGGTGGCCGGCACGTTGCTGGCGGTGTTCGCCGTCCTGATGAAGGGGGTGGTCGACATCCTGGGACGCCACCCAGGGCAGGTGTGGCACTCCTTCGAGCTGTACGCGCTGGTGTTCTGCGGGATGGCCGGGATGATTTATCACCAGTCGGCCTACCGCGCGGGGGCGCTCACCGCGTCGCTGCCGACGATCATCGTCGCCAAGCCCGTGGTGGGCGGGATCCTCGGCGTAGTCGTGCTCGGCGAGACGCTGGCAGCCGGCGGCTGGGAGTGGTTCCTGCTCGCGGCGACGACGGTCGTGGTGATTGTCGCGACGGTGGGTCTGGCGCGCGGCGAAGCCGCCTCCGTGTCGGCCGGCGCGGGGCGCGACGTGAAATCCGGGGCGCGGGCGGCGGCGGCCTCCCAGGCCTGAGCCGCCGATGTCGCTATAGCAGTCCGAGCCGCTGCAGGCCGGCGGCGTATCCGACGATGACGGCCGGCGAGACATGCGGAATGTCCGGATTGTTCTTGTCGGGGCCCACTTTCGCGTCCTGCACCGCGGCGCGGAAGCGATCGGTGGAGGCAACGGAGTTCGGCCCCGGCTCCGCAGGCCGCAGCGCAGCGGTATTCGTCGACTTCAGCACCCCCAGGATCGAATGCTCGCGCACCCGGTCCGGCAAGGCGCGCAGCCCGGCCTCGAACCGGCGTAGCCACTCCCCGAAGTCGTCGATGCGCTCGATCGAATAGCCGGCCTCGATCAGCCAGTCGACGTACTCGTCCAGCCCGATACCGTCGTCGTGCGGGTTCATCACGTGGTAGGTCCGGAACCCGGCCGACGGTTCCCGGCCGGCCTGCGCACCCAGCGTGGCAATCGCCTCGGCGACGAACTCCACCGACAGGCCGTCGTAGTGCGCGCGCTGCCGATTGCCTTGGGCGTCAAGATGATAGAACGAGCGCGGCGCGACACCGGTGGCCAGCACGCTGAGCACCATCCGCGTGACCAGGTCCGACAAATTGAGCTGGCCCGTATACGTGGGGCCGGCCAGGATCATGCCGCTGCGGAACACCGCGACCGGGAGACCGCACGAGTCGTTGGCCTCGCGGAGCAACACCTCACCGGCCCACTTGCTGTTGCCGTAGCCGTTGGCCCGGCTGCCGTCGTTCTTCCGGGTGGGACTGAGCACCCGGATGTCGGGGTCCTCGGTGAACGCCTGCGGCGCAATCTGATCGCCCACGTTGGCCGTCGAGACATAGTTGAAGCGTTTGAGTTTGGCGCTCAGTGCCAACCGGATCAGCTCGGCGGTGCCCACCACGTTGGGCACGAACAACTCGCCGTAGGACAGCGCGCCGTTGACCACCGCCGCGGGATCCACGATCAGATCGACGGACTCGGCCAGCCGCCGCCAGGTCGGGTCGTCGAGGCCAAGGCTCGGCTCGGCCTTGTCGCCGGCGATCACCTCGAGATGGTCGGCGGCCAACTCCTGGAAATACCGCTGCAGCTGTGGATCCCCGCTGTCGAAGGTCTTCTCCAGGCGCGCGCGGGCCTCGTCGTCGGAGCCGGCCCGCACCAGGCAGATCAGCTTCCCGTCGGCCAGTTCGAGGCGCTCGAGCCACTGCAGCGCCAGGTACCGGCCGAGGAATCCTGTTGCGCCGGTTAACAACACCGTGCGCACCTCGGCGCCCGGCCCCGGCAACGACGAGGCGCCGGCCAGCGTCGCGGCGTCGATGAACTTGTCCAGCGACAGGTCAGCCGCGTGCACCTCGGCGGGGTCGGAGCCGTGCACCGAGACGAAGCGCGGATCGTCGGCGTGCTTGTGGACCTGGCCGCTCAGGCCGGCGACCGTGGGAGCGTTGAAAAGGGTGCGCACGGTCAGGTGGGTGTGCAGCGACTTGTTGAGGGTGGCGATGAGGCGCATGGCGGACAGGGAGTCGCCGCCGAGGTCGAAGAACGAGTCGTCGACCCCGACGCGGTCCAGGCCCAGAACCTCGGCGTAGGCGTCGGCCAGGATGCGCTCGAGGTCGTTGCCCGGGGCCCGGTATTCGGCGTCGCGGTATTCCGGCTCCGGCAGCGCGCGGGTGTCCAGCTTGCCGTTGACGGTCAACGGCAACGCGTCGATCACCACCACCGCGGCTGGAACCATATAGGGCGGCAACCCTTCTCGCAGCCGTGCGCGCGCGGCGACGGCATCGACGCTTCCCGGTTCGGCCTCGGTGACGTAGCCCACCAGCCGCTTGTCGCCGGGGCGGTCCTCGCGCACGATCACCACGGACCGGTCCACCCCCGGCACACCGTTCAGCGCTGCCTGGATTTCGCCGAGTTCGATGCGATAGCCGCGGATCTTGACCTGCTCGTCGATGCGGCCGAGGTAGCGCAGCTGGCCGTCGGCGCCCCACGACACCAGATCCCCGGTGCGGTACATGCGCTCACCCCGCGCCCCGAAGGGGCACGCCACGAACCGCGACGCCGTGAGGGCCGCCCGGCGAACGTAGCCGACGCCCACACCCCGGCCGGCCACGTACAACTCCCCCACCGTGCCCACCGGCACCGGCCGCAGCCACGGGTCGAGGACGAACAACGCCGCCCCGGGCACCGGGCCGCCGATCGGCGGCGTCCCCGCCGCGGGACTCAGCGGCGGGCTGACCGTCACACACATCGTGGTCTCGGTCGGTCCGTAGGCGTTGGTCATCACCCGGCCCGGCGCCCACCGCTGCACCAGCTCGGCCGAACACGCCTCGGCGGCCACCACCAGCGCCGTCGACGCCAACGCCCGCGGCGACAGCGCCGAGACGGCCGACGGGGTCTGGTGCAGCACCGTGACCTCCTCGTCGATCAGCAAGGCCTGCAGGTCTTCTGGCAGTGCGGCGAGCGACTCGGGCACGATCACCAACCGCGAGCCGTGCAGCAACGCACCCCAGATTTCTTCCACCGAGGCGTCGAACGCATACGAATACCATTGGGACCACGCCTGTCCCGGCCCCGACGGCAGCCCCACGTGCAGCGACGCCAGCAACTGAGTGACGTTGTGATGAGTGGTCGCAACGCCTTTGGGGACACCGGTGGTCCCCGAGGTGTACACGATGTGCGCGATGTCGTGGGCATCGGGCACCGGCAACCCCGTACCCGGCCA